>JACKFC010000060.1 GCA_020632665.1 Deltaproteobacteria bacterium
GGGTATGTGGTGCTGCCGGTGGTCGTGCCGGCCGGGATCCCGGCCGAGCAGGCGCTGAACGACAACAAGACCTATCGCGTGGTCTGGCAGGTGTTGCAGGCGCTGCGCTCACATGACGATCGCTTCGACGCGATGGTCAACCGGATGGAGTTGGTCGGGCCGGACCGCGGCAAGATGGAGGTCATCGCCGTCAGCGACAAGCTGCCCGACCTTCTGCGCACGGCAGCACGCGACGGCAAAGCCGGCTCCACGGCCGATGACGGCAAGGGCGGGACCACGATCGGGCGGGCGCCGCCCGAAGCGGGCGGCCCGGATCGACAGACGACGTGGGAATTCGAGATCACCGACCTCGAGCGCGCGATCTACGCCAAGGTCGTCGAGAAGTGCGGCAACCGCCACCACTGGGAGGATTGGGCGCGCGATATCGCCCAGATCGCGCAGACGCACATCACCCGGATCGAGGCGATCCTCGCCGACGAGACGCTACGAAAGGAGCGGCAGGCGTTCGATGCACTCGCGAGTTGGCTGCGCCGCGACCTCAACCCTGCCGTCGACGATGCGCAGGTCATCGAGATGTTGGCCCAACACCTGATCACCCGGCCGGTCTTCGAGGCGCTCTTCGGCGACGACAGCTTCGCGGCGCAGAACCCGGTCTCGGTCGCGATGCAGCGCGTCGTCGACGTGCTCGAGGCGCACAACCTGGGGGCCGAGCGTGAGACGCTCGATCGCTTCTACGCCAGCGTCCGCCGCCGGGCCGAGGGCCTGGACACCGCCGAGGCCCGGCAGAAGGTCATCCTCGAGCTCTACGACAAGTTCTTCCGCTTCGCCTTCCCGCGCATGGCCGAGCGGCTGGGCATCGTCTACACGCCGGTCGAGGTGGTGGACTTCGTGTTGCGCAGCGTCGATGCGGTGCTGCGGGAGCACTTCGATGAGTCGATCAGCAGCGAGGGCGTCCACGTACTCGACCCCTTCACGGGAACCGGCACCTTCTTGGCGCGGCTGCTGCAGCTCGACCTGATCGCAGACGCGGACCTGCAGCGGAAATACGAGCGTGAGCTGCACGCCAACGAGATCGTGCTGTTGGCCTACTATATCGCAGCGGTCAACGTCGAGGCGGTCTACCACGGCCGCGCCGCCACGGCGTATACGCCGTTCCCGGGGATCTGCCTGCGCGATACCTTTCAGAGCTTCGGGGCGCGCGGCGCGCAGTCGGACGCCGTGGGCGGCAACCAGGGCCGGGTCCTGGCGCAAGACCGCGAGACCATCCGCGTCATCGTCGGCAACCCGCCCTATTCGGCCGGGCAGCGTAGCGCCAACGACAACAACCAGAACGTTGCGTACGAGGCATTGGACGAGCGGATTCGCGAGACGTATGCGGCGCGGTCCGAGGCGAGCAACAAGAACGCGCTCTATGACTCGTATATCCGGGGAATTCGCTGGGCCTCGGACCGGATCGGCGAGCGCGGCGTGATCGGCTTCGTCACCAATGCCGGCTTCCTCGACGCCAACGCCGCGGATGGGATGCGCAAATGCTTGGTCGAGGAATTCAGCTCGATCTACGTCTTTCACTTGCGGGGGAACCAGCGCACCCAGGGAGAAGTATCGAGACGAGAAGGTGGCAAGATCTTCGGACAGGGCTCGCGGACGCCGGTGGCGATCACCATCTTGGTCAAAGACCCTGCCGCCGATGGGCACGGCACAATCCACTGGCACGACGTCGGTGACTACCTCGACCGCGAGGAGAAGCTCCGACGCGTCTCCGGCTTCGGCAGCGTCGCCGGGATTGCAGCTGCCGAGGGCTGGACGCAGATCGAGCCGAACGAACACGGGGACTGGGCGAACCAGCGCAGCGAGGACTTCGGGTCGTACTTGCCGCTGGGCTCTCGCAAGGGTGAACGCGCCGACGCGCTCTTCGAGCTCTATTCGAACGGGCTGAAGTCGCAGCGGGATGCCTGGGTCTACAACAGCTCGAACGCGGCCTTGCGCAAGAACGTCGAGCGGTTGGTGCGCAACTTCAACGGCTGCGTACATTCGCTCCAGCAGGCGCTGGACCGTGGCGACGTGCGGGAGGACGACCTCGCCACCGAAATCGATGCGTGGATGCTGGCCGACGAGCGCGAGATGAATTGGACCCGGGCGCTGAGCAAGGACTTGGCGAGCCGCAAGCCGCTTGCCTTCGCCGAGGGAACCGTCGTGCCCTCACTTTACCGTCCCTTTTTTCGCCAGCACCTCTACTTCAGCCGACGGCTGAACGAGATGGTGTACCTGCTGCCGTCGCTCTTCCCCAACGAACGACCCGGCAATCGCGCGATCGGCGTCACCGCACCGAGCATGCGCGGCGGATTCTCGGTATTGATGACCGACTGCGTCCCATCGCTGCACGCAGTGGACATGAACGGCTCTCAGTTCTTCCCCCGCTACCACGAACGAAACGGAGAGCCGAGCGCGGGCGGCCGCCAGTTCGGGCTCTTTGCCTCCGCAACCCCGGCAACCACGACCCGCCACGACGCCATCACCGACGCCGGCCTGCACCACTTCCGCACCGCCTACCCCGGCGAGCGCATCAGCAAGGACGACCTCTTCGACTACGTCTACGGTCTGCTCCACTCGCCGGAATACCGGGAGCGCTACGCCGACAACCTCAGCCGCGAGCTGCCGCGGATTCCTGCTGTCGGCAGCGCCGAGGCGTTCTGGGCCTTCGTCGAGGCCGGGCGGGAGCTCGCGGCGCTGCACCTGGGCTACGACGAGGTCGAGCCTTTCTCTGCGACCATCGACAGCGGCGGCAAGCTACTGACCGACGCGGACCATCGCGTCGAGAAGATGCGCTACGGCAAGCGCGGCAAGGAGGTCGACCGCAGCGTGCTGCACTACAACCGACGAATTACGGTGCGCGACATCCCGCTGCAGGCCTACGACTACGTGGTCAACGGCAAGCCGGCGCTGGATTGGGTGGTCGAGCGGCAGGCGGTGCGGGTCGACAAGGCGAGCGGCATCGTCAACGACGCCAACGATTGGGCCACCGAGACGATGGGCAACCCACGCTATCCGCTCGAGCTCTTCCTCCGTGTGGTGACGGTGAGCTTGGAGACGATGCGGATCGTGCGAGGCTTGCCTGAGTTGGGCGTTTGACCATCCGGATGCGGACCATCTTGCCTGGACCGGTCCGATCCGTGGTGTCGGTTGACCGACCCGGGAGCCCGGCCTACGTTGATCTCGCGCCGCGTTCGAGCGCGCGTTGGGTCTGAAGGTGGGTCGCGGTGGACCTGAAGGTTGGGAGCCATGAAGCACACCATCGTCATCCACGTCGGAAACAAGCGCGACGGCGTCATTTATGAGCTGAGCAACCGCGACCTCGACCTCTTGCGCGAGTTCGAAGGAGCGCAACCGCTGCGGAAAGTCTCGATTTCGTTCGACACCAAGGCGGACTACGAAGAGACGCACGGATCGATCGAAGAACAGATCATCCTCTTGCTGACCGGGCTCTCAGTGGACCGCCTTGCGCGCGTTGCAGACGTCAGCTTCTACGACGCTGCGTCCGGCAAGAGTTGGAAGCATCGAGCTCCGCGCGCCGCATGAGCGAGAGCGCTCTGTGGGCGACGACGTGCTCGTGGTCAACGACGGTAGTCGCGAGGTCTGGCGGGTGCAGGTGAAGACCGCTCGCGTCCCCGCCGGCTGGTCGCCAGGTGGTGAACGCGGTTGCGACGTCCAGTTCACGACGAGGCGTCAGCAGCTCGAGACACCGTCCGACGTCGAGTTGACCTATGCGTTCTTGATTCGGCTTCACGACGGGTGGGGCCCGACGCTGCTGATCGAGCGCCAGACGCTGCTGGACCTGGATCAGGTCCGTCGGAAGTCGAACGCGCGTGCTCGATCGGACAGCGTGAATTTCCGCATCCGACTCGGCGTGGACGGCCGTGCGTTGATGCTCGGTACGCAGGACCTCACGCGGTTCATCGACGATTGGTCTCAATGGCCGCCCAGAGCTCTCGAGGCGATCTGATCCAGCGTTCATGACGAAGGACCAACCGCCACGGGGAAGACGCAGGCAAATGGCCCGGCGTTGACCGGCCAGACCTGCTCCCCGCATGCTCGAACGACGCCGTGAACGTGGACGTCGACCCACGCTGCAGCGCGCGCGGGAGGCAGGAATGTCCAAGCTACTCGGAGAATCGAAGACTCTCGATGCGGCGGTGTTCTCGGTCGAAGAGCTGCTGAAGAAGGTCACGCAGGGCAAGTTGCGGATGCCGCATTTCCAGCGTTCGCTGCTGTGGAAGGCGAGTGACGTCGAGCTGCTCTTCGACAGCCTGCTCAACGGCTTCCCGATCGGTGTGCTGTTGTTCTGGGAAAAGGGCGCGCCGGCGGATCGCCAGTTCTGGGGGCCGTGGGTGCAGTCGGTCGAGGCCGATCCGCGTGCCTGGTTCGTGATCGACGGTCAGCATCGCGTGGCTTCATTGGCCCTGACCCTGCTCGCACCGGAGGACGGACTCTGGGGTGCCGATCAACGCTTCGCGCTCTATTGGGACGTCCGCACCCGCGAATTCGCACGACACACGGGCCGTGGCGCGGAGCCACCAGCGCATTGGCTGCCCATGCATTGCGTCGGCGACATGGTCCGCTTGATGGATTGGGGTGATGCCTTTCGCAGCGCCGGGGGAACGAAGGAGGAGGTCGAGTCTGCGAGGCGCTTCGCGCGCACGATCCTCGACTACAAGCTCAATACCTTCGTCGTGCAGACCGACTCCGAGGACGTCGCACGCGCCATCTACGAGCGCACCAACACGACCGGCCAGAAGATGTCGCCCGACGAGGTCTTCAAAGGCCTACACGGCGGCGCCATCGGCGGCACGGACGCACTGGTCGAGGGCGCGGCGCACGTCGCGCGCGAGTTGGGCTTTGCGGAGCTCGACCACAACTGGGTGCTGAAGTCGCTGCTCGCCGTCGCGGACAAGGACCTGACGCATATCCGGTCGTCGGTGCAGGAACTCGAATCGACTGCCGTGCAGCAGTCGTTGCCCCAAGTCGTCCAGGCGCTGACCAGAGCGCTCACCTTCCTCCGCGACGACTGCGACATCATCGCGGCGCCGCTGCTGCCCTACGACCTGCCGGTTGCCTACCTGACCCGATTCTTCCATCGCTTTCCGCAGCCGTCGGCGCGGTCGCTGCGGCTGCTAAGGCGCTGGTTCTGGCGAGGCTGCGCGCACGGGGTCTTCGCCGCTGGGGACCGCTCGCGCGTTCGCGCGATGTCGGCCGCCGTCGAGGGGGACGAGGAGGCGTCGGTGCAGCGACTGCTGGAACAGGTGCCGAAGCAGCGCGTCGCAATCGGATTGGACAGCTTGAGCCCTCGCCGGAAGAACAACCGGGTCGGCCTCACGGTACTGGCTGCGGCGGGCCCAAGGGACCTACGAGATGGTACCAGGCTGGACATCGCCGCACTCTTTGCCGACCTGGGCACAGGAGCCTGCGACGGGCGGATCGAGACAGACAAAGACCTTGCCGGAACCCTTCACGGCTCACTCGCAAACCGCCTGATACAACCAAGGCTGTCACGCCAGACGCGCAACCACTTGCTTTGTACCTGGACCAACGAAGCAAGGCAGGGGGACGCAAGTGCGCACGCCGTCCTTGCGAGCCACTTCCTCACGCCGGATGACTTTGTCCCCCTGACCTCCGACGAGGGTGCTGCGGTTCTTCGGAACAGAGCCGAGCGCATCACGTCAGCCGTATCCGGCTTCATCGATGCGCGCGCCGAATGGGACCAATCCGATCGCCCCTCGATCGCCTGGTTGCTGCGCGAAGCCGAACGCACCGAGGCGGCATGAACGCCGAGGCACTCGAGGTCCGACTCGGCGACGTACGCGTCGGCACGCTGATTCGCCAGCAGCGCTACCACTGCTCCTTCCAACTCGACCCTGACTACCTCGCGCTCGCGCATCGGCCGATCCTCGGCCAGGAATTCGAAGACCGGAACCCGCATCGAGCACGCATCAGCGAAGACTCCGTCCCGACATGGTTCTCGCACCTATTGCCCGAGCAGGGGGGCTTCCTTCGTGACGTCGTAGCGCGGCAAATGGGTGGCGAACAGTTGGACGATTTCAACCTCCTTCGACAGATGGGTCGCGATCTCCCCGGCGCGGTGCGCGTGCTTCCGATGGGCTGGGCTGAGCACGACTTGGAGGGTGCAGAGCCGGAACACGCTCCCGTGGCAGCGAATCGAAGGGATGGAGCGATCTCGTTCGCGCTGGCCGGGATACAAGCCAAGTGGTCGATGAGCCGCGACAAAGATCGGGGGCTCGTCCTCCAAGGCGCGCGGGGCGAGTCGGCTTGGCTCGTCAAGACTCCAGATGCCGTCTATCCCCACGCTTGCGAAAATGAATTCGCGACGATGCGTTGGGCTGAAGCCTGCGGCATCACAACCCCTCCGATCGATCTCATCGACACGGCAGACCTCCACGGCCTGCCAGCGAACGTCCCGATCCACGCTGGCCGCGCATTCGCCATCGAACGCTTCGACCGAACGCAACATGGCCGGGTGCACCAAGAGGACTTCGCCCAGGTGCTCGGTCGACCTGTGCAGGGCAAGTACGAAGGCACGAGCTACGAGGTACTGGCTGCGCTGGTGCTGCGCCTCTGCGGCGAAGAGGACTTCGACGAGTTCCTGCTGCGCCTGGTATTCTGCGTGGCCTGCGGCAACGCCGATGCCCACCTCAAAAATTGGTCACTGCGCTACGGCGACGGCATCCAGGCTCGGCTCTCGCCGGCCTACGACCTGCTCTCCATCGTGGCCTACGCCGATGCTCTGGGTCGGCAGGAACTGGCGCTGCCGCTGAATGGCTCGAGGGCCTTCGCAGCCGTGTCCGCGCGATCGTGGCGCAAGGTGGCACGCCTTGCCGAAATGGACGAGGCGGATCTCGTCAGGCGCGTGGGCTCTGCGGCCTCGACCGTGCGTGACACATGGCATCGAATTCGCGACGAGTTCGTGCGCGAGGCAGGGCTCGGTAGTGACTTCACCAAAGCCGTCGAGCAGCACATGGCGCGCGTTCCCCTCCTGAACAGCAGTTCGTGAGCCAGTTCGACCCGGCGCTGCTGCAGGCGTACCGACTGGCCCGCTACGAAGTCATTCCGCCCGGCGGGGCGGCGATTCGGCTGCGGGTGGACGCGCCCTGCCCCGCGCTCGACGACGCGCTCGACGCGGCGGGCTTCGCGCAGGCGGCCTTGCTGGCGGCGGACAATCCACGCGGCGCGCTCTGCTCCGAGGCCGAGAACGCGGCGGCGCGGGCGGCGCTGGATGCGACGCTGGCGGCAGCCGGGGTGACGGCGTGGCCGGGCGTCGGCGGCGAGCCGGAGCGGCCGGGGTCGAATGCGGGCCGGGACCGCTGGCCGGACGAGGTGCATCGCCTCGCTTTGGGGCTGGACCCGGAGCAGGCCCTTTCCTGGGGCGTCCGCTTGCGGCAGAACGCGGTGCTGCACGTGCGCCGCGGCGGCGCGGTGCGCTTGTTGCTCTGCCCGATCGGTGACGACGAAAGCACGCGAGGACGATGATGACGGGAAAGATGCCAGAGCGGACCGGACGGACGCTGACGCTGCGCCGGCCCGACGACGCGCACCTGCACTTGCGCGACGGCGAGGCGCTGGCTGCGGTGGTGGGCGCGACGGCGGCGCAATTCGCCCGGGCGGTGGTGATGCCGAACCTGCGGCCGCCGGTGCGGACGGCGGCCGATGCGCAGGCCTACCGCGCGCGGATCGTGGCGGCGCTACCGGCGGCGGCGGCCTTCGAGCCGCTGATGACGCTCTACCTCACCGAGCAGACCGATCCGAACGCGATGGCGGCGGCGAAGGCGGCGGGGGTCTTCGGCTGCAAACTCTATCCCGCGGGGGCGACGACCAATTCGGACGCCGGCGTGCGCGAGATCGCGCGGGTCGACGAGGTCTTGGCGGCGATGGCGGAGGCCGGCTTGCCGCTGCTGATCCATGGCGAGGTGACCGACGAGGAGGTCGACGTCTTCGACCGGGAGGCCGTCTTCGTCGAGCGGACGCTGGCGCCCTTGGTCGCGCGCCACCCGCGGCTGCGCGTGGTGCTCGAGCACGTGACCTCGGCGACGGGGGTCGCGTTTGTCGCCTCGGCGCGCGAAGGCGTGGCCGCCACGCTGACGGCGCACCACCTGCTGATCGACCGCAACGCGATGTTGGTCGGGGGCATCCGGCCGCACCTCTACTGCCTGCCGATCCTCAAGACCCGGGCCGATCGCGAGGCGTTGCTGCAGGCCGCGACCTCGGGCTCGCCGCGCTTCATGCTCGGCACCGACAGCGCGCCGCACGAGGTCGGGCGGAAGGAGAGCGAGTGCGGCTGCGCCGGCAGCTATACCGCGCCGGTCGCGCTGCAGCTCTACGCCGAGGCTTTCGAGAGCGTGGGCCGGCTCGACCGGCTCGAAGCCTTCGCCAGCGCGCATTTCGCCGATTTCCACGGCCTGCCGCGCAACGAAGGCACGGTGACGCTGGTCGAGGAGGAGGTCGCCGTGCCCTCGGCGCTGCCCTTCGGCGACGGCGCGGACGGACCGCTGCGGGTGCGTCCGTTCCGGGCCGGCGAGTCGGTGCGGTGGCGGGTGAGCTACGGGGTGTAGACCAAGCGCGAGAGGCGGGCGCCCTGGTTGCCTTCCCAGCCCTTGCCCCACTCGAGGACGTAGAGCACCCCGTCGGGGCCGACGTCGATATCGATCGGCTGCACGACCTCGACCTTCGGCCAGACGCGGACGACGTCGACCGCTTTGCCGTCGGTGCCCTGGTGGATGCCGTAGAACTGGCTGCGGCTCCAATCCATGTAGATCGGCAGGCCCTCGAAGAAGGGCGGCACGCCGGCCGCGGCGCCACGGTGGATCAGCGCGAAGAGCGCGGTGCGCGCGCCGCCGGGGACGATGCCGGGGAAGGCGGGCTCTTCGTTGTAGGGGTACCAGACGGTGGCGGGGCGGCTCTCGGGCAGCTTCACGGACTTGGCGATATTCGGCGAGTCGTTGGTCGGGCCCTTGCAATCGAACTTGCCGCTGGCTTTGTCGGTCTCGAAGTCGACCTTGCCGTAGGCCTTGTTGTCGGCGATGCAGAAGGGCCAGCCGTAGGCGCCGGGGCCGTCGGCGAAGTTGATCTCGTCGTAGCCTTGCGGGCCCTTGTCGGCGTCGTCGACCTTGGCGTCGGGGCCGGTCTCGCACCACCAGACCCGGCCGGTCTTGGCGTCGACCTTCATGCGGAAGGGGTTGCGCACGCCGATGGCGAAGATCTCGCCGCGGCCGCCCTTGCCCTCGGGGTAGAGGTTGTCTTTCGGGATCTCGACCGAGCCGTCGGCCTTGGCGACGACGCGCAAGATCTTGCCGCGCAGGTCGTCCGGGTTGCCGGCGCTGCGGCGGGCGTCGTAGCCGCTCTTGTCCTTGCGCCCGTCGATCGGCGCGTAGCCGGTGGACCAGGGGTTGGTGTTGTCGCCAGTGGAGAGGTAGAGGTTGCGGTTCGGGCCGAACTCGACCGCGCCGGAGCTGTGGCAGCAGAGCGCGCGCTCGACCGGGATCTTCAGCGCGACCTTCTCGCTGGCGGCGTCGAGTTTGCCGCCCTCGAGGCGGAAGCTGGAGAGGCGGTTCTCGCTCGGGCTCTTGATCGAGTGGTAGAGCCAGATCTGCTGGTTGCTGGCGAAGTCGGGGTCGAGCGCGAGGCCGAGCAGGCCATCTTCGTGCGCGGTCTCGACCGGCAACGTGCCGACATCCTCGAATTTGCTGGCGCCCTTCTTCAGCCGCAGCAGCTTGCCCTTGCGCTGGACGACGTAGGCGTCGCCGTTGCTGGCGATCTCGAGCTCCATCGGCGCGTCGAGGCCCTCGGCCACCGTCTCACGCTTCCACTTGCTGTCGATGGTCGCGCCACAATCACCGCCGAGCCGGCCCGACGCCCAGTCGATGCCACCGGCGACGTGGCCGAGGAATTCGGCCTCGCTCCAGGCCGCGGCGCTGTGGCCACCGGCGGTGTAGAAGCTGCGGCCCTTGCTCACCGGCAGGCACCAGGCGTGCGGGTGGTCGTGGCCCATGGCGCCGTCCTTCACCTTGACCAGGACGTGGACCTTGCCGGTCGGCGACTCCTTGAAGTTGTACCACTCCTCCTTGCGCGACCAGAGCGCCGGCAGGTCCTTGGTCGAGGGGTGGGCGTGGTCGAGCACCACGGCCTTGCCGTCGGTATCGGCCGAGGTGTGGTCCTTGAAGCGGGCGCCGACCAACGTGCCGAAGAAATCCCAATCGTGCTCGGTATCGGTGGCCGAGTGGATGCCGACGAAGCCGCCGCCGGCCTCGACGTAGGCCTTCAGCGCGTCCTGCTGCCCGGCGTCGAGGACGTCACCGGTCGTCATCAGGAAGACGACGGCGTCGTAGCCGGCGAGTCCGTCGCTGCTGAAGGTGGCGGCGTCCTCGGTGGCGGTGATGGTCCAATCGTGCGCCTTCGCCTGGCCTTCGAGCGCGGCTTTGGCGGCGTCGATCGAGTCGTGGCGGAAGCCAGCCGTCTTGCTGAAGACCAGGAGCTTGACGGCGTCCTTGCGCGGTCCGGCGTCGACGGTGCCACCGCTGGTATCGCTGCCGGTGCTGGTATCGGTCGAGCCGGTATCCGCGCTGGCGGTGTCGGCGCTGCCGGTGTCGGATTTCGCTTCGTCCTTGCTGCAGCCGGCGGCGGCGACGAGGAGCGCGGCGAGGGCGACGGGCAAAAGGCGAGTGAGGGTGCGAGAGGCGATGCGCATCGATGGACTCCTGGTTGGAACCGAAAACATCGCACGCGCGGTCGCGACGGTCTAGGCTGGGCGGCAGGGGGACGCGATGCAGCTCACATCGATGGCGTGGCGCAACGTCTGGCGCAACAAGCGACGGAGCTGGGTCACCATCATCGCGATGGCGCTGGGCCTGTGGGTGATGATCGGCTACGCCGGCCTGGTCCGCGGCTACCTGCGGCAGATGGAGCGGCAGATCTTGGACGTCGAGGTCGGCGACGTGCAGGTCCACGCCCCCGGCTTCCGCGACGATCCGAGCCTGTACCGACGCATCGACGACGCGGCCGCGATCGGCGAGCGCCTCGGAGCGGCCGGCTTCCGCGCCAGCGCACGCCTGCTCGGCGCTGGCCTCGCTGCGGCCGAAGACAACAGCAGCGGCGCGCAGCTGATCGGCGTCGACGTGGCGAAGGACGCGCAGGTCTCGGCCGTGCACGACGCGGTCGACAAGGGCGCCTGGCTGGACCCGAAGGAGCCCGCGGGCGTGGTCGTCGGCCGCTACCTGGCGCGCACCCTGGAGCTCGCGCCGGGTGACGAGCTGGTGCTGCTCTCGCAGGCGAGCGACGGCTCGATGGCGAACGACCTCTACCGGGTCCGCGGCATCCTCGGCCCGGTCGGCGGCGGCGTGGACCGCGGCGGCGTCTTCCTGACCGAGGCCGCCTTCCGCGAGCTGATGGGGGTGCCGAGCGGCGCGCACCGGATCATCGTCCGCGCACCGGAGGGCATGACGCTGCCGGCGGCGAAGGCCGGGGTGGTGGCGGCGGCGGGGCAAGCCGAGGTGATGACCTGGCGCGAGCTGCTGCCCGTGCTGGCGCAGATGTTCGACGCGGTGATGGGCGCGATGACGATGGGCTTCTTGGTCGTCTTCGTCGCGGTCGGGATCGTGCTGCTGAATACGATGCTGATGGCCGTCTTCGAGCGGATCCGCGAGTTCGGCGTGCTCAAGGCGATCGGCTTCGGCCCCGGCGCGGTGCTCGGCCTGGTGCTGCTCGAGAGCGCGGTGCAGACCGCCCTCGGCGTCGGCATCGGCGCGGGCCTCTCGCTGCCGACCGTCTGGTATCTGCAGCGCTACGGCCTGCAGATGGGGCCCGACGAAGGGATCACCATCGCCGGCGTGACGACCTCGCGGACCTGGTACGCCGCGCCGAACGCCGAGACCTGGCTGCTGCCGATCGCCGTGCTGCTCTTCGTGGTCGGCGCGGCGGTGATCTATCCGGCGGTGAAGGCCGCGCTGATCCGCCCGATCGAAGCGATCCGGCACCGCTGACGATGAGAGAGCGAACGGGAGCGATGGCATGAACACCGGCACCCTCGCGGCGATGGCCTGGCGCAATATCTGGCGCAACCGACGGCGGACGCTGGTCACGCTGGCGTCGATCGTGTTCGGCACCTTCCTGGCCGTCTTCCTGACCGGCATGGGCGACGCGACCTACGGCAAGATGATCGACACCGCCGCCAAGATGGGCAACGGGCACGTCACCGTGCAGCACCGGCTGCAGACCGAGGCGCCGGCGCCGAAGCGCTTCGTCTCGGGCGCCAAGGGCCTCGCCGCGCAGGTGGTGCAGACCCCCGGTGTGCGCGGCGCGGCGGCCCGGATCATGGCGACGGCGATGGTGGCGGCCGGCGGCGAGAGCCGTGGCGCGGCGCTGATCGGCATCGACGTCGGCAGCGAGAGCAAGGAGTCGTTGGCGGCGCTCGGCGGCGTCGCGGAGGGGGCGCTCTTCGCCGCGGACGACAAGCACGGCGCGTTGCTCGGCGCCGACCTCGCCCGCCACCTCGGGGTCGAGCTCGGCAGCAAGGTCGTCTTCACCCTGACCGACCGCAACGGCGAGATCGTCACCGCGTTGCTGCGGGTCCGCGGCCTGTTGCAGACCGGCTCGCCCGACGCCGACAGCGGCCTGGTCATCGCGCCGCTGCAGACCTTGCAGAAGGCGCTCGGCTACGGTCCGGAAGACGCGACGCTGGTCGCGGTCCTGGTCGAAGATCAGCGGCAGACGGCGTCGGTGGCGCGGGCCCTGCAGCCGCTGCAATCCGGCGACCGCGTGGTGCGCACCTGGCACGAGACGATGCCCGAGCTCTCGGGCTTCATCGATATGAAGCTCTCCGGCGCGGCGTTCATGCAGGGCCTGGTGCTGCTGTTGGTGGCGGCGGGCATCTTCAACGCGCTGCTGGTGAGCGTCATGGAGCGGATGCGGGAATTCGGCATCCTCTCGGCGATTGGCTGGGGCCGCGGCCTGCTCTTCGGCTTGGTGATGCTCGAGAGCCTGTGGATCGGCCTGTGCGGGCTGCTGGCGACGGTGCTGGTCGCGGCGTGGCCGTATTGGAAGCTCTCGACCGAGGGCTTCACCCTGCCGGTGGTCGACAGCAGCCAGCAGACGCAGGTCGCCAACGTGATGATGGACCCGACCTTCTACGTGCGGATCCACCCGGAAAACCTGGCGCTGATCGTCGTCGCGGTGCTGACCGCCACCCTGCTCTCGGGGCTGCTGCCGGCGTGGATCGCCGGTCGCGTCAACCCGACCACCGCCATCAAGCTCGTCTGAGGTCCCGCATGAATCAGCCCATCGCCGAGCTCCGTGACGTCCACAAGACCTACCGCCAGGGTGCGGTCGAGGTGCACGCCCTGCGCGGCCTCTCGCTGGCCATCGAGCCGGGCGAGTTCGTCGCGATCTCCGGCCCCTCGGGCTCGGGCAAATCGACCGCGCTGAACCTGCTCGGCGGCCTGGACGCGCCGACCTCGGGGCGGGTCCTGGTCGAGGGGCAGGACCTGGGCCAGATCGGCCGCCGGCGGCTGGCGGCGCTGCGGCGGGACCGGATCGGCTTCGTCTTTCAGGCCTACAACCTGGTGCCGGTGCTGACGGCAGCCGAAAACGCCGAGATGGTGCTCGCGCTGCAAGGCGTCGGCGCGGCGGAGCGGCGGGAACGGGTCGCCCGGCTGCTGGCCGAGGTCGGCCTCGCGGGTATGGAAGATCGCCGCCCGGACGAGCTCAGCGGAGGGCAGCAGCAGCGCGTCGCGATCGCCCGCGCCATCGCCGCCGAGCCCGCGGTCGTGCTCGCCGACGAGCCCACCGCCAACGTCGACTCCGAGACCGCCGCGATGCTGCTCGACCTGATGGGTCGGCTCAACGCCGAGCGCGGCGTGACCTTCGTCTTCTCGACCCACGACCCGCGGGTGATGGAGCGCGCGCGACGCCTGGTGCGCCTGGTCGACGGCGCCGTGGAGTCCGACGTCCGGCGCTGACGCTGCGTCGAATCGACCCACGCCGCGTCACACCTCGGGTCGAATCGACGCGGCCGTGCAGTCGCCCGATCGCGACCGCGGACGGCACAATTTCGCATCGATCTCCGGCTCGTACCGTGTCGGCGCGAGAGGCTGGCACGCGGATTGCGTTGGATCTCCGTGTGCGCCGCCCCCCGCGGCGCGTTGGAGGACACCATGACGAGCAAGGCCCGTACGGCTGCGAGCATCTGCGCGCTGCTGACGCTCGCCGCCACGCTCTCGGGCTGCGAGCACGAGGCCCACGCGCAACACGAGAAGGGCAAGCTGCTCGTCTCGCAGCCGATCCGTCGCGATACCGAGCTGACCGACGGCTACGTCGCGCGGATCCGCGCGGTGCAGCACATCGAGCTGCGCGCGCTCGAACGCGGCTACCTCGAAGGCATCTTCGTCGACGAAGGGCAGGTGATCGAGAAGGGCGCGCGGATGTTCCAGCTGATGCCGATGCTGGTGCAGGCCGAGGTCGCCAAGGCGCGCGCCGAGACCGAGCGGGCGAAGATCGAGTACCAGAACACCAAGCGCCTCGCGGCGCAGAACGTGGTCTCGACCAACGAGTTGGCGCTGGCCAAGGCCAACTACACCAAGGCCAACGCCGAGCTGGCGCTGGCGACGGCGCACCGCGGGCTGACCGAGATCCACGCCCCCTTCCGCGGCATCATGGGCCGCTTCGGCGCGCAGCTGGGCAGCCTCATCGACGAAGGCGATCTGCTCACCACGCTGGCCGATACCAGCGCGGTCTGGGCCTATTTCAACGTCTCGGAGGCCGAGTACCTGCGGATGCAAGCGCAAGGCGACAAGGCCAAGCCGGCGGTCCGGCTGCGGATGGCCAACGGCGAGGTCTTCTCGCAGCCAGGCCAGGTCGAGACCATCGTCGCCGACTTCGACCACGAGACCGGCACCATCGCCTACCGCGCCCGCTTCGCGAACCCGGACCTGCTGCTCCGCCACGGTGAGACCGGCACGGTCCTGCTCTCGCGCACCATCGCCAACGCCCTGTTGGTGCCGCAGCGGGCGACCTTCGACATCCTCGACCGCAAATACGTCTACGTCGTCGACGCGGCCAATGTCGTCCACGCCCGACAGATCACCGTCGCCGCCGAGCTGCCGCACGTCTTCGTCGTCTCGGCCGGCCTCGAGACTACGGACCGGATCGTGATCGAGGGCCTGCGCAAGGTCCGCGACGGCGAGACGATCGAGGCCGAGGTCAAGCCGTCGGCCGAGATCTTCGCCGAGCTCGAGATCCCCGCCGGCTAGAGACGCGATCAAAAAGTCGCCCGGGGCGACTTTTTGACGCGGCTCGTGGAGGGGGAA
>JACKFC010000061.1 GCA_020632665.1 Deltaproteobacteria bacterium
GCCCGCTGCGCGCTCGACGTCGGGCCGGACCACGTCCACTTCGCCAAGCTGCCGCCGGACCTGAACACCTGGGCCAGGCAGAGCGAGGAGCACCTGGCCAAGCTCTGCGCGAGCTTGCCCGGCAGGGTGGAGCAGCGCGTGGTCGCCGCGGAAGACGCCGCGCCGGCGATCGTCGCCGCTGCCCTGCAGGACGCCGTCGATTTGGTGGTGGTCGCCGCGGGCAGCAAGGGGCCGCTCGAGACGTTGCTGCTCGGCAGCACGACCGAGGCCGTGCTCCGCCTCTCGCCGCTGCCGGTGCTGGTCCTTCGCGGCGCGATCTAGGCGCAGGAGCCGCGCTGCGGCCGCGTCGTCGCTAAATCTCGCCGCCGCCGGCGATGTAGCGGTCGTGGTACTCGTCCCACGAGCCACGGTAGTCGACGATCTCGTTCCGACCGGTGACGTGCCAGATCCGCGTGCAGGCCTCGGTGAGCAGGTCACGGTCGTGGGTGACCAGCAGCAGCGTGCCTTGGTAGGCCGAGAGGCCCTCGGCCAGCGCCGCGATCGACTCGAGATCGAGGTGGTTGGTCGGCTCGTCGAGGACCAGCGTATTGGGCCGCGTGATCATCAGCTGCGAAAAGAGCATGCGGACGCGCTCGCCACCCGACAGTACGTCGGTCGACTTCTTGCCCTCGTCGCCGCGGAAGAGCATCCGGCCGAGCAGGCCGCGGACCTCCTCGAGATCGGCGCCGGGCTTGAAGCCGTGCAGCCAGGAATCGATGGTCAGGCCCTTCTGGATCGTCTCCTCGTGCTCCTGCGGCAGGTAGCCGATGCTGGTCTTCTGGCCCCATTCGTAGCTGCCGGCAGTCGGCTCGAGCTCTCCGAGCAGGGTCCGGATCAGCGTGGTCTTGCCGACACCGTCCTTGCCGACGATGCCGATTCGGTCGCCCCGGTTGACGTGTGCGCGGAAGCCGGAAAAGACGTCGAGATCACCGAATGCCTTCGCGAGATCGGTGATGTCGACGACGTGCCGACCGGACTCCTCACCGACTTCGAAGCGGATATAGGGTCGCTGAATATTGCTGCGTTTGATGGAGGCTTGGTCGAGCTTGTCGAGTTGCTTCTTGCGCGACTGCACCTGGCTGGCGCGGGAACCGGCCGAGAAGCGCTGGATGAACTCGTTGAGCGCCGCGACCTTCTTCTGCTTCTGCGCGTGCTGCTGCTCGACCTGGCCGCGGATCTGCCCCTTGGTGCGGACCATATCGTCGTAGTTGCCGGGGTAGACGATGATCGTCTCGTAGTCGATGTCCGCGGTGTGCGTGGTGATCGCGTTGAGGAAGCGGCGATCGTGGCTGATCACGACCAGGGCGCCGCGGTAGCCGACCAAGAAGTTCTCCAGCCACTCGATGGTGTCGAGGTCGAGGTGGTTGGTGGGCTCGTCGAGCATCATCGCCTCGGGTCGGCCGAAGAGCGCCTGGGCGAGCAGGACGCGGACCTTCATACCGCCGGAGAGCTCGGCCATCGTGCTCTGGTGCAGCTCGGCCGGGATGCCCAGGCCCAGCAGCAGAGACTCGGCTTCGGCCTCGGCGGTATAGCCGTCCTCCTCGGCGACGATGCACTCGAGCTCGGCGATGCGCATGCCCATCTCGTCGGTGAAGTCCTCGGCGTTGGCGTAGATCTCGTCGCGCTCCTGCATCGCCTCCCACAGCGGCTGGTTGCCCATGATCACCGTGTCGAGGACGCGGAACTCGTTGAAGAGCGAATGATCCTGCTTGAGGACGGCGGTCTTGCGCGGGCGGCTGACGTGGCCCTGATCCGGCTCGATATCGCCGGCGATGATCTTCATGAAGGTCGACTTGCCGGCGCCATTCGGGCCGGTGAGGCCGTAGCGGTTGCCGGCGGCGAAGGTGACGTCGACGTCTTCGAAGAGCTTGCGCCCACCGTAGGTCTTGCTGACTGTCGAGATGGTGATCATCGGGCGCTCCGTGGGGAAATTTCGGGGCACTCGGCCCCGGCGGGGCGCTTGGATACGGCAATGCCGACCGGCTGACAAGGCGCAACCGGCTGCGGCGCTCAGGAAGTCACGGAAGATTCGCCGTAGAGCGTCCGCAGCACGTCGCTGCGGCTGAGCAGGCCGACGACCGCACCCGTGGCGTCGACGACCGGCAGCCGGCCGATATCGTGGCTCACCATCACGCGGTGGGCGTCGTCGAGCGTCAGGTCGGGCGCGACGGTGCGGACGTGGGTCGCCATCCCGGCGGCGATGGCGCGGTCCATATCGTCGCGGCCGCGGGCCCGCTCGATGTCGCGTCGGGAGAGGACGCCGACCATGGCGCCGTCCCGCAGGACCGGCGCGCCGTGCACGCCCCTTTGCAGCAGCGCGACCTCTGCCTGCGCCATCGTCAGCCCTGCGTCGAGGCAAAAGACCTCGCCCGTCATCAGGTCGCGCACCCGCGGCGGATCGTGGATCGCGTCGTCGAGCTGCTGCAGCAACGCGTCCATGCCGGCGGCCGCGGCGTCACCCCGGAGCGTGACCGAGCCTGCACCGGCGTGGCCGCCGCCGCCCAGCGCCGTCATCGCCGCGCCGACGTCGACCCATGGCGCGCTCGCGCGGCCGACGATGCTGAGCTTGCCCGACGCGGTTCGCCAGCCGAGGAAGAGCGCGTCGAGCTCGGTCATCCCGAGCGCGGCGCTGACGACCTCGGCCAGCCCGACCCCGCCGCCGGTGGCGGCACATTCGACCACGCCGATCCGCACGCCGCGCAGGTCGAGCCGCCGCATGCCGGCCAGCGTCTGTGCCAGCACCTGCTGCTGCTCGGCGTCCAGGCCTCCGCGCAGGGTGTCGCGCACGACGCCGAGGCTGGCGCCGCACGCGAGGAGATGCGCCAGCGCCGCGGCGTCGCGCGGGGTGGTGCCGGAGAAGGTGAGCGATCCGGTGTCGGTGTGGATGCCGAGCGCCATCGCGGTGGCGCTGGCGGCGTCGATCGGCGTGCCGGCGCGTTGCAGCGCCTCGACCAAGAGCGTGACGACGGCGCCGACCGGCTCGGCGCGCTCTCGGTCGGCCGGCAGGTCGTCGGTGCGGGCGCGGTGGTGGTCCCAGGTCTCGATGCGGAAGGCCGCCCTGCCCTCGTCACGGGCCAGCAGCAGCTTGGCGACGCTGCGTAGCCGTCGGCGCTGGCGGGTGTCGACGACGACGAGCTCTTCGACCGCCGCCGGGTCGATGGCGTCGATCTCCGCCACCTCGAAGCGGTCCTTGTGCAGGGCCAAGTAGGCGTGCACCAACCGGTCGAGCGGGCGGCCGACCACGATCTCCCCGCCGCCGTAGAGCAGGCGCGCGGCGAGCATCGCGGCGAAGCCGTCGAAGTCGGCGTGGTCGTGGGTTGCGAAGACGCGCATCGGGCTCCCTGGACGGTCAGGCTAGGCGATGCGGCGGCGGGTGCAAGGCGGCGGCAGGTGTGTGCTACGGGCGGAAGACGCGGTAGAGCAGCCAGAACGCCGGGATCAACAGCACGCTGCCGAGCCCCAGCGCTCCGACCACGGGCCAGAGGACCGACGCCGGCGCGGCGGCACCGCGGATGGTCAGGTCCGGCAGGACGACGTACGGCACCTGCGACGCGGCCCAGCCGCCGACGACGCCGAAGGTCTGCGCGATCACGGCCCACCGCGCGAGCGCGAATTTCCGCCGCCAGAGCGCAGCGGTGGTCGTCACGCCCGCGATCGCGGTGAATGCGTGGCCTGCCAGGGCCCACGCGCCACCGGTCAGCCCCTGCCGCAGCGCCGGCGCGCCGGTCGCGGTGAGCGCGAAGGCGAGCCACGCCGTGACGACGACGGCGACCGTCGCCCCGAGCGCGCGGAGGCGGAAATCCGCAGCGAGCGGCGCGTCCGCCCCTTCACTGCGGGCGACGTCGGCGGCGAGGTAGACCGCGGCGAGCTGGGCGAAGAGCGCGAGGACGAACAGGCCCAAGGCGAAGGGAAAGGGGGCCCACCAAGCGGAGACGAAATCGGTGACCACGCGCCCGTCCGGGCCGATGTGCAGCGCGCCGGAGACCGCCGCGCCGAGGCAGACGCCGAGAAAGACGGGCGTGACGACGCTGCTGACGGCGAAGACGCGGCTCCAGCGCCGCCCGCGCTCGGTCGCCCCGGGCCCGCGGTCGTAGCTGCGGAAGGTGAAGGCCGAGCCGCGCAAGACGACGCCGACCAGCATCACCGTCAGCGGCACGTGCAGCGCCGTGGTGAGCGCCGCGAACGCGCCGGGGAAGCAGACGAAGAGCAGCACCACGACCAGGATCAGCCAGACGTGGTTGGCCTCCCAGATCGGCGCGATGGCGCGCTCGATGACGGCACGCTGTCGCTCCGCCCGCGGCCCCCGGGCGAAGAGATCCCAGACGCCGCCGCCGAAGTCGGCGCCGCCGCTGATGGCGTAAATCCCGAGTGCGACGACGATGACCGCCGCGATGATCCAGGCCGGTTGGGTGAGGTCGAACTCAGCCATGACCCGCCTCGTCGGCGCTCGCGAATGCCTCCGTGCTGGCAAAGTCCGTACTGGCAAAGACGTGGCGGCGCAGCAGGGCAACGGCCACCACGCCGAGCGCGGCGTAGAGCACGGTGAAGACGGCGAAGGGCAGCCAGAGCCCCGGCATCGGCGTGACGGCGTCGGCCGTTCGCATCACGCCCCGGATCACCCAGGGTTGGCGGCCGACCTCGGTCACCGTCCAACCGGCCTCGACCGCGATCACGCCGAGCGGCGCGGCGAGGACGCAGAGCCGCAGCAGCCAGGGGTCCAGCGGCAGTCGCCGCCGGCGCCAGGCCAGCCACGCGGCGAGCAGTGTCAGCGCGATCAACGCCGAGCCGGCACCGACCATGATCTGAAAGGCGAGATGGGTGACGGTCACCGGCGGCCAATCCTCGCGCGGGAAGTCGAGCAGGCCGCGGACTTCGGCGTCCGGATCGTTGAACGCCATCAGCGAGAGCAGCTTCGGCAGGTCGAGCGAGTAGGCGACCTCGCCGGTGGCTTCGTCGGGCCAACCGCCGACCCGCAGCGGCACGCCCCGATGGGTGTGGAAGTGGGCCTCCATCGCCGCGAGCTTGATCGGCTGCACCTCGGCGACGTGGACGGCGCTCTGATGCCCGGAAATCGGCTGGATCAGCGCAGCCACGCCGCCGACGGCCAGGGCGATGCCGAACGCCATCCGATGCAGGCGCGAGGCGGGCTGCCGCAACAGGGCCCAGGCGTGGATGCCGGCGACCGCGAAGCCCACGGCCTCCAGCGCGGCGATCAGCATGTGCAGCACCTGCGAGGGGGCCGCCGGATTCCACAGCGCGGCGAAGGGGTCGATATCGACGAATTGCCCACCCTCGAAGCGGAAACCGGCCGGCGTATTCATCCAGGCGTTGGCGCAGACGACGAAGGCACCCGACGCCATGCCGCAGATCCAGACGCCCGCGCCGGCGAGCCAATGGGCTCGCGGCGAGATCCGGTCCCAGCCGTAGAGCCAGATGCCGAGGAAGATCGCCTCGAGGAAGAAGGCGAAGCCCTCGAGCGAGAAGGGCATGCCGATGACGGGCCCGGCGTGGCGCATGAACTCGGGCCAGAGCAGCCCGAGCTCGAACGAGAGCGCGGTGCCCGAGACGGCGCCGACGGCGAAGAGGATCGCGGTGCCCTTCGACCAGCGCTTGGCCAGCTCGAGGGCGACGGGATCGCCGCGCCGCAGCCAGATCGCCTCGGCCACGATCATCAGCAGCGGCATCGCCATCCCGACGATGGCGAAGAGGATGTGAAAGCCGAGCGACATCGCCATCTGCGCCCGGGCGGCGAGGAGATCGCTCATCTGCACCTCGGTGGCGGACCTCCGCCTCGGGGCGTGGATTTTAGCAGATCTCGGCGCGAATTGCGCGGATGCGGGGCGAGCGCGGCGACACGAGCGCTTTCGCCGGCGCGTCCGCGCAGGCATGCTCTGCGGACCACGGAGGCGACGATGCGCAAGGCCCTGCCCCACACCCTGACGATCTGCGCCGCGCTGGCGCTGCTGACCACCCTGCCCGCCTGCGGAAGCGACGGCGACGGAGGTGGCAATGCGGCAGACAGCGCCGGGCTCGACGGCGCGGGAAGCGGCGACGGCAGCAGCGGCGCGGACGCAGCTGACGTGGCCGACGCGCAGGGCGGCGACACCGGCGGCGCGAACACCGACGCCGGCGCGGACACCTTCGACGCCGGCCTCTCGGCGCCCGATTGGACGCCCGACCGGGCCTGCAATACCGGCGGCGGCCAGCTCCCGGTCGGCCTGAAGGAGATGGCCTGGGACGACGGCACAGCCGCCGGCCACGTCGAGGCCCAGGCCGATTGGGCCATCGTCGGCAGCAAGGTGCGCGAGGCCAAGCTCTACGAGGCGGTCCGCTTCGATGTGCAAGGGCCGGTGAAGATCTGGGGCTTCCGGGTGCAGTTCGGCAGCGCCGCCGCCGCCGCGGACGCGCCGGTGACGCTCGGCCTCTACCGCGACTTCGGCCACAACGGCTTCGACTTCTGGGCGCCGAACCCGATCTGGACCGCCTCGCGCTGCGGTGACCAGGTCAGCCCCGGGACGTGGGTCGACTACCGCCTGCCGAAGCCGGTGCAGGTCGAGCAACCCGGCCTCTACTACGTCGCCTACCTGCGGGAAGGGGCCGGCTCCCCCTCGCTCGCCTTCGACGGCTCGTTGCCCGAAGGCTGCGAGGACGCCTCCAAATGCTGCGAAAAGTTCGATGCCTGCCATTCGGCATGGAACTTCCCCGAGATCACCAGCTACAGCGCCGGCGGGCAGCAGAATATCGCCTGGAACGGGCTCTCCACCTCGCGCCCGATCGACTATCTCGTGCGGCTGTTGGTCGAGCCGACGGCCACCGACGTGCCGAGCCAGCATCGCTTCGTCGCCGAGACGGAGATCGCTTTCGGCCACCGCATGGCCATCGGCGACTTCGACGGCGACGGCTGGGACGACGTCTGGGACAGCAAGAGCCAGCTCTTCCGCAACAACGCTGGCAAGTTGGAGAACGTCACCGAGGCAGCCGGCATCGCCGAGCTGGGCCTCGGCGCCAACGGCGGCATCTGGGGCGACTACGACAACGACGGCGACCTCGACCTGCTCACCTTCTGGGAGACCGCGGGCGGCGGCGACCACCTGCTGCGCAACGACGGCGGCGTCTTCACCGACGTGACCGAGGCGGCCGGCATCTCGGATCTGCAGAGCTACAACGCCTGCCCCAACGGCAACGGCGACGATACCGTGCACGAGCCGACACCTGCGGCCGCCTGGCTCGACCTCGACGCCGACGGCCACCTCGACCTCTACATGGCGAATTTCATCTGCTGGGGGGTCTACACCTACTACGTCGACCGCGTCTGGCGGAACAAGGGCGACGGCACCTTCGAGGAGTGGACCGGCAAGAACGGCTTCTGGGGCGAGGCCAACCCCAAGCTGCCGAGCCGCGGCGCGACCCCGGCCGACTACGACGGCGACGGCGACGTCGACCTCTTCGTGCATACCTACGTCCTGCTGCGCGATCTGCTCTTCCGCAACGAGGGCGGCGGGACCTTCGCCGAAGTGGCGGAGAAGGTCGGCGTGGCCGGGCATCCGGTGATCAGCAACGGGCAGAAGCGCTACGGCCACGGCATCGGCTCGATGTGGGGCGATCTGAACGGCGACGGCCTGCTCGACCTGGTGGTCGCCAACCTGGCGCATCCGCGGTTCTGGGATTTCAGCGACAAATCGAGCGTCTTCTTGCAGCAGAAGGACGGCACCTTCGTCGATCTGCAGGGCTCGTGGGATTATCCGGTCGGCGCCGCTGGCCTGAGCTACCAGGAGACGCATTCGGTGCCGCTGCTCGGCGATTTCGACCACGACGGCAAGCTCGACCTGTGGATGAGCGCGACCTACGACGGTCGCCCGACCGAATTCTACCTCGGCAACGGCGACGGCACCTTCGCTTTGGCCCGCTGGATGAGCGGCGTCATCGATCGCAACGGCTGGGGCATGGCGGCCGGCGACCTCGACCACGACGGCGATCTCGACGTCATCGCGAAGAACCACCGCTACACCAACCAGGGCGCGAAGGGCCATTGGCTGCAGGTGCGGGTGGTCGGCGACGCCGGCGCGAATCGGGCCGGCATCGGCGCGACGATCCACGTCGAGACCGCGGACGGCACCCAGCTGCGGGTGGTCGACGGCGGCTCGGGCCAAGGCTGCCAATCGCTCGCGCCGTCGCATTTCGGCCTGGGCGGCAGCGCGTCGGTCAGCAAGATTCGGGTGGTCTGGCCCGGGGGAGAGAAGACCGAGATCCCGGGGCCGATCGAGGTCGATCAGGCGGTGCGGGTCTTCCAATCGGGCAAGCTGGAAAAGGGTTGGTGAAGTGCGGAAGTCTTTGCAACTTCGAGAGTTTCGGTGGCGGATGTTTTCGCTTGCATGCGAGCGAGCGAGCGAGCGAGCGACTATTCTTGGGGCAACCCACTGGTCGAGTTTTTGACCCTGAAGGAGCCGCACATGAGCAACTGCAGCTGCAGCTGCGTCCTCGCCGTCGCGATCGACGCGCGAGTCACCTCCGAGCGGGACGGGAGACCGGCCATCATCTACAACGACTGTAAGCAGTTCAAGCACAATTTTCCCGCGCGCTACAGCTACTACCAGGAGGCCAACGTGTTGGTTCAGTTTAGCCACATCCCGAATAGTGGAAACTAGTCTATACGGAGGATTCAAGCAGGGGACCTTGGACTGCAAGGGGGAACGCGATGAAGGAGCAGAGGCCGCGCGTGCTGTGGCGACTCCGTCAGTCGATTCTGATGATCTGCTGCTCGGCGATGACCGCGTGCTCATCCCCGACAATCACGCCACGAGACGGCGCTGACTATGTGTCCCCAAACGACGCGGACCGAGCCACGGGAGACGCTGGGTCTGCCAGTCAGACGGCAGGAATTTACGGCGGTGCGTGGCGGTGTTTTCCTGGGGGCGTGTATGCAATTCCGAGAAGGCTCATCGACGGTCCGCCGGATCCTGGAAACAAGCCAAGCGCGTGGGAGGAAATGTCGGTTCGGACCATCGATTCTTTCTGCATTGCCAGGCGAGAGATCACACGTGGTGACTGGCAGCGGTGCATCACTGCCGGCGCGTGCCAGACGTTGTGTGTCGAGTCCTGTTCTGCAGAGAAGGCGAAGCTGGTTGGCTACTGCGACGCCTGTCTGACAGGTGATACGGCGTGTGGCGCTGCGGACCTAACATCCTGCTTGCACGACGACGACGCGAGGAAGGTGCTTGACGGAGATTCCGACGAAACTCCCGTTCGATACGTGTTGCATCGGGAAGCTCAGCATTTCTGTTCCGAGACTGCCACCGGCGGGCGGCTGCCTACAGCCGCAGAGTGGGCAATCGCCACCTGGAGCGCCGAACCGTGCTACCGATTCAGCGACGAACCCAAGGCTTGTGGTGAAGCGTGGCCTCGCTTCCCGTGGGGCAATGAATGGACGGGCCACAACGGCAGTTGGAATTTGGGAGTGCATCGTGGAGGGGGACCAGCTGTGACTGGTCCACGCCGATTCGAGCCTGGCGCGGCGATCTTGGGGGGGATTGCGGATGGCATTGGGAACGTTGCGGAAATGCTTTCGAGCGTCGTCTCCGAGTGCACCGTCTGCGTTGGCCCGAGGTCAGTCCGCTGGTTGGTCGTCGGCGGCAGCTACAACACCGTACAGCCCGAAGGATTGGACCCGAGAATTGGCTTTGAGTCGGATCCTGATGTGGGTTTCCGATGCGTGATACCTGGGCAGTAAATTCGCCCGACATCGTGCAACTGCTCACGATTGCACGTGGCACGAGACTCCTGAGCCATCCCCTCGTTTAGATAACCCACTGGACCTCCTTGGTAATCTCATGCTCGAGCAGCACTTCATGGTAGGCCTCCATGAGCAAGCACAGACGCTCCTCGGGCATGTTCGGCAGCAGTTCGTACCAGCGAAGCCCTTGTCGAAACAAGGACATGGTCCGTTTCTTCGAGGTGTTGCTCTTGAGCAGGCGGTCCAGGCCGGCGCGTTCGCCAGCGGCCCCAAGCAGGGTGAGCAGGGCGTGAGCGAGGACGCCGAAGAGCATCAGGCGGTCGCGACGTTCGGCGAGCCGGAGCGAGGTCCACTTCAGCCCCATCCCGTAGCGCAAGTCCTTGAGGTCGTGGAACGTCTCCTCGCAGGAGAAGCGCTTGCCGTCGAGCTTCTTGGCCTGCGCGGCCGTGATGGCGGGGTCGCCGCAGACGATGCACCAGGGCTCCGCCATGGCCTTGTCGTAGACCAGAACGATGGTCGACACCGGGCAGTGCCGTGCGGTCACGGTCGCCCCGTGCAGCACGCGTACCTTCTTGTTGCCGAGCCATTCCCGCGCGCTCTTCGAGGTGCCTTCGCTGTCGGTCACCGTCACGAACCTTCGGAAGCGGATCAGGTAGTTCCATCCGTACTCTCCCTTCAGCAGCGCGTAGAGCTTGCTGTCGGAGAACCCGCGGTCAGCGACCAAGGTGACCTTGACGCCTGCCGCCATCACCGCGGCGAGACGGCTGATCAGTTCGTCCTCGTAGTCGTTGCGCCGCCCCTCGAGCGCGGACTTGTCGACGGTCTTCCACAGCAGCGGCGTCGCGCGCCCGTGGCTGGTCTGCAAGCTCGCGACCAACATGCTGTGGTCGTCGGCGTCGAATTCGGTCCAGTCCAAGTTGACCACGACCTCGTCGCGGTTGCCGACGACGAAGGGCACCCAGCGCTCGGACAGGCGCCAGACATCGACCCGGCTCTGTGCGAGCAACCGGTCGACCTGCTGATGGCGTGCTTGTCGTTCAGCGCAGCGACGGCAGCGGGCCCGCCTCCGATGGCGTGGATGCACAGCGAGCCAGCCGCCACGGTGCCAATCGCTGCGGCCCCGAGCGAGGCCACGCGGGCTGCGTGGATGTCCTGCCCCAGCATCGACATCACCGTCGCCGTCGCCTCTTCTCGCGACACGGGCGGGACAGGGTTGGGAGCCGTGGGCGGCGTCCCGCGCCCGCCCGGACGCATCGCCCGCGCGCCCGGGCTGCGAGCAGTAGCGCACCTTTTCGTTTCGTGTTCTTCGCCATCGTTGCCTCCCTGGTCACAGGTCGGCAAGCTGGGATCGGTGGGATCGAAGGTCAAGCCCGGGAGGCCGTGATGCAATCGAGGGGATCCCTCAGCTCCTGACCATGACAAGCCTTTTGGTGTTGGATGAGGTGTGACGATGAGGGGAAAGAGTGGTTACCGACTCGCCGCTGTGGCCGCCATGACGTGCGAGATCTGCGTGCCCAGGGAGCGGATCACCCGCTCGGCTCACGTATTGACGGACAACTGTTGCGCGCGACAGTGGCTGCGGCACCCGATGGTTTGTGCCCGACCCGTACGCAAACAGATCGCAGAGAGCCTCGGCCACGTCGAGACGGTCGATGGCATCGGCAGGGTCCGCTACGAGAGGCGCGTGGAGACGCGCCCTACAGCCACGCTCGCCGGTGAGTCTTGCAATCTTGTTCGCCTGGCACCGCTGGTCCCCGCGGGCGCGAGAGGCGTGCCGCGAGCCTTGGACACCGGGTTCACAGCGAGGTTTCCCGCCCTCGAGTCGGACCTGATCGGGGACCGAACAGCGTGAGCATCTCCGCCGGCAAGCGTGCAAGAGACTCGTCCTCGGCGAACCGCGAATGCCGAGACCTTGTTCAGCAGCCCGCTCGTGAGGCAGCGATGGCGGGCGCCGACGCGATTCGAACGCTCGCCAGCGCAACAGCGGCGCTGTGTATCGTCTTCGCTGGTTGCGCCGACTTGGAGAGCGAGGCGCCGCAAGCCGCCGTCGTCGACGCGACAGCGACGGACGCAACCTACGACACCTGGCTGTGGTTCGATCCCATACTTGCGGCAAAGGCAGACAAGCACAAGTCGAAGGGCGAGGATCCGATCCGAGGGTCTAGCTCAGCCCGCTCACGATCACCGACAACCGTTGAACCACGTTGCGGCCGCGGATCGAATTTCAAGGACTTGAAGCAGTGCGCGCGACGACCAGCCCGCCTCGAGTCCGGGTTTCTGAGCGTTCTGCGAGCAACAGCCTGTTTTTGTGATGAAAGTGGGAGTACCCCGTTGGTGTTGAGCCAACCGCCTCAGGAACTTCCTGCGGCAACGAGGTACTCCCATGTTCGAGCGTAATCGGTCTGCTGTTGGTCCTCAAGCCAGTGTCATCGCATGGCTCGGCGAGTTCGCGGGCGATGTGCGCGCGCTCAGCGCCAAGCCAGAGCCGGACGAGCTTCTCGCTATCGCAGCTCAGACCCTCGGTCGTTCAGGTATGCCCCACGCGATGCTCGAGGGCATCGAGGCTCTGCTGCAGTACGGCGTCAGTCCGCTCGACGTCGACGGCGGTAGCGTGCTCGATGAAGAGAACCGCGCCGATGCGGCCGCACGCGCAGCGGTGCTGCCGGTGGAGCAAGCCCGCCTACAACGCCGGATCGATCGCATTGAAGCGGCCGCGCACGGCAAGGCGGTCTGCGCCAAGGCCGGCTGCCGCAGTCGTGCCCATTCTCTGGGTCGCCGCGAGCGCGAAGTGCTCGGTCGTCACGGTGCGATGGGGGTCCAGTTGCAGTGGTTGCAGTGCTGCGATCCCGGGTGTGGTCACCGCTTCATGCCCGCAGCGACGCTGGCTGGAATCGGTCCACACAAGTACACCGCCGGCTGTGCATCGACGATCACCATGCTCTGCACGGCCTTGCCCTATGGCAAAGGCGTCGAGTTGCTCGCTTCCGCGATGGGCATTGAGGTCAGCGAGCACAGCGCACAGGTCCTCACGATGGAGCGCGGCGCGCAGCTCTGCGCGCTCGACCAGGCCGCCGCAGAGCAATACGCGCCTTACGATCCTACCGGTCTGCGCCGAAATTATGGTCGACCAACCGATGCAGTGGCCTCTACCTCCGTGCCCGACGTCGCCTATCTCGAGGTCGATGGCGTCTTGCCGATGACGCGGGAGGAGATGCCCGACAAGTCCAAGCCGGTGCCCGGCGTACGCGGAGGCAAGGGCCGTCGCTACAAACTCGAGGGCCGCGAGGTCAAGAACGCTGTGCTGTACGGCCAACATGACGCGGTGCAAGAGATGCCTTCACGTGGTTGTCTACTACGGCGCAGGTATGTCTCGCATCTTGGTCATTGGAGCGGCTTCGCGCTGTTGGTCTGGCTCGCGGTGCTGAGGCTTCGCTACGACCAGGTCAAGGTGTTGGTGGTCCTCGGCGACGGCGCCGCCTGGATTGGGTCGCTCGTGCAGTGGCTGCCGATGCGCAATCATGTGCTGCATATCCTTGATCTATATCACGCCAAGCATCGCGTCTGGGAGGTCGCACGGGCGATCTACGGCTCGAACAACGCCGAAATCAGTACCAAGGCCAGATGGTGGTGCGACTTGGTCGAAGACGGTGGCGCAGATCTCGCCATCCGTGAGCTACGGGCGCTGGC
>JACKFC010000062.1 GCA_020632665.1 Deltaproteobacteria bacterium
ACCGCGCCGCCGCCGGCGTCGCATGTGTCGACCGGGACCTCGCAGCGGCCGGGGCCACCGCAGGTCAGCGGCTTGACCGAGGCACACCACAGCGGCTTGGGGCACGCCGGCTTGTCGAGGTCGCAGTCGATGCCGCAGCCCGAGACCACCTCGTGCGTGCAGCCCTGCGTCTTGTCGCAGGTGTCGAGCGTGCAATCGTTCATATCGTTGCAGGCCGAGACGAAGCCGCCGGTGCAGAGCCCGTTCTGGCACGTCTCGCCGCCGGTGCAAACGTCGCCGTCGTCGCAAGGGCCGAGGCCCTCGTCGGTCTCGCCGTCGCAGTCGTCGTCCTTGCCGTTGCAGACCTCGTCGGGGGGCGAGGCTGGGATGCATGCGGGCCCGGTCCCGTCACTTCCGGTATCGTCGACAACCTCACCACCGGGCGCGAGTACGTCACATCCGTTGCCGCAATCCGCAAAAGAACCATCGTCAACCGCGTCAGCGTCAGCGAGAGCGGCAGCGTCGGCGGCAGCGTCGGCGGCAGCGTCCGTGACAGCGTCGGCGGCAGCGTCGGCGGCAGCGTCGGTGGCAGCGTCGGCGGCAGCGTCGGCGGCAGCGGCAGCGTCGCCGGCGCTCGTGTCGACCGCGGAGCCATCGGCCCCAGCGGCGCCGGTGCCGTCGGACGAGCCGGCGGTATCGGAGGAAGCGGAGCTGCCGCTGCCCGAGGCGGTGGACGCATCGGAGCAGGCGCCCGCGAGCAGCAGAACACAGACGACAACAGCAACGCGCATCACGAACTCCCGACCTGCCACGCTCGGCGTGATAGTGAAGTCCGCACGATCTGGCAAACCCACGGCCGCGTGCCGAGCCAGATCTGCGCTTGCGTCACCCCGGCGAACCTCCCAAGCTGCACCCCGACCCGCCGCCAGCCCCCGGGAGCCTTCGATGGACCGCATCCGCCGCCACAGCCTCGCCCCTGCCCTGCTCCTGCTCTGGGGCCTCGCCAGCTGCGGCAACGACGCCCCGCAGAGCGGCGGCAGCACCGACGACACCGCCGGAGCGCTCGACGTCGCCGCGGTCCAAGACGGCGCGGTGGTCGACGGTACGCAGCAGGACGGCGCCAGCACGGACGTCGTGGGACAAGACGGCACCGGACCGGACGGCGTCGTCCAAGACGGCGCCACGCTCGACGGCGCGCCGACCGACGCCCAACCCTCCGACGCCCAACCCTCCGACGCGCCCGTGACCGACGCGAACGACGGCGGCGGCACGGCAGGCGATGGCACGGCTGGCGACGGCGCGACCGGCGACGCGACGGATACCGCCACCGGCGACAGCATCGGCCCGCCGAAGTGCACCTCGGCGGCGACCTGCCCCGCGCCGAGCAATCCGTGCCTGGTCGCCGATTGCCATCCGCAAGCCGGCTGCATCGAGGTCGCGCTGCCCAGCGGCACGGCCTGCAACGACGGCTCGGCCTGCACCACCGCGGCGGTCTGCGAGGCCGGCGTCTGCAAGCCGAGCGCGACGCTGGACTGCGACGACGGCCTGTTCTGCACGGTCGACAGCTGCGACAAAGACAAGGGCTGCGCCAACCTGCCCGCCGCGGCGAGCCCCTGCGACGACGGCAACCCCTGCACGCTCGAAGAGGCCTGCGACGCGCAAGGCAGCTGCAGCGGCGGGATCAACATCTGCGCTTGCCAGGTCAGCGCCGACTGCGCTGCGAAGGAAGACGGCAACCTCTGCAACGGCACGCTCTTCTGCGAGCCGAAGAGCAAAACCTGCCAGATCAACCCGGCCACCGTTGTGACCTGCAACGGCAAGGACGACACCACCTGCGCCGCCACGACCTGCGACCCGAAGACCGGCACCTGCGCGCTGCAATCCAAGCCGGAGGGCACCGCCTGCGACGACGGCGTGCTCTGCACCGTCGGCGACGCCTGCGACGCCAAGGGCCAATGCCAGCCGGGCACCCAGGTCTGCTGCAAATCCGACGCCGACTGCGGCAAATTCGAGGATGGCGACGCCTGCAACGGCACGCTCTTCTGCAACAAGGCGAGCGGCAGCTGCGAGCTCAACCCGACGACCGTCGTCGTCTGCCCCTCGGCCTACGACACTGCCTGCCGGAAGAACCTCTGCGACAAGTCCAAGGGCACCTGCGGCTGGGTGCAGAGCGACGACGGCACGGCCTGTGACGACGGCTCGGCCTGCACCCCGAACGAGGCCTGCAAGGCGGGCGAGTGCGTCGCGGGCGCCAGCCTCTGCGAGTGCAAGGACGACGCCGATTGCGAAAAGTTCGAGGACGGCAACCTCTGCAACGGCACCCTCTACTGCGATCCCTCCGGCGATATCGCGATCTGCAAGGTCAACCCGGTCACGGTCGTGAAGTGCGACGACAGCCAAGACACGACCTGCGCGCACAACGTCTGCACCCCGTCGACCGGCGCCTGCAAGGTCGTGCCGCGCAACGAGAACAAGACCTGTGACGCCGACGGCAACCCGTGCACGCCGAAGGACCTCTGCAAATCCGGAAGCTGCGTCGCCGACACCAACGTCTGCATCTGCCAAACCGACACCGAATGCCAAGGCCACGAGGACGGCAACCTCTGCAACGGCACCCTCTTCTGCGACAAGGGCAACAACCGCTGCCAGGTCAACCCGGCCACCGTCGTCAGCTGCCCGACCGGGCTCGACACCGGCTGCCAGAAGAGCCGCTGCCAACCGCTGAGCGGCACCTGCAAGACCGAGAACGTCGCGGACTTCACCCCCTGCGACGCCGACGACACCCAATGCACGCTGAACGACGCCTGCATCGCCGGCACCTGCAAGCCGGGGCAGAACCTCTGCCAATGCAAGATCGACGGTCACTGCGGCCGCTTCGACGACAAGAACCAATGCAACGGCAGCCTCTATTGCGACAAGGCCAAGGGCACGCCCTATGCCTGCATCGAGAACCCCGGCACCGCCGTGTGGTGCGACAAATCGGGCGACGGGCCGTGCCAGACCGCCGTCTGCGACCCGAAGACGGGCGATTGCGGCCTCGAGAAGGTCCCGGACGGCCAGCCGTGCACCGACGGCACCGCCTGCGAGGTCGGCGGGCTCTGCGCCGGCGGCGACTGCAAGGGCACCACCGTGCTCTGCGACGACGGCAACCCCTGCACCACCGACGCCTGCAACGACGCCAAGGGCTGCATCTCGCTGCCTGCACCGGCCACCGCATGCGACGACGCCAACGATTGCAGCGCCGACTCCTGCGACCCGAAGCTCGGCTGCGTCCACCTCGCCAAGCCGCAAGGCGCGCTCTGCAGCGACGGCGACGCCTGCACCAGCGGCGATACCTGCGCCGCGGGCGTCTGCGCCGGCGGCAAGGTCCTGCTCTGCGACGACGGCAACGCCTGCACCAACGACAGCTGCGACCCCAAGCAGGCCGAAGGCAAGGGCTGCCTGCACACCCCCGTCGTCGACGGCAAGGTCTGCGACGACGGCAACGCCTGCACCGTGGCGACCGCCTGCAACAAGGGCCAATGCAGCGGCAAGCCGAAGAATTGCGACGACGGCGACGCCTGCACCACCGACGGCTGCAACCCGAGCGTCGCCGGCGGCTGCCTGCACGTGCAGAAGGGCGAGGGCGTCGCCTGTGACGACGGTAAGGCCTGCACCGAGCAGGACGCCTGCGACAAGGACAGCGTCTGCGCCGGCAAGCCGAAGACCTGCGACGACGGCAATGCCTGCACCAAGGACGCCTGCGACGAGTCGACCGATGGCGGCAAGGGTGGCTGCGTGGCGCTGCCGGCCGGCGGCGGCTGCGACGACGGCGACGCCTGCACCGACAACGATTATTGCAAGGGTGGCGCCTGCTTGCCGGGCGAGGCGACCGTCTGCAACGACGGCAACCCCTGCACCGACGACAGCTGCGACAAGGCGGCCAACGGTGGCGAAGGCGGCTGCGTCTTCGCGAACAAGACCGGCGCCTGCGACGACGGCGACGCCTGCACCGAGCAGGACGCCTGCGCGGCGGGCCAGTGCAAGGGCAAGGCGAAGGATTGCGACGACGACAACGTCTGCACCGACGACAGCTGCCACGTGGTCGAGGGCTGCCAGAACGCGCCGAATACCGCGCCCTGTGGCGACGGAGACGCCTGCACGACGCAAGACGCCTGCAAAGCCGGCAAATGTGGTGGCAAGGCGAAGGATTGCGACGACGGCGACGCCTGCACCACCGACGGCTGCGACAAGGGCGTCTGCACCCACGCGGCCGACGTGAAATGCGACGACGGCGACGCCTGCACCACCGATAGCTGCGACAAGAGCAAGGGCTGCGTCCACGTCGCGACCGGCGGCCCCTGCGACGACGGCGATCCCTGCACCGCCGGCGAGACCTGCACGGCCGCGGGCTGCGTCGGCGCGCCGAAGAATTGCGACGACAGCGATCCCTGCACCGACGACGTCTGCGCCGCCGGCAAGGGCTGCGTGCAGACGGCGAATACCAAGCCCTGCAACGACGGCGACGCCTGCACCTCGGGCGAGGTCTGCGCGACGGCGGGCTGTGGTGGCGGCGTCGCGGTGAATTGCGACGACGGCGAAGGCTGCACCATCGACGCCTGCAACAAGACCAAGGGCTGCATCCACAGCAGCAGCACCCTGGTCTGCGACGACGGCGACGCCTGCACCACCGACGACGTCTGCAAGGACGGCGCGTGCAGCGGCAAGACCACGGTCTGCGACGACGGCGATCCGTGCACGGTCGACGCCTGTGACGCCGCCACCGGCGCGTGCAAGACGCCGCCAGCCAAGGACGGCACGGTCTGCGGCGACGGCACCCGGGCCTGCATCGCCGGCGTGTGCAAGGCCTACGTCCGCATCCGCGCCGCCTACCGCCACACCTGCGCCGAGCGCGCCGCCGGTGGCGTCGATTGCTGGGGCTCCAACGCCAGCGGCGAGCTGGGCCGCGGCGTCAGCACGGGCTCGATCCCGGATCCGGGGGCGGTGAAGTCCGACGCCGGGATCGTCCTGCGCAGCCCGGTCACGCTGATGAACGGCGCCTGCGCCCTCGATCAGGACGGCAAGGCGTGGTGCTGGGGCAGCAACGGCAGCAGCAACCGCCTCGGGATCAACGTCAGCACGACCACGAATGTGCCGCTGCTGGTGCAGAAGCAGCCGGCGACCTTCGTCGCGCTGGAGGCCGGGCAGAACCATATCTGCGGGCTCGGCACCGACGCCCGGATCTATTGTTGGGGCGCTGGCAACTACGGCCAAGTCGGCAACGGCCTGACCAATTCCGTGACCTCGCCGACCACCGCGCTCGGCGTCCTCGACGCGGTGCGGGTCCGCGCCGGCGCCAACCAGAGCGGCGCCATCTTCGCTGCGGCCAAGCCGCGCCTCTGGGGCAACAACGGGGCCGGCGAATTGGGCATGAACGACACCTACAAGACCGGCATCTCTGCGCCGACGGTGCCCGCCGGCGGCTCGCCGGTCGCGGTCGACATCGCCTTCGGGCTGGACGCCAGCGCCATGGTCGACACCGAGGGTCAGATCTGGTCGGCGGGCCAGGTCCGCTACGGTCGACTCGGCATCGGGCTGCCGCTGACGATGAGCCAGGAGGTGCATCGCTTCATCAAGGTGCCCTTCGCGCAGACGGCCGCCGCGGTCTACGGCGGCTGGAACCACCTCTGCGCCCGCGACACCAGCGGCGCGCTCTGGTGCTGGGGCCGCAACGACTACGGCCAGCTCGGCCTCGGCGACAAGGACGACCGCGCCGAGCCGACCCAGGTGCCGCTCGCCGAGGTGACGCTCGCCGGCGTGGTCGACGCCACCACCGGCGACCGGCATATGTGCGTCGTCGACGGCCTGGGGCAGGTCATCTGTTGGGGCAACAATTCCAACGGCCAGCTCGGCACGAACTCGTATACCTCGACGCTGACGCCGACGCTGCTCGTCGACAGCAAGTCGAACCCGAAAGAGACCTGCAAGCTCGCCGCCACCCTCTGCGACGACGGCGATCCCTGCACCGTCGACGGCTGCGACGGGCAGACCGGCGAATGCACCCACACCGCCGGCAACGACGGCGCGAGCTGTGGCGACGACGGGACGCTGCGCTGCGCCGCGGGCGCCTGCAAGGCCGCGCTCGGCGTCGGGCTGGCGGTCGGTGAGCACCACGCCTGCCTGCGCAGCGACGTCGGCAAGGTGCGCTGCTGGGGCGACAACGACGCCGGCCAGCTCGGCGACGGCGGGATCGGCGGCGGCGCCGCGCTGGGCAAGATGGTCCAGGCCGGCACGCTGGCCGGGACCATCGGCCTCGCCGCCGGCGGCACCGCGACCTGCGACCTGCTCGGCGGCACGGGCGAAGGCACGCTGGCCTGCTGGGGCGAGGGCGAGACGACGCCGAAGCCGGTCAGCGCGGTGGATCGCGTCACGGCGGTGGCGGTCGGTGCGGCGCACCGCTGCGTGATCCGCGACGACGGCTACGTCCGCTGCTGGGGCGAGGGCAAAGAGGGCCAGCTCGGCGACGGCAAGGCCGAGGCCAGCACCACGCCGCGGCTGGTGGGCGGCGTCGCCGGCGCGCGGCAGGTCGTCGTCGGCCAAGCGCACAGCTGCGCGCTCGGCTGGGACGGCACGGTTCACTGCTGGGGCCGCGGCGACAAGGGCCAGCTCGGCCACGGCAAGGTCGTCGCCAGCGCGGCGACGGCGCAGAAGGTCAGCGGCGTGAACGGCGCGGTGGCGCTGGCGGCCGGGCGAGACCATAGCTGCGCCCTGCTCGGCGGCGCGGCGGCGGGCAAGGTCCTGTGCTGGGGCGCGGCGGCGGACGGCCAGACCGGCACCGGCGTGACGGCCACAGCGCAGCCGATCCCGACCGCCGTCACGGGGCTGGGCAAGGCGACCGCGATCGGCGCCGGCAGCTGGCACAGCTGCGCGGTGACGGCAACGGGCGGCAAGGTCGCCTGCTGGGGCCGCAACGATCAGGGCCAACTCGGCGACGGCAGCGCGACCAACCGCACGTCGCCGGTCTTCTCGCAAGGCCTCGGCGCGGCGGTCGCGGTCGGCGGCGGCGCGCAATTCACCTGCGCACTCGGCGGCGACGGCGCGGTCCGCTGCGTCGGCGCCGGCGGCAAGGGCGAGCTCGGCGGCGCCGCGGCGGCCAGCAAAACCGGTGTGGTCGTGGTCGGCACCGCGGCGGCGAGCGACGCCTGTGCCAGCGTCTCGTGCGACGACGGCATCCCCTGCACCATCGACCGCTGCGAGCGCGCCACCGGCACGTGCGTCCACGTCGACGCGGTCGACGGCAGCGCCTGCGGCACGGCACAGGTCTGCGTCCAGGGCCAATGCCGCATCCCCTTCGCGACGGCGCTCTCCGCCGGCGACGCACACAGCCTGGCGCGGGCGCCCGACGGCGGCCTGCTCGCCTGGGGCGCGGCGGAGAAGGGCCAGCTCTTGAACGAGACGGTCGGCGGGGTGACGGCGATCGCGGCGGGTGGCGCGTTCTCCTGCGTGCTGCGCAGCGACGGCACGATCCTCTGCGGCGGCGCGGCAGACCGTGGCCAGCTCGGCCACGGCGCGACCACGGCGAGCGGCCCGGTCGTGGTCGACGGCCTGAGCGACGGGACGGCCGTCGTCGCCGGCGGGGCGTTCGCCTGCGCCCTGCGCAAGGGCGGCGCGGTGCGCTGCTGGGGCGCGAACGATCAGGGTCAGCTCGGCGACGGGACCCATTCGGATCGCAGCAAGCCGGTCGACGTCGCGCTCAGCGGGGCGGTCGCTCGGCTCAGCGCCGGCACGGCCCACGCCTGCGCCCTCGGCACCGACGGCAAGGTCCGCTGCTGGGGCGACAACAGCGGCGGCGAGCTCGGCGACGGCACGACCACCGACCGCAGCAAGCCGGTGCTCGCCCTCGGCCTCGCTGGGGCAGTCGTCGATCTCTGGGCCGGCGAGGGCTTCAGCTGCGCCCGCTTGGTCGACGGTCGGGTGCAGTGCTGGGGCGCCATGGCATCGAGCGGCGCGCAGGCCGGGGTCGGCGCGACCATCGCCGACGCCGAGGCCGGCGACGCGCTCTGCGCCACCAGCCGCTTCGGCACGGTCTGGTGCTGGGGCAAGGGCGAGCAGCCGCAGGAGGTCTCCGGGCTGCCCGCGGCGCGCTCGGTCGTGGTCGGCAAGGGCCACCGCTGCGCCTTGCTGCGCGACGGCAGCGTCCGCTGTTGGGGCAAGGGCGGCAGCGGCCAGCTCGGCGACGGCAAGACAGACGACCAGAGCGCGCCGGTGCAGGTCCAGGGCTCGGCGCCCAAGCCCGACCTCTGCGTCGAGCAGAAGGTCGACTGCGACGACGGCAACCCGTGCACCGACGACATCTGCGACCCCGTCGACGGCAGCTGCAGCCACCCGCAGAGCGCTGACGGCACCAGCTGCGGCGGCGAGCGGGCCTGCAACGCGGGCACATGCCGCTGGGCGGCGGAGATCGTCGCCGGGCGCGGCCATTCGTTCGGCGGCGCGACCTGTGTCCGCATGGCCTCGGGCAAGGTGCGCTGCTGGGGCAGCAACAACTCTTCGAGCGGCGGGCTGGGCTTCGCCTCGGGCAACGTCTTGGTGCCGACCGAGGTGCCGGGGCTACAAGGCGTGACCAAGATCGCCGGCGCGGGCCCGTTCTGCGCCCGCGTGGCCGACGGGACGCTTCGCTGCTGGGGTGCGAACAACAACTGCCAGCTCGGGCGCGCCGCCAACGCGACGCTGGTCGATCCGGGCGAGCCGCTGAACGTCGGCGCGGTCGAAGAGATCAGCGCCGGCAAGGACCACGTCATCGTGCGCCGCAGCGCCGGCGATCTCCTCGCCTGGGGCCACAATACGTCCGGCCAATTCGGTGTGAACGGCAGCACCTACGGAACGCACGTGTGCATCGCCGATGCCGCCGGCAGCTCCCTCGCCAAGATCGTGCGCTTCGGCGACGTCTACGAGGCGACGATGCTCGGCTTCGACGCCGCCGGCACGCTCTTCTGCTGGGGCGAGAACTATTACGGCCAATGCGGCAACAACAAGATCGGCAGCAACGCCGACCTCGGCGCGCCGCTGCAGGTGGCGACCGACGTCGTCGCCGCGGCGAGTGGCGCGCAGCACGCCTGCTACGCCGACAAGGCTGGCAACGTCTACTGCGCCGGCACGCAATACTACGGCCAGACCGGCACCGGCACGGTCAACTCTGGCAGCAACGGCTACGAGTCGGCCTTCAGCAAGACCTCCATGACCGGCGCGGTCGAGATCGCGGCCGGCGCGCACCACACCTGCGCGCTGAAGAACGACGGCACCGTCTACTGCTGGGGCCGCGGCAACAGCGGCCAGCTCGGCATCGGCAATACCCAGGTCGCGGTCCCGACGCCGACCAAGGTCGTCGGCCTCACCGACGTCGTCCAGCTCGCGCTGGCCGTCGACCACAGCTGCGCCCTGAAGAAGGACGGCTCGGTCTGGTGCTGGGGCGACAACGGCGCCGGCGAGATGGGCAACGGCGAGTTCGGCGTCGCGGCGCGCAAGTTGGTGCCGAACCTGGTGCCGGCGTCCAAGGCGCCCTGAACCGCAAGCAATCGCCGCTGCATCGAAATGGAACAGCAGGGTTGGAATTTCTCACCGCTACCCTAGACTTGCGTCCGGACGGTGGGTGGCCGGCCACAACGACGAGGGGAAGACGTGTACGCGACGGCGAAGCGACGCCTGTTGGGCGGTGGTCCACACCGTGAGCGCATGGGCGTGGTCACGGCCGCGCCGATCCGGCTGCTCTTCCTCGCGAGCGCCGTGCTCTTCTACGTGCACTCGCTGGTCGAGGTCTTCGCCTTGGAGATCGTGCAGCAAGGACCACTGTGGCAGTGGCTGATGCCGGCCATCGGCTTCGGCCTCGCCTACGCCGGGACCTGGATGCCGAAGCGTCCAAGGCTGCAGGAGGCATCGGTCGTGGTGCTCCTGGTCGTGCTCGCGGCCTACGGTCTGCTCTACGCGCAGCGCTCGCACGCGCCGGTCCTGCGCGCGACGCAGGGCCAGCTGCTGCTGGCGGTCTACGGGCTGCTCGTGTCGCCGACCTTCTTGACCCTGGTGGTCGCGACGACCCTGCAGTTCTGCGTCGGCCTGCTCATCGAAGCGCTCGGCATCGGCCCCTCGGTCTTCGGCATCGACGGCATCCCGACCGCGATCATGGGCGGATTGGTGATCTGGCTGCTCGGCGCGATGCTCGAGATCTTGCGGCAGGACCTCTTCGAGCGCTTGGAGCGGTCCGAAGAGCAGGCGCTCCGCGATCCCCTGACCGGCCTGCTGAACCGCCGCGCCTTCGTCGACGCGCTCACCCTGGCACAGCAGCACGCTGCCGAGGAGGCACGGTCCTCCACCGCCGCCGAGGCGCGCGAAGCAGCCGGACGGGCAGACCACCTGCTCCTGATCGATCTCGACGGGTTCAAGCGAATCAACGATACCCACGGCCACGCACACGGCGACCGCGTCTTGCTCGACGTCGCCAAACTGCTGCGCGGCGCCGTCCGCCAGGACGACCGTGTCGCCCGCCTCGGCGGCGACGAGTTCCTGCTCTGGTTGCGCGACGTCACGCCGGCACAGGTGGACGCGGTCGTCGAACGCCTGCTCGATGGCGCGGACACGGCCGCTCTGCCCGTCGGGCTCTCGATCGGCATCGCCAGGATCGACGACGGCCTCGACGAAGCGATCCGCCGCGCCGACGTGGCGATGTACGCGGCCAAGCGCGCAGGTGGCCATCAAGCGCGGCGCGCGCTCGAACAGGCCGAGTTCTTCTCGCTCGCGCTGCAGGCGTAGGGCTCAGCGCGGAACGACGACGCCCCGCGTGCGCGCGGTCTCGGCCGCGATCTCGTACCCCGCGTCGAGGTGCCGCAG
>JACKFC010000063.1 GCA_020632665.1 Deltaproteobacteria bacterium
CGTCGAAGGTGTAGATGGCCCGATCGCGCAGGGCGAGGTGGACCTTGCGGTCGTCCGATTCGTAGTGGGTGAGGTGGCCGATCAGCCAAGCGTGGTCGAATTGCCCGTAGCTCACGCCGGAGAAATAGGAGTCGCGCTGCAGGTAATCCATGCGGTCGACGTCGACCTCACCCGAGCAGAGCGACATCAGCACCGAGCGGAGGTCCCGTCCGGCGACGATGAAGGGCGCGTCGTCCAGCGCGACCCCACCGTGGAGCAAGGCAGCGACGTGGCGGGCGCGACCTCCGAGGGTGCCGAGCGCGGCGTCGACGGTGCGGCCGAGCTCGCTGTCGAGCAGCAGCTTCAGGGTGTAGTGCTCGTGGCGCGCCTGCCGCTTCGGATCCCGGCTGTGGACGGCCGGCAGCGCCAGCTTCTCGATGCTCGGGAACAACGACTCCGAGGAATGCGAGAGCGGCGCGTGGCCGACGTCGTGCAGCATGCCGGCGAGGCGCAGCGTCTGCCGCAGCCGCGCGCGCTCGTCCTCGGGCAGCCAGGTCGCGTCGCGGAAGACAGCGTCGAAGGCTTGGCCGGCGAGGTGCATCACGCCGAGCGAGTGCAGGAAGCGGTTGTGCGCCGCCCCGGGGAAGACCAACTCCGCGAAGCCGAGCTGCTTGACGCTGCGCAGGCGCTGGAAGGCACGGGTCCGCAACACCGTCTGCTCGATCGGCGAGAGTGGGATCGGCCCGTGGATCGGATCGCGGATTTCCATCGTCGCTCCTTCGCGGTCGCCCGCGCCGCCTACCTACCACCGCCCTCTGCGCCTCGCCACGAATCCGCGCAGCGCTGGCGCAGACCTTCCTCCTGGTTCTTATCGCAGCGTCGTCGGATTTGCGTCGCGAGACCCGGAAGATCGGGGCGTGCCGCGGCGAGATCGAGCAGGCGAGCGAGCGCCGCTGCGGGTCGGCCAGCGCGGTCCTCGGCGAAGACCGCCGCCGCCACCCAGCGCGGTTCGGCCTTTGGCTCGACCCCGGCCGCACGGGCCGCGCGGGCAGCGAGGCCGGCGTCGCCGGCGCCGATCGCGGCGATATAGATCCGCTCCGCCAGCGCCGGATCGGGCGCTCGCAGGCCGGAGGCCGCGTCGGCGGCGGCAGCGAACGCGCCACAGCGGACGCCGAGGTCGAGTCGGGCCAGGCGCAGGCCGCGATCCTGCGGCAGGGCTGCGAGGCGGGCCAGCGACGCCGTGCCGCGGGCGCAATCACCGAGTCGGGTCAGCGCCTGCGCCAGCAGCACTTCGGTCGCTGCGTCCTGTGGCGCGATCGCGCGGGCGACCTCGAAATGCTCCGCGGCGGCGGCAGGATCGCCGGCCTCGAGGCGCAACCTTCCGAGGTTGTAGCGCATCTTGACGCTCCTCGGGGCCAGCTGCACGCCTCGTGCGGCGAGCGACTCGGGCGTTCGCCAGTCCAGGGCCGTCTCCGTCGCGCTCGCCGCCCAGGCCAGGCCGACCGCCGCCAGCACGAAGACCAGCACCCGACGGCGCCTCACATCGGCGCGCTGCCACCATCCGGCGCTCCACACACCGCCGAGGCCGGCCAGGGCAAGCTGCGGCATCCAGAGCACGCGGTCCGCGGTCGTCAGGGTCGCCGCGAAAGGCAGCTGCGAGACCGGCCCGTAGAACGCCGCCGCGGCGAGCAGCGCCAACGCCACGCCGAGCGCGCCGGCGTCGCCCCGCAGCGCCGCGCGTCCCTGCCGCAGCAGCAGCGCCGCCACAGCCAAGCTCAGCGCCGCGCCGGCGAGCCAGCCTGCGAGCGGCGGGTCCCGCACCGGCAAGACGTCGAGGCTGTAGTCCGGAGCCAGGCCGAAGGGCAGGGCGAGGCGGCCGGCGGCGGCAGCGACGAGGTAGAAGCCGCCGCGCAGCCGCACCCAGGTCGGCGTCCCGGCGAGGGCGTTGTCGATCGCCGAGGGCGTCGCCAGAGGGAAGGTCGAGAGCCGGAACGCCAGCCAGCCCGCGGCCAGCGCGACCATCGCGGCGACGACCGCGCCAGCGCGGCGGTCACGCCGGGCGAAGACCCACAGCGCCGCCGGGGCCAGCGCCGCGATCGCCGACTCCTTCGCCAGCAGCGCCGCGCCGAAGCAGAGCACGGCCCACCAGCGCGCAGGCCCCGCGGCCAAGAGCGCGTGCCCGGCCAATACCAGCAGCAGGGCCGCGAGTGGCTCGGGGCGGTTGGCGACGCCGACGATGGCCTCGACGTGGGTCGGATGCAGCGCGGCGAGGAGCGTCGTCAGCAGCCCGGCGCGTACGGCGAGCTCGGCGCGGCCGGCCAGCGCGACGCCGCGCGCCACCAAGGCGCCGAATAGACCGATGCCCAGCGCAGCAAGCAGCAGCGAGACGAGGTGGCGACCGCGGGAGCCGAGCCCCACGCCGTCTTCGAGGGCGAAGAGCAGCGTCGTGAGCGGTCGCGAGACGCCCTGATCGCGCCACGCGGGGGCCGGGCCGAACCAAGGCGCGTGCAGCAGCGCGCTCGGCTGCGGCGGCCAATGCGCCAGCGGGTTCTCCAAGATCGCCGGCCGATCGTCGAGGACGTAGCCGGCCTGCCACGCCGCGGGGCCGAGCGTCACCGCCAGCAGCAGCAACGCGACGCCGCACAGACGCAGCGCGACGCGGGCCTCGTCGTGCGCTCGCATCCGCTAGCCCCGTGCGCGACGGCGCAGCGCGATATTGACCAACAAGCCGATGCCGATCAGCACCGTCAGCACGCTCGAGCCGCCGTAGCTCATCAGCGGCAGCGTCATGCCGACCACCGGCAACAGCCCGATGACCATCCCGGCGTTGATGAAGAACTGCCAGAAGATCAGCGCCGCCACGCCGACCGCCACCAAGGCGTCGAAGCGTTCGGCGGCACAATCCGCCAGGTAGAGCGCCCACCACAACATACCGGCGAAGAGGCCGAAGAGGCCCATCGTACCGAGCAAGCCGAAGAGCTCGGCCCAGGAAGCCAAGGCGAAATCGGTGTAGAGGAAGGGCAGGTGGCGCAGCACCGAGCGGCGGGCGTCGTCGGCGTCGCGACCGGTCCAACGGCCCGAACCGACCGCCCAGAGCGCTTGCTCGGGTTGTGACGCGGGCGCCCGCCGGCGCTCTTGCAGCGCGGCCTCGTCGAGCGCCATCCAGGCCTGCACCCGGCCCTTCTGGTAGCCGTGGATCACGCCCGAACGCCACGCCAGCGGCACGCCGAGCACGACCAAGAAGAGGCCGGCGAGCAGGGTCCGGCGGTTGACCCCCTCGTAGAGGATCATGCTGCCGGCGATCAGCGCGACGCAGAGCGAGGTTCCGAGGTCCGGCTCGCGGTTGATCAGCACGACCGGGACGCCGAGCAACAGCAGCGGCCAACCCAGCCGCCGCAGCGTCCACGCCTCCTGCGCCCGCTGCCGGTCGAAATAATCCGCCATCACCATCACCACCGCCAGCTTCATGAACTCCGACGGCTGCAGGTTCATCGGGCCCAGCTCGATCCAGCGCTTGCTGTGGTTGATCTCGCGGCCGAAGAGCAGCACCGCCACCAGCAGCAAGACCAACGCTTGGTAGACGGTGCCGGAGACGCGGCGGAGAAAGCCCATGTCCATGCCGGCGACGATGCCGCCGCCGACCAGCCCGGCGACCATCCAGACCGTCTGGCTGCGGCCGAAGCTGGTGCCGTTCAGCGAGTCGATGAACCACAGGTTGTAGAGCGCCGCGCCGCAGAGCAGCAGCACACAGAGCAAGCCGAAGAAGAGCGAAGGCTGGCGCAGGCGGCGGGAGAGGCTCACGGCTTGCCCCCTGCGCTCGGTGGTTGCCGGCTCGCCCAACGCCCGAGGATCCGGCTGACGATGGGTGCGGCGACGTGACCGCCATGGCCGCCGTGTTCGACGAAGACGGCGACGACGATCCGCGGCTTGTCGACTGGGGCGTAGGCGACGAACCAGGCGTGGTCCTCTTTGAGCCAATGCTCGATATCGGCAGGTGCGTCCGTAGGTGCCCGTTGCGCCGCCTCTGCCGTGCCCGTCTTGCCGGCCATCCGCAGGCCCTCGACGCGGCTCTTCCGCGCAGTGCCGCTCTCGCTCTCGACCACCGCGACCAGGCCCAGCTTGATCGCGTCGAGCGTCGACTTGCGCAAGCCCATATCCCGCGCCGGCGCGCGCCCATGCGGTGTGATCGGTGCGCCCCCCTGCTCGAAGCGATCGAGCACGCTGACGTTGGGCAGCACCCCGCCGCGGGCGATGCCGGCGTAGACCCGGGCGACCTGCAGCGGTGTGGCGGTGGCGTCCTTCTGTCCGACCGCGGTGGAGAGCGCGAATCCGGGGAAATAGCGGCCCTTCTTCTCCTCGTACCAGCCCTTGGTCGGGACCATGCCGGAGGATTCGCGGATCTCGATGCCGGTCTGCTCGCCGAAGCCCATCTTTCGGGCGTAGGCGGCCAGCGTGTCGATGCCGAGCTGCTCGCCGACCTTGTAGAAATAGACGTCGCAGCTCTGCTCGAGGGCCTGCGAGAGGTTGACCTCTCCGTGGCCGCTGCGCTTGTGGCAGCGGAAGCGACGGCCGCCGAATTCGTAGAAGCCCGGGCAGTGGTGCGTCGTCTGCGGCGTGACCAGCCCCTCTTCGAGCGCCGCGGCCGAGGCGACGACCTTGTAGACCGAGGCCGGCGGGAAGGGGTGCACGGCCTTGTTCATCAGCGGCGCGAAGGGGCTGGCGTCGACCCGCGCCTTGCGCTCTGGCGTCAGGCGGCCGGACCAGGCGTTGGGGTCGAACGAGGGCTTGGAGTAGAGCGCGAGCACCGCGCCGGTCTGCACGTCGAGGGCGACCGCGGCGCCGGAGTGGATATGGCTCATCGCCACCTTCACGTCGCGCTGCAGGGCCAAATCGAGGGTCAGGCGGGCGGTCAGGCCGGGGATCGTCGGCTTCGGCGCCATCGCCTCCATCAGCTCGGCGATATCGCTGCCGCGCTCCTCCTGGCCGCGGCGCCGGACCAGGACTTCTTCGCCGTCCACGCCGCGGAGCAGCGCGTCGAGCGCCTTCTCCAGTCCGGTGCGGCCGATGCGGTCGTCCATCGCGAAGCGCGGTTCTTCGCCATCCTCGAAGGGGCGCAGGTCGCGGGCGTTGACCCGGCTCATATAGCCGAGCAGGTGGCTGGCGAGGTAGCGGTAGGGATATTCGCGCTGGATCTCGGTGCGGACCCGCGACTCCGGCAGCAAGTGCTGGTGCGAGCGCAGCTTGGCGACCTCGTCGTCGAAGGTCCGGCCGCACATCGGGCAGCGCAGGATGTGCATGCCGTGGTGGATCGGCGTGTCGTCGTAGGGGCAATGCGTGGCGGCCGAAAATTCGCGGCTGCAGCTCGGGCAATGCGCGCCGTCGCCGTTGCCGCTCGGCACCAGCTTGCGGCGGTCGACTGGGCACGCCGGCTTCTGCGGCGGCGGCTCGTAGGTGCGACCGCAGGTGGTGCAGAAGCCGTAGGGCGTCTCGCCGACCAGCTCGAGCCGGTGGCTGTCGTAGGGGCAGTGGGTGGAGACGAGGTCGCGGCGGACCACGATCGGCTTGCGGCGGCGTGGGTCGCGTGGCGCGCGGAGCTCGGTGAGCAGGCCCTTCACCTCGGAGTCGGTCATGTCGAGGAGGGTGCGCAGGGTCTTGGCGATCGGCTCGGCCCGCTCCGGTTTGACCCGGTGTCCGAGCAGCTCGAGGCGGTGGCTCTCGATATTGCGCGCCAGGACGTCGCCGTCCTTGCCGAGCAGCAGCCCGCGCGGCGCTTGCGCGCGGACCTTGGCGACCCGCTCGATCGCGGCGTATTGCTCGTAACGTTCGCCGCGGACGATCTGCACCAGCAGCAAGCGCGCGCCGAGCAGCAGGATGCCGGCGGCGATCACGGCGAGGGCGACGCGGTTGCGGACCTCGAAGGTCTTGGCGTCGTGCGAGGTACCGAGCGGGATCTGCCTCAGCGCAGCCTCCCGCTCACCCCGCGCATCCGCTCGCCGCGCTGCAGCAAGCCGGCCAGCCGATCGAGGCCGCCGAAGACCGGGACTGCGACCAGCATCGTGCCGAGCGCGATCGAGGGCGCGGCCTTGAGCACTTCCTCCCAGGCGTCGAAGGCGCGATGGAAGATGACCTCGAAGAGCAGGAAGAGCAGCGTGGCGACGAAGGTGCCGACGCCGCAGGTCGCCATGGTCGGCATCGCGCTACCGAGGTCGACGCGGCGGGCGACCAGGCGGGTGGCGAGAAAGCCGAGCGCCGCGATCTCGGTGAAGACACCCACCGGCGCGGCGAGCGCGAAGCCGTCCTTGAACAACCCGACCGCCGCCGCCGTCAGCAACCCGCTCGCCCAGCCGGCGCGGCTGCCGAGGTAGATCGCGGCCAGGACCACGACGTCGGGGAGCAGGAAGGCGTGCTCGGACGCACGCAGGATCGGCGCCTCGAGCGCGAGGAGCAGCACAAAGGCCAGCAGCCAGACGAGCGCCTTCATCCCTGCCTCCTCAGCCGTCCGGTGTGTTGGCGGGGTCGACCCGCAGCCGCCGCCCCCGCGACGCCTCGGGCGCCGGCAGATCGCCGGCGGGGGCGCTGTGCGCGACGACGATCAGCACCTCCTCGAGCGTAGCGAAGGTGACCGCGGGCGTCAGCGTGTATTCGAAATACGGGCCCGAGCGGCTCGGCGAGGCCTCGGTGACGTGGCCGATCTCCAAGCCGGCCGGGAAGACGCGATCGTGGCCGGTCGTCAGCACGGCGTCGCCCGGCAAGATCGACTCCTGCCGCTCGGCGCGGTCGAGGTGGACGAACTCGACCCCGAATTCCTTCTGCTTGCCCTTGCCGCGCGCCGTGCCGACCACGCCCTTGCCGGCGATGGTGGCGTGCGCCGCCGAGCGCGCGTCGGTGACCAACATCACGTCGGCGTAGTCGCCGGCGAGCTTCTCGATGCGACCGACCACGCCGTCGTGGGTGACCACCGCCAGGCCTTCTTTGACCTCGGCGTGTTCGGCGATATCGAGGCGGACCCGGAGGACGCGGAAGAATTGGCTCACCTCGCGCCCGACCACCTTCGCCGGCACCGTGCGCAGCTCGCTCTTCGCGGCGCGGAAGCCACAAAGCCGCTTGACCCGCCGCAGCTCCTCGGCCTGGGCCCGACTGCGCAGCGCCTCACCGAGCAATTCGCGGTTCTGCGCCTCGAGCTCGGCGTTGCGCTCGCTGACGCCGACCAAGTCGACGTAGCCGGTCCAGACACCGACGATCGCGTCCTCGAGCGCGCCGGTGGCGGCGGCCATCGGGCTGGTCACCCGCAGCAGGCCCCGCTCCATGGCGGTGCTGCCGCTGCGCGGCTTGCCGTGGAAATACATCGACAGCATCGGCGCGACCAAGACCAGCACCAAGAGGATGCGGCGGTGGTGGCGGAGCAGCAGTGAGCGGATCACGGCGCGTCCTCACCTGCGCCGCCGGTCTGCGCCAACGCCTGCTCTCGCGCCGACTTGGCCCGCAGCAGGGCGGCGCGGGCCTCGGCGTTGCGGGCTTTGGCCTGCTGCCGTGTCTTCGGCGCGAGGGCGACGACGTGGAAGCCGAGCAGGCCGACCACGATGGCCTCCAGCCCGACGGCCAGGAGCAGCCAGGGACGGTCGATGCCGACGCCGAGCATGCCGCTCGCGTCGGTGGTCGGCGCGATTCGGTCGGCCAGCAACGCGCCCCAGGCGGCGACCACCGCGATCGAGAACAGGCCCGAAACGACGCGGCGCACCAAGGTCGCGCGCGCGCCGAGTCGGCCGTAGTTGGTCAAGACCACGGCGGTCAGCAGGCCCATGAGGCCGTAGAGGATCCAATCGGGTTCGCCCTCGCCGGCCATGACGGCAGCAGCGACACCGCCGGCGAGGAGGTGCACCAGCACCGCGGCCGTGACGACCAGGGAGTCGACGCGCAGCACGCGCCGCAGGCTCTCCTTGGCGTCCATCGTGGTGCGGAGTCGCGGCCCTTAGGGCTCGTAGTCGTATTTGGCGAAGTTCCCGGCGATCTGATCCTCGGTCGGTGCGGCGCCCTTCTGGATCGTCGCGACCTCGAAGTCGCCGGCGTTCTCCGCCATCTTGTAGTTCAGCTCGGTATCGGGGCCGAAGAGGCCCGGGACCTCGTCCTCTTCGAAGATTGCGCGCCACGGGCAGGCCGGCTCGCAGTTGGTGCAGTCGATGCACTCGTCGGGGTTGATGTAGAGCTGGTTGGGCCAGCTCTTGTCGTCGCCCTTGTACTCGTAGATGCACTCGACCGGGCAGACGTCGGCGCAGGCGGTGTCTTTGCAGTCGACGCAGAGGCGGGTGATGATGTAGGCCATATCGGCGAACTCCTTGCGATGATGGGGGCCTGTTGCCAGACGTTTCGGCTAGGCGGCAGGCAGCGCCGCGATGATGGCCGCCGCCATCTCGCTTGTCGAGGCCCGTCCGCCGTGATCGGGCGTGACGGTGGTGGAATCGGCCAGCACCTGACAGACGGCGGCCGTGATCCGCGTCGCCACGGCGCGCTCGCCGAGGTGACGCAGCAGGTCGAGCGCCGGCATCAACAGCGTCAGCGGCGTCGCAGCGGGCTTGCCGTCGTCGCCGGTGACCAGGCCGACGTGGTGGGTCGCCTCGAAGACGTGCACGCCGGGGCCGGTGTTGTGGCTGGTCACCAGCGAGGGCGCGCCGACCAGACCGGCGCCGACGTCGGCCAAGATATCGCCGAAGAGGTTGCCGGCGACCAGGACGTCGAAGCGCTCGGGCCGGGCGACCAGCTGCATCGCGGCGTTGTCGGCGATGATGTCGTCGTAGGCGATATCGGGGAATTCGGCGGCCATCGCGCGGCCGACCGCGCGGAACATGCCGTCGCTCCGCTTCATGATATTCGCCTTGTGGACCAGGGTCAGCTTGCGCCGGCCGAGGCGGCGGCAGAGCTCGAAGGCGTGGCGGATGACCTGCTCGCTCTTGGCGCGGGTCACGACCTTGATCGTCTGCACCACACCCGGGATGATCTCGTGCTCGATGCCGGCGTGGATATCCTCGGTCAGCTCGCGCACCAGCAGCACGTCGACGTCGCGGTAGCGGCTCTCGATCCCGGGCAGGCTGCGCAGCGCGCGGACGCCGGCGAAGATGCCGAGCTTCTTGCGCAGCTGCACGTTGGGCGACTCGTAGCTGCCGCCGACCGGGGTCCGCAGCAGGGTCTTCAGCGCGAGGCCGCAATCGCGGATCGCCTGCACGACCTCGGCCGGCATCGGCTCGCCGCTCAACTCGACGGAGCGGACGCCCGCGGCCATCCGCTGCCATTCGATCTCGACGCCGGCGGCGCGGATGATGGCGCAGACGGCGTCGGCGAGGGCTTCACTGACCGGGCCGGCCTCGAGCAGGACGACGCGGGGCGGCTGGACTGGGGTCTTCATGCGTCCTCCTGCACAGCGGCGCAGATGGCGTCGGTGAATTCGGCGGTATTGGCCTTGCCACCCAGGTCTCCGGTTCGGATCCGGCCCTCGGCCAGGACGCGGAACAGGCCGCGCTCGAGGCGGTCGGCCGCGCGGCGCTCGCCGATGTGGCGCAGCAAGAGCACGCCGGACTGGATCAGCGCGGTCGGGTTGGCGATGCCCTTGCCGGCGATATCGGGCGCCGAGCCGTGCACGGCCTCGAAGACGGCGTAGCGGTCGCCGATATTG
>JACKFC010000064.1 GCA_020632665.1 Deltaproteobacteria bacterium
TCGATGAGCACCGATTGGCTCCAAGCCTGGACCAAGCCGGCGACGCGCGCCGCCATCCGCGCACTCGCCGGCTTGGAGAAGTCGCCGTCGAGCTGCAGGCGGCTCGGCCGCCCCGCTGCCAACGCGGCGTCGTGGTCCGCGGGGATGGTCAGGACGACGTCGAAGCGCCCACTGTCGACCGCGTCGGTGGCGTCCGCTGCGTCGACACCGACGACAGCGACCCCTGCATCGGCGAGGTGGGCCATCAACGCCGGCGCGTGGCTGGCACCGACGACCGGCACCGGCGCCTGCCGCGCCTGCTCGACCTTCCGCGACATGCCGGCGAAGAGCAGCGCGACCAAGACGGGCCCGAGCAACGGGTAGAGCAAGGCCGAGGCCAGCGCGCGGCGATCGCGCAAGGCTTCGACGCCTTCTTTGCCGACGACCGCGCGGAGCTGCCGCGCGCGCAGCGTGAACGTACTCATGGCGGGCCCTCGGCCACGGCACCGCGGACGGTGGCGACGAAGGCGTCTTCGAGGCTGGCGCCGTCGTGGTGCGCGCGCAATTCCTCCAGCGTCCCGGAAAACGCGGTGCGGCCACGGGCGAGGATCACGACGTCGTCGGCGACCTCGGCCACCTCGGCCATCTGGTGGCTGGAGAGGACCACGGCGCGCCCTTCGGCGGCGAACGCCCGCAGCAGCCCCCGCAAGGCGCGGACAGCGTCGACGTCGAGGCCGTTCTGCGGCTCGTCGAGCAGCAAATTCGGCGGGTCGTGTACCAGCGCGCGGCCGAGCGCGACCTTCATCCGCTCGCCCTGCGAAAACCCGGCGACCCGACGGTGCAGCAGCCGACCGAGATCGAGGCGCACGCCGAGCGTCTCGATTCGTCGCTCGACCGTGGCGTCGTCCAGGCCGTGCAGGCGTCCGGAATAGCGAAGGTGCTCGGCCGCCGTCAGCCGCGGATGCAGGCCGCGGGCGTCGGCCAGGACCCCGAGCCGTGCGCGCGCCGCCAGCGGATCTGCGACGACGTCGACGCCGTCGACCTCGACCGTGCCCTGGTCGGCGCGGAGCAAGCCGGTGACGATCCGCAGCAGCGTCGACTTTCCTGCGCCGTTGGGCCCCAGCAAGCCGACGATGCGGCCCTGACGCGCCGGCAGGTCGGCCCCGGCCAACGCCACGGTGGCGCCGAAGCTGCGGTGCACGCCGCGCGCCGCGATCATCGCTGCACCGCCGACGCGCCGAGGTTGAAGCGCGGCCGTCGGGTCTTCTTGCCGCAGGCCAAGTCGGGCCGTGCCGTCGCGGGTGCGGCGAGGAAGTCCGCCATCGCACGCGGGCCGCAGCCGTGACGGCCCGCGCCATGGCCGACGCCGGGCAGGATCAAGTGCACCGCGCCGCGTTGCGCGACGAAGGCGTCGATGTGGCGAGGCGGCGTCACCGGGTCGAGCGCGCCCGAGATGACCAGGATCGGTCGCTGCGCGGCGTCGCTCGCGCGCGGCAACGGCGCCGCCACCGGACCATCCCAGATCGCGCACGCTTGCACGATCTGGCGGGTCATCGCATCACCGAGAAAGCCGCTGCCGGGATCGGCCGGGTCGAGCCGCGGGACATCCTCGGCACAGACGACCGCGAGCATCAGCCCAGCGTCGGTGGTGGCCGATGCGCCGTCGACCAGCAAGGCGGTGGCGGTCCAGAGCGAGGCATAGTCCCCCGCCGCGGCGGCGCTCACGGCCAGCGGCAGGTTCGCCGCGATCTGCGGTTCGTAGAGCAGCGCGCGGACGCTGAGTGCGACGCCGGCGCGGTCGATCGGCAGCTCGGTCGCCGCGCCGGTGCGGGGATGCGGCGCGCGGACCCTCCGGCCGCCAGCGGCGCGGCTCAGCATGCGCTCGAGATCGCGCCGCGGGTCCGGAAAGGTCGCGTGGCACGCCGCGTCGGCGGCGCAATCTCGGACCAGCGCGGCGAACGCCGCCTCGGCGTCTTCGTCGAAGGTCGCGAAGAGCGGCACGTCGGCCGGCAGCGCCCCGTCGAGGATCGCCGCCTCGACGGTGTCGCCATGGCGGGCGAGGTGGACCAACGCCAGGCGGGTACCGTACGACACGCCGTAGAGCGCGATCGCGGGCAGGCCGAGGGCGCGCCGAACGGCATCGAGGTCGTCACTGGCGGTGGCAGTTCCGTAGGCCAGTGGCGGCAGCGGCAACCGAGCCCGGCAGCGGCGCACGGCGTCGGCGTCGAGCCTGCCGGAGAAGACGTCGCGCAGCGGGTCGGCGCCTTCGGCGAGGAGCTCGCAGCCGATCGCGCCGGACCGACCGGTGCCGCGCTGGTCGACGAAGATCAGGTCGCGATCGCTCCGCACCTCGCGCAGCGCCGTGGCCATCGGGCCGGCGACAGCGGTGGCGGACTGGCCGGGGCCACCTGCGAGGAAGAAGAGCGGCGGACGCGCGGCCTCGGGTCGATCCGCGCGCAGGCGTGCGACGAAGAGCGCGACGCGCTTTCCGGGTGCGTGCTCGCCGCCGGGGACCTCGACGGTGCGGCATTCGGCGGGCTCTTCCAGGCCGGGTAGCCAGCATTGCCGCCACGCGGTGGGTGCAGCTGCTGCCGGATCTTCGCGACAAGCCGCCAACAGGGCCAGCAGCGCGAGGACCAGCCCGCGACGTACGCGCCGAGGCATGGTCTACCTAGTTGCCGGGGCGCTCACGGTCGGCCGTCGGCGGCGCCGCCGGGGCGGGTGTGGGAGCCGGGGCCTCGGGCTCCGGCGCCTTGTGCCAATCGACGAAGCGCGGGTGCGCGGTGACGGTCGGGCGCTGCGCCGCGCGTACCAAGCCGTTGAGCGTCTTCGCCGGCCAGCCCTTCTGGATCAAGTTGACCAGCCAGGACGGCAGCATGCCGCGGGGATCGGTGTGAACCTCGACGGTCAGCTTGGTCTTCTCGCCACCCTGCACCGCCTCGATGCGGTAGTAGGTGCTGGTGACATCGCCGCGAACACAGCAATCGTCGATGCCCTTGGCCGGGTGCGGGACGGACTTGATGCGCGCCGTGAGGACGCGCTTGGCGGCGTCGACTTCGGCCTTGGTGTGCAGCACGTAGTCGCGGTCGCTGACCGGGAACGGCAGCCCGAAGCGGATCCAATACGTCCGCTCGAGCGGGCTCTTGACCTCGAGCTCCTTGTCCGCCTTCCAGCGGTCGACCCAATAGCGGCGCGACTTCGCATCGCCGAAGACCGAGATCACCTTGGCGATGTGGACGTTCGCCGTCACTTCGCCGCGGAACGCCAGCTTCTTGCTGCCCTCGACCTGCTTGCGCCAGACCCGGACCCCGTCGATGGTGCCGACGGACTCCCAACCCTCGGCGAACGCGGTCGCGGGCAACGCGAGGCTGGCGAGCACCGCGAGAGAAAGGACGAGTCGAATCACGGGAAACCGGCGGTCGGCGTGCATGGATGCCCTCCTCGAGGCAGAGACAACGTCGGCCGAGCGTACGGGCAGCGCGTGTCCGCAGCAAGGTCGCCATCGCCCCGTGCCCGAGAGCACGGTGCATCGACGTGTGAATTCGTGTGGTGTTTCGGTGTCGGCGCCGGGTAGGCGGCGCCGCGGCCTAACGCGCGCGGTAGGTGATGCGCCCGCGGGTCAGGTCGTAGGGCGAGAGCTCGACGGTCACCTTGTCGCCCGGCAGGATGCGGATGAAATACTTCCGCATTTTTCCGGAGACGTGGGCGAGCACCTTGTGCCCGTTCGGCAGCTCGACGCGAAACATCGCGTTGCGCAGCGGCTCGATCACCGTCCCCTCGACTACCAATCCTTCTTCCTTCGCCATGCGTCTCCCCAGCATCGATGCGTATCGCCGCGGCAGGGGCCAGCGGCGCGCGGATGGTACGGATTGCGGGAGAAACCGCAAGCACCCGATATGAGGAAGTCCCGACGCGTCGCGGACCTCCACGTACCCGGTCACGACGATCCTTGCAGTCGCCTCGCGCTTTCCCTACGCTCCTGCGACGAATGCCTTGGAGGCTCTCATGTCCTTGCGTCTGCATCCCGATGGTCGCCTGCCTACCCGCGTGGGCCCGCTCCTTCTCGTCGCGTTCCTCGCGGTCGGCTGTGGATCCGACCCGGAAGGCTCCGGTAGCACGACCGATGTGACCGTCGACCCCGACACGGGCGGCGGCGACACCGGCGGCCTCGGCGACACGACCGATACCACGGGCACCGCCGACGCCCAGCCGGACTCGGTCGACACCGGCAGCGGCAGCACCGACGTCGCCGAGCCGGATACGAGCGAGACGACCGACACCGAAGAGATCAGCTGCCCCGGCGGCTTCGGCTGTCCCTGCGTCAGCAACGGCGAGTGCGACGAAGGCCAGTGCATCGAGACGCCCGAAGGCAAGCAATGCACCAAGACCTGCGTCGACTCGTGCCCCGACGGCTTCTCCTGCGTCCTCTCGGGCAGCGGGTCGGACACGATCTCCATCTGCGTCTTCAGCAAGGGCAACCTCTGCAGCCCCTGCAACAAGAACTCGGAGTGCCAGATCACCGGCCACAGCGACGCCCGCTGCGTCGATCAGGGTGACGCGGGCGCGTTCTGCGGCACCGGCTGCAGCTCGGACAGCAACTGCGCCGAGGGCTACAGCTGCCAGGAAGTCACCGACATCGCTGGCGCGCCGACCCAACAGTGCGTGCTGAAGTCCGGCGTTTGCGGCTGCACGGAAGCCGCGATCAAGAAGGAGCTCTCGACCGTCTGCTACAACTCGGTCGGCGACGCCAAATGCGCCGGCACCCGCACCTGCCTGGCCGACGGCAAGCCCGGCGCGCCGGCTGGCGGCGGCTTGACCTCTTGCGTCGCGGCAAAGCCCGAAGCCGAGGCCTGCGACGGGCAGGACAACGACTGCGACGGTGAGACCGACGAGTCGACCTGCGACGACAACGAGCAGTGCACCACCGATAGCTGTGATCCGAAGGAGGGCTGCAAGCACGCCAACAAGCAGGGCTCCTGCGACGCGGATGGCTCCGAGTGCACCGAAAACGACAGCTGCCAGGACGGCAAGTGCGTGACCGGCAAGGTCGTCACCTGCGACGACGGCAACCCCTGCACCAAGGACGTCTGCGACGCCGCCAAGGGCTGCACCTACGAGCCGACCGAGGGCGGTTGCAACGCCGACGACAACCCCTGCACGCCCAACGACGCCTGCAAGGACGGCAAATGCGAGAAGGGCCCGACCAAGGCCTGCGAGAGCGAGTCGCCCTGTGTGACCGGCGCGTGCTCGATCGTCTCGGGTGAGTGCAAATACCAAGTCACCGACGGCTTCGCCTGCAACGACGGCAACAGCTGCACCGCGAACAGCAAATGCGACGGCGAGATCTGCAAGGGCACCCCGGTCCCGTGTGACGATCTCGACGTCTGCACCTCCGATAGCTGCGATCCCAAAGCCGGCTGCAAGCACGACCAGCTCAGCGGCCCCTGTGACGACGGCAACCCCTGCACCGGCAGCGACGTCTGCGCCTCGGGCACCTGCGCCGGCGCGCCGATCGACGTGGCCAAGATCTGCGGCGACAACAACGACTGCACCTCGGATAGCTGCGACCCGAAGAGCGGCTGCAAGAACGCGCTCCTCGACGGCACCGACTGCGACGACGGCAACGCCTGCACCAGCGGCGACAAATGCACCAAGGGCAGCTGCATCAGCGGCAAGAATACCTGCGAGTGCACCACCGACGCCGATTGCGCCAAGCTCGAGGACGGCAACCTCTGCAACGGTACGCTCTACTGCGACAAGTCCGGGCAGCTCTGGGGCTGCAAGATCGACGCGAAGACGATCGTGACCTGCGACGCGACCAAGGACGGCCCCTGCGAGACCTCGTCCTGCACGCCCTCGACCGGCAAGTGCGACAAGGCGCCGAAGGCCGACGGCACCGCCTGTGACGCCGACGGCTCGGTCTGCACCAAGGACGACGCCTGCAAGTCGGGCGCCTGCGTCGCCGGCTTGCAGCTCAGCTGCGACGACAACAACCCCTGCACCGACGACGCCTGCAACGCACAAGCCGGCTGCAGCAACGTCGCCAATACCGCGCCGTGTGACGCTGACGGCGACGCCTGCACCGAGAACGACACCTGCAAGGACAAGGCCTGCGTCGCCGGCGCGGCGAAGAGCTGCGACGACAACGAGCAGTGCACAGACGACAGCTGCGACACCAAGACGGGTGACTGCCAGCACGCGAAGAAGAGCGGCAGCTGCGACGACGGCAACCCCTGCACGACCACCGATACCTGCGGTGACGGCGCGACGAGCTACACCTGCCTCGCGGGACCGGCCAAGGATTGCGACGACAAGCTCTCCTGCACCGTCGACAGCTGTGACGAAAAGACCGGCGAATGTGTGAATACCTCGGCGGTCGGGCAGCCCGTCGCCTGCTACTCCGGCGCTCCGGGCACCGAAGGCAAGGGCATCTGCAAGGCCGGCACGCAGACCTGCACCGAGAGCGGCCAGCTGACCGCCTGTTCGGGCGAGGTGCTGCCGCTGCAGAAGGAAGTCTGCGGCAACGGCAAGGACGACACCTGCGACGGCATCACCGACGAGGGCTGCGCGCCCACCGGCGTGAGCGGTCGCATGGCGTCGGCGAGCATCGATGCCGCAGCTGGCAACGGCGCCAAATATGGCATGCGCGCCAGCGCAGGAGCCAGCCTCACCGCAGGCGAGGCCAAGGGTCAGGGCAATACGGTCCTCGACGCCGGCTTCTACGCCTGGCTGAAGGCTTGGCTAGGCGGCAAGTAGTCGTCGCGGACGACGCGCCCCGAGCCACCACGCAGCCAAGAAGGAAGGCACGATGAACCCGATCCGGAAAAACACTGCATTCACCGCCATGTGCCTCGCGCTGGCGGCGTTGCTCGCCCCCGCGCTGGCCTCGGCAACCCCGAGCAACGTCCTCTTCGAGGGCGCGCTGCGCTCGACGACCGGCGGCCCGGCT
>JACKFC010000065.1 GCA_020632665.1 Deltaproteobacteria bacterium
CGCCATCCACGAGGTGTCCGCCATCAGAAGGGCACCTCCGGGATCATGCCGTCGAGCCGGGCACGGTCCTTCGCCGCCAGGTCGCGCAGGTGGTCGCAGTAGCCGGTGACGATCACCTCGACGAAGGTGTCCCACTCCTCCTCGCTCAGCAGGGCGAGATCGGTCCGGCCGAGGCTGTCGAGATAGGCGCCGCCGGCCTTGCCGCCCTCGACCATGGCCGCCGTCTCATTGGGGGTCGGATCGATCATGCCCGACCTCCGGTGACAGATGTCCTGGCAAGCCCGGCTGCAGAGGTCTCTGCGGCTCGTGTCGCGCCGCGGGTCGGAGATGCGGAAGCGCGCGTCGAACCAGCCCCAGCCGCGGGGTTCTCGATGGCAGACGGCGCAGAGCCCGGCACGGCGGTAAGGCATGGGGCGAACCTGTAGGCGGTGATTTCGGTGAAGCGGCCCGCAGGGCGGACGGCGATCTCGGTGGGGCGACGCAGCTCGTTTGCAAGGATGAGCGCCTCGTCGACGGACGCAGGGATCTCCAGATCGGGCGCCCGCTCGCGCCACCAGCCCGCGGCCTTTCGGCGCGGATAGCCCTCGTGCTCGAAGCAGACCCATTCCGTGTGGAAGGCGAACCCGCAGCGATAGGTGACCTTGAGCGAGACCCGCCCGCCGCGCTTCTCGTGGCGGCTGTAGGTGACGTCGGTGACGCCGACCCATTGCGGCTTGCCGGTCGACAGCACCTCCAGCGTCGAGGCGGTCGGCTCGAGCTTCACCTCGCGGCCGGGGAACTCGAAGCCGCAGCCGGGACATTCGAGAGCGGCGATGGCCACGATGGTCCCGCATTCGGGGCAGATCTTCGTGAGCGGCGGCCCGTCGCCCGGACCGCCCGGCCGTTTCGGCCGCACGAGGTCGATTGGACCATGCCGGCGGACATTCCCCGCGAAATCGAGAACTAGGCAGTTCTCCTTGCCCTCGGCGAGCCGCGTGCCCCGACCGGCCATCTGGACATAGAGCCCGGCCGACTTGGTGGGCCGCAGCATGGCGATCAGATCGACGGCCGGCGCGTTGAAGCCCGTCGTCAGCACGCCCATCGAGGCCAGCGCCCTGATCTCGCCGCGCTTGAAGGCGGCGACGATCCGGTCGCGCTCGTCCTTCGGCGTCTTGCCGAAGATGGTGGCGCAGCTGACCCCGCGGCGGCGGAACTCCTCGGCGACATGGGTGGCGTGGCGCACGCCCGAGCAGAAGGCGAGCCAGGACCTCCGCGTCCCGCCATGGGCGATGACCTCGGCCACGGCTGCGCGCGTGATGGCGTCTTGGTCGACCGCGTCCTCGAGATCGCGCGCGATGAACTCGCCGCCGCGCGATCCCACGCCGGTCACGTCGAGGCGGGTCTGCGTCTGTTTCGAGATGAGCGGGGAGAGATAGCCCTGATCGATCAGGTCGCGGACCGACACCTCGTAGGCGATGTCGGTGAAGAGCGCGTTCTCGCCCTCGTGCAGCATGCCGCTGTCGAGCCGGAAGGGCGTCGCCGTCAGGCCGATCACCTTCAGCGCCGGGTTGATCGCCTCCAGGTCCGTGAGGAAGCGGCGATACATGGTGTTCGACCGCCCGGGGATCAGATGGGCCTCGTCGATCAGCACCAGATCGGCATGGCCGATGCGCGTCGCCTTGTCGTGGATCGACTGGATGCCGGCGAAGAGGATCCGGGCCCGCGCGTCGCGGCGGCCGAGCCCGGCCGAGTAGATGCCCGCCGGCGCCTCGGGCCAGAGCCCCAGCATCTCGGCATGGTTCTGCGCAATCAGTTCGCGGACATGGGTGACGATGAGCACGCGCTGGTCCGGCCAAGCCTTTAGCACGCCGTCGATGAAGGCGGCCATGACGAGGCTCTTGCCGCCGGCCGTGGGGATCACGACGAGCGGGTTGCCGCTCTCCTTCTCGAAATAGCCGTAGATCGAGGCGATCGCGGCCTGCTGGTAGGGGCGCAGGGTCAGCATGCGGCGGCCTCCTCTTCGCGGGCGTCGTTGGTCCAGACCGAGCCGTCGCGCATGCGGTAGGAGACGAAGTCCTCGCCTGCGTCGGTCACCTCGCCGGGGACCAGATCGGGGATGAATAGGTGCCGGGCGCAGCCGCGGCGCTGGTCGACCGGGTCGAGCAGCCGATCGTGGCGTGCGCAGTGCCAACCACCCTCGACAGGCGTCGAATACAGGCAGGACCGACAGGTGACGGCCGCGGCCTCCTCACCGTGGCAGAGCCCGTGGTGGTCGCAGAACCGGCACTCGAACCATGCGGGATCTGCGCTGATCCGCTCGGGCGGGTGCTGGGCGAAGATGATCCGCCGCGCCCTTTCCAGCAGACGCTCGCCCATCTCGGGGTCGGCCGGGACGCGCTCGATGTGCAGCGCGTCGGTGTCCTTGCAGACCGCGACGTAGAGCGCCCGCGTGATGCCGGTCAGGTGCATGTACACCTGCATCTGCGCGGCGTGCTGGGGCTTGGCGAGCACGACACCCTTGGCGACCAGCTCGGCGAAGCTCTTCGCCGAATGCGTCTTGAACTCGACGACGTGCCAGGTCTTCGGCGCCTCCAAGAGCCCGAGGGCGACCGCATCGAGCGAGCCGCCGAAATGCCCGCCATGCGCCTCGACGCGGAACTGTCGCCCGGTCTCGGGATCGACCTCCAGCACCGTGGCGCCGGTCGCGCGCAGGTCGCGGACGAGCCTGGCCTCTTCCAGCTGACCGGTCTCGAACAGCCGCAGGATGCGGCCGGTGTGCCGCGCGGGCGTGGCCCAGCGGAAGTCGTACCAGAGCGCGCGGGCGCAGGACTTGCCGATCAGCGAGGCGCCGAGGTGGTCGCGGAAGCCGTCGCCCTGCCGGGCCTCGTAGGAGGCGTAGATCGCGGAGAGGCTCGGCGTCGGGGGTTCGGGGAGCTCGGCCATCAGCACGCCTCCTCCCGCTCGAGCCGCGCCCGCGCCTCCGCCAGCACAGCCGTCCAGGCGGCGCCGTTATGGCGCTCGCGCAGGATGGCGATGATCATGTCCTTGAGCCGTTCGCGCCGGCGGCGGCCACCCTGACGGGCGACGATCTCGGCGCGCTCGCGATTGAGGTGACGCAGCGCCGTGCGCGCGCGGTGAAACCAGTCGGGGTCGATCGGCTTCGCTGTCCGCTGCCGCGTCAGATCGGCGGTCGCGATCTGCGTGCGGATCTTCGCGATGGCGTCCTCGATCTCGATCAGGCGCCGGGTGTCGTCAGGCAAGCCGGGGGCGTTCGCGGCCGCGCAGGCCGCGTCGGTGGTGTTGGTCATGGTCGGTCTCTCGGGTCTTGCGATGTCCGGGCCGCCGCGAGTGTCAGCCCGCGGCGGCCGAGGGCGTCAGCTCTTGCGGTTCCAGGGCGCGGTGGCCGGGCGGGCGGTCGCCTGGGCGGGCGCGCTGGCCGGCTGCGTCGATGCGGGCTTGGGCGGGGTCGCCTGCGCCGGGGCCTCCGGCACCAGGTAGCGGATCGTGTTGCGCTCGCCGTAGCCGTCCTTCGGGGGCTTCACGCCGACCTGGATCGTCATCGGGATCAGGTGCAGCTCCTCGCTGTCGTTCACCTGCAGCTTGCCCGTGGCGTGGCAGATCGCCGACAGCGTGCGCTGCGCGATCTCGACCGTGGTCGGGTTGGCGTTCACCAGGTTCAGCTGGTCGAAGACCTTGCGGCCCTGCTGCGGCCCCTCGAGGATGTCGAGCATCAGCCAGAGATACTTCCCCATCCCGTTCTTCGTGACGCGCATCTCGCTCTCGACGATCTGGGCGCGATACTTGCCCGCGGGCAGGATCTCGTAGGCGGTGGTGGGCTCGATGCCGGCGGCGTCAAAGGCGGTGTCGAAACGTGCCATCGTGCTGTCCTTTCAGTCGTAATCAGGCGGATTGGGGCATGGCGGCCAGGAACTCCGACCACTCGAGCGGGAGGGTTTCCGGCAGGCCGTAGCGGTTCTTGGCGAGGAAGGCGGGGCGCTCTTCGGTGTGCATGACGCGCGCACCGGACCCGAGCGCCCGGGTCACCTTCTTGTTGAAGCCGACGTCGGACTTGCTGACCGAGATCCGGTAGTTGGCGAAGAGCACGACGTCCGAGTGCTCCTGCAGCAGCGCGGAGGCGCGGGCCTGCAGCTTGATCACGTACCGGTCGTAGGGTTCGTGCTCGGGGCTGTCGAAGCGCTTGATGTCGGTGTGGGCGATCTGGATGACCGCCATGCCCTTCCGGTCGCGGAGCGCGTTCAGCCGGTCGATGTACTCGCGCCAGATGGTCAGCGCCTCGGCGTAGCCCTTGCCGAAGCCGGGGCTTTCGATCGACTGCCAGCCGTTGCGCCGGCAGGCCTCGGCCCAGATCAGCGGCTCCAGCCAGTCCACGCTGTCGACGACCACCGTCGAATAGGCATGGTCCTCGTCGAGCAGGGCGTCGAGTGCCTCGGCGACCTCGGCGTAGCTCGTCGCCAACGGGAAGTGCGGCACCTGGAGCTTGCCGAGACCGTCCTCGGTGAGGACGAACACCGGCGCGTCGGCGGACGCGGCGAAGGTGGATTTGCCGATGCCGGCGACGCCGTGGATCAGCACGCGCGGGGGGCGCAGAGCCGTCGAGGTGCGCAGGGATGCGAGCGAGATGGCCATCAGCGCGCCTCCTCGCCGAGCAGCAGCCGGAATTTCGGCTTGGCCGTCCGGACCGTGCGCGCGGGCT
>JACKFC010000066.1 GCA_020632665.1 Deltaproteobacteria bacterium
CCACGCTTCTCGCGACCTGGGGGCGCCTAGCCCCCCAGAGAACAGGAGAGAGACTCGGCCAGAAAATGCGACACTGCATTTTCTGGTCGCGTCTCTACGGGCCTTCCCAGACGCAGCGGATGCCGTTGCGCGGCTGCGGCTCCATATCGATCTGCCGCAGGTAGACGCCCGTCATGTAGCCGGCCTTGTTCGCGGTATAGTCGCCGCCCATGCCGACGGCCTTGTAGGGCGGTCCGTAGCTCTTCTGCACCGGATCGACGGCCATCGTGGCGGCCTGGGCGAGCTGGTAGAACCACGCGCCGAAGTAGTAGTCGCGGGAGATCTCGACCACGTTGCCGGCGAGGTCGTGCACGCCGTAGGGCGAGACGTCCTTGCCACCACCGACCGGCTGCGACGTGCTACCGCATTTCGCGAATTGGCAGGCGTCGTAGGCGGGATCGTACGGCTTGTCGGTCCAGGGATAGACCCGCGCCGAGGTGATGCACTCACCAGCGTATTGCTCGCAGCCGCCCCGCGCCGCGCGGCTGAACTGCGCCTGGGTCGCCAGTTGCCCGACCTTGCCGTGCGGCCCGAGCAGGTGCAGGCAGGCCGTGAGCGCGCCGTTGTGGCCGATGCAGGCCTGCGGATGGTTCGCCGTGATCCCCGGCGCGCCCTTGCAGGTCTCGCCCGAGCCCGAGCCGATGCCGTTGTAGTGCACCGGCTCGAAGCATTTCTTCACCCCGTCGAAGGGCGCGACGCCGACGACGCATTTATCGTGCAGCGCGATGCTCATCTCGTCGCGCATGATCCAGAAGCCGCTGACCTGCACCACCACCGGCGGCAGGAAGACCTGCTCGACCAAGGGGTAGTTCTGCCCGAAGATCGACATCGCCGTCTTGCCACCCGGGACCCAAACGAAGGCGATATCGGCCGTCTCGTAGACGCACGCCGTGCCCTGGCACGTGCCCTTGCCGCTCGCCTCGCACGCCTTGCCCTGCTGCGCCGTCGGTGACCAGACACAGGCGCCGGTCTTCGGGTCGCAGCTATCGTCGGTGCAGACCCGATCGTCGGCGCAGACGACCTCCTTCTGCACCGTGCAGCTACCCTTCTGGCAGGTCTCTTCGAGCGAGCAGGACGAGCCGTCGTTGCAGACCGAGCCGTTGGCGGCGGCGGCGTGCAGGCAGCCGATCGGCTTGGCGCAAGCGTCGAGCGTGCAGATATTGCCGTCGTCGCAGACCACCGGCGCGACGGTGCAGGTCTTGTCGTTGCAGACCTCGTCTTTGGTGCAGGGGTCGTCGTCGGGGCACTTCGCCTTGTTGGCGGTGTGGACGCAGCCGATCTTCGGGTCGCAGGCGTCGTCGGTGCAGACCAGCCCGTCGTCGCATTGCTTGCTCTGCAGCACCTTGCACGCGCCGTCGACGCAGGCCGACTTCACCGAACACGGGCCGTCGTCGACGCAAGCCTTGCCGTTGGGCTGCGGCACCATCTCGCACGCGCCGCTCTGGCTGTTGCAGGTGTTGATGGCGCAGACCGTATCCTGACCGCTCGGACAGGATACGACCGTCGCCGGGTTCAACTTGCAGACCGGATTGGTGAGGTTCACGTCGCAGAAGAGGGTGCCGTTGCAGGCGTCGCCGTCTTCCTTGTCCTTACAATCCGAATCGGCCTTGCAGATGCAGGTGTTGACGCCGCTCTTGCAGTCACCCAGGGCGCAGGCGTCGCCGACGGTGCAGGCGTTGCCGTCGTCGCAGGGGGCGCCTTTGGCGGTGGCCTTCTTGCTGCAGGTGCCGGATTTCGGGTCGCAGAGGTTCTTCAGGCAGGCGGTATCGTCGACGCTCGGGCAGGTGACGATCGACGCTTGGTCGAGCTCGCACTGGCCGCTCGCCTTGTTGCAGAAGAGCGTGCCGTTGCAGAGGTTGCCGTCATCCTTGCCGGCGCATTCGACGTCGCTCTGGCAGGCGCAGCCGCCGGGCTTGCCGGAAAGGCAGGCGCCATCCTGGCAGGTGTCGCCGACGGTGCAGATCTGCCCATCCTCGCAAGCCCCGCCCTGGTTGACGTTCTGCTGCAGGCATTGCCCGATCTTCGGCGCGCAGACGGTCTTGCTGCACGCGGTATCGTCGGCGGTCGGGCAGACCACCACCGTCGCCGGGTTGAGCACGCAGCCGCCCTTGGCCAAGTCGCAATAGAGCACGCCGTTGCAGAGGTCGCCGTCGTCCTTGTTGGCGCAGTCGGCGTCGCTCTTGCACTGGCAGACGTATTGCCCCGGCGTGCATTTGCCCTGCTTGCAGGCGTCGTTGGCGGTGCAGTCGGTGCCGTCGTCGCAGAGCTTGTTGTCGGCGCCGAGGACCTTGCCGCACTGGCCGGTGCTGGGCTCGCAGACCGTCTGGGCGCAGACCGAGTCGGCGCTGGTCTCGCAGACCACGACCGTCGCCGGGTTCGCCTTGCAGGTGAAGGGAACGGCGGATTTGTCGCAATATTGCACGCCGTTGCACTTGTCGTTGTCTTGCAGGCAGTCCTCGTCCTGGGTGCACGAGCAGACGTCGATGCCCGAGACGCAGCCGCCTTTGCCGTCGCAGACGTCGCCGACCGTGCAGTTCTGCCCGTCGTCGCAGGGCGCGTCGAGCTTGGCGTCGACCTTCTTGCAGGCGCCGTCGGTGGGATCGCAGAGGGTGTAGAGGCAGGCGGTATCGGCGCTGGTATCGCACTCGACCGGCGAGCCCGGCTTGGTCTTGCAGCTGCCCTTGCCGCTGGTGGTATCGCAATAGGGCTTGCCGTTGCAGGGGTTGCCGTCGTCCGGGCAATCGGCGTCTTTCTGGCATTCGCAGTCGAGCGCGCCGGGGCTGCAACGGCCGCCCTGACAGGTGTCGCCGGTGGTGCAGAGCACGCCGTCGTTGCAGGCGGTGTCGTCGGCCAGGGGCGGCAGGCCGACGCTGCCGTCCTGCAGGCATTGGGTGTCGACGCAGGCGGCGGCGCCCTCGATCGGCTGGCAATCGGTCAAGCCGCCGCTCGAGCAGCTCCGCACGCCAGCGCAGAAGCGACCGGCCTGCTTGACGTCGGGCAGGTAGCAGGTCGTCTTGGCGCTCGCCGCGACGGCGCCCGGCGAGCAGGTGCAGGCGGCCTTCTCCGGGACGCATTGCCGCGTCGCGGCGCCGGCGCGGGTGATGCGGTCGGCGCAGACGGTGCCTTGCGGGCAGTCGGGGTCGGCGACGCAGGGCAGGCCGCAGAAGCCGCCGTTCGCGCCGTGGCTGACGCAGGTGGCGGCCTCGGCGCCGATGGTGCGGCATTGCGCGTCGTCGTCGCAGGGCAGGCAGAGCAAGCCGCCGGTGGGGGCGCAGACGCTGACGGTATCGGAGCCGGGCGGCGCGTAGAGCACGCAGCTCTCGCCGTCGGGGCAGGCGTCGACGCAGGGCCGGGCGCAGACCCGACCCGCGGCGGCCTGCACGCAGATCGGGAAATCACAGTCGAGGTTGCTACTGCACGGGCAGCCGACCCCACCGGGGCAGTCGAGGCCGGCGTCGGACGTGGCGGCATCGCTGCTGACGGTATCGCCGGCGCTGTCGGCGGAGGTGTCGGCGGTCGCGTCGGCCGCGTTCACGGCGTCGACGGCGTCGGCTGCCCCGGTGTTGGCCGTGGTTCCGGGCTTTTCGCCACCGCAGGCGGTGATCAGCAGCAGCAGGGCGAGGAGCCGAAGGGTCTGCATCTGCATCTGGGCTCCACGACCGCCAGCGGTCGACGACGGATCGACGTCCATCGTGCGGTTGGCGGGGTCGTGGCGCAAGAACGCGATGCTGCGAAGTCGCGGGGAATCAGAATCGGACGCGCAGCCCCAGGCTCGGCGCGATCGCCAGCCCACCGCTGACCGACGTCGACTCCGACTCGCTCGGCGAGGTCTGCGCCGTATCGCTGGTCGAGACGGCCGACTGGGTCGACCAACCCGCCTGCGCCAGCTGCACGGCCAGGCGCAGCCCGACGTGCTCGCTCAGCTGCGCGTCGAGGTTCAGCCCCCCCGAGATCGCGACGTTCTGGCTGCGCGCGCTGGATTCGCTGGTCGCGTCGACCTTGCCGTCGGCGTCGAGCAGCTGGGTGGTCGCGTCGCTCGCCACGCGGCGGTAGCCGAGCATCGCGAAGGGCCCGACCTCGACCCGGCTCCCCGGGTTCCAGACCATGCGCCAGCTCACCGCCGCCGCCGCCGAGAGCGACGCGCTCTGCACTTCGGCCGCGGAGCTGCTGCTGTTCGCCGCGCTGCTGGCGCTCTGGTCGGCGTAGGAGACGGCGAGGGTCAGGCCGAGCCAATGCGCCGGGGCGAGCCTGCGCTCCGCCGTCGCCGTCAGCGAGGGCGACTCGCCGCTGAGGCCACCGAGCACCCCGAGCCCCACGCCGCCGGCGAGCCCTCCGAGCCCGCCGATACCGGTGATGCCGGAGGGGGCGCTGCCGACGAAGCTCTGCGTCGCGACGTTGACGCCGAACGCGGTATCGGCGTCGGCGCCGGTCGGTATCCACGCGAGCAACCCCGCCGTGCGAT
>JACKFC010000067.1 GCA_020632665.1 Deltaproteobacteria bacterium
TGCCAGTTCACGACCCGCTCGAGTTCGGCACGCTGCGTGCGATTGTCGACGCCGCGGCACGCCACCATGGAATGACACCCGAGCAGGTCCTCTCCGGCTTGCGCTAGCGCCGCGATCAGACCCCCGCCGTCGCGCTCCGTTGACACCCCCCCGGCCCTCGGCGACCTTGCCGGCAGCCGCGCCCGGCCGCTTCGGGACGCACGGAGCCCCAATGACCGCGATCGCTTTCCGTTGGCCCCGCCCGCATCCCGTGCGCGCCCGCCGGCTCGCCGCGCGCGCCGCGTTGCTGGCGTCGCTCGTCGTTGCTGCCGTCGCGCTCTCGCCGCGCGCCGGGCTCGCCGTGGAGCCGGTGCTGCCGCCGTCTGCCGCGACGCAGGTGACGGCGCTCCTCGCGCTCGACCGTCCACTCGCCGACGGCACGGCGCTCGCCGCGCAGATCGAGAAGGCGCAGGTGGTGGTCCGCGCCGGCGACGCTGCCTCGCCGCGGCTCTTGGTTCGCCTGGTCCACCCCGACGCCGCGCCGGCGGGCGCGTTTCGCGTCGGCTCGGTCGCTCTGGTCGCCGAGCCGGGCCCGGCCTCCGAGGCGGACCTCGCCGAGCTGCGGGCGCGGCTCGAGGCAGGCGGTGGCGCGCTGGGCTGGGTGATCCCTTTGGCGACCGCGAAGCCGCAACCGCCGAAGGACTTCGCCGCCGAGGAGCGGGCGCTGCACGCGGCGATCGACGCATCGGCCATCGCCCTCGGCCACAAGGACAAGGCCGCCGCGCTGCAGGCGTTGCGGGAGGTGTCGCCGCCCTCGCGGCCGGAGCCGCGGCTGGCCTACGCCATCGCGCTGCGCAACGCTGGCGACGAGGCCGGGGCGATGGCCGCGCTCCGCAACTTGCCGGCCGACGCCGCGCCGGACGTGCGCGCCGTCGCAGCGTGGCTGCGCGGTGAGGCCGCGGACCTCGACGCGCTGCTCGCCTTCTGGCCCGAGCGCAAGGTCGACTGCGGCGCGGTCGCGGCGGCCCACTCGCTGCACCAGCTGCAGGCCGCCGAGCTTGCCGCCGCCCTGGCCGAGCGCATCCGCAGCGGCCACGTCGACTGCGTCGCGGCCTGGGTCACGGAGCTGCGCGCGCGCAGCGACCTGCCCCCCGCGCCGGCTGCCGAAGCCGCCGCGGCGGCGGCGCTCGCCGCCTTCCCCGACGATCCGATGCTGCTCTCGGCGGCGGCGGCGCTCTCCCGCCGGCACCGCGACTGGGACCATGCCCTCGCGCGCTACGAGAAAGTCGGCGCGATCCAGCCGCCGGTGCCGCGTGTCCTCGGCCACCTCAGCAACGTCGTGATGCACTCGGGCTTCGATCGCGAAGCAGCGTTGCAGCGCTACCGCGCCCGCGTCGCCGCCGATCCCAACGACGACGTCGCTCGCTTCATGGCCGGCGTGCTGCTGCACTACGAGGACCAATACGAGGCGAGCAACGAGATGTTGCGTCCGCTCGTCGGCCGCCGCGACGGCGAGGACCGGCTGTGGATCTACATGGCGATGAACGACTTCAACCTCGGCAAGCGTGAGCAAGCCCTCGCGGTCCTCAACCGCATCGCCGACGGCCGCTTGCCCGATCCCGACGTCTACTATTGCCGCGCCGAGATCTTGCGCGACACCGACCGCGCCCGCGCCGCAGCCGACCTACGCCTCTACCTCGCCGGCAGCATGGGCAGCGACCGCCACCACGAGGTGAAGGAGGCCCGCGTCCGCCGGATGCTCGCCGCGCTCGAGGAATGCCAAAGGACCAACCCAGCCATCTGCGAGAGTGAGTGGGAGCACCCGCGCAAGGAGCGTGAGGCCGCCACCCGCAACCGCCTACTCGCCGCTGGCGCCGCCGCGCTGGGGCTGTTGGGCGCCGCGCTCTGGCTCTGGCGCCGGCGACGCACCAGGGCCTGATGCGCGCGCGCTGGTCCGTGGCCGCCCTGGCGCTGCTCCTCGCCGCCTGCTGCCTCGCTCCCCGGCCGTGTGCGGCAGAGCCGGCGGCCGTGGCGCTGCCGACGCCGGTGACCAGCGCCGCCGACCTGCTCGGCCCGGAGTTCCGGCCGACCACCGGCTGGTTGCTGGCCGAGCTGAGCCTCGGGCCAGGGCTCGCCCGCGTCCACTTCGACGGCCCGGCCGGGGCCAAGCTCGTGGTCCGCGTGACGCCCAAAGTCCCCGGCGAGCGCGCCTTCGCCGAGACCAAGGGCTTCGCCGTGGCGCACGAGGGGCGGCTCGACGCCACCGCCGACGCCGCGGCCCTGGCCTTGCTCGGCGAGGTGGTCGCCGCGCTGCGGGCCCACGACGACGGTTCGCGCGCCTTGCCGCCGAAGGGCGCAGGCGGCGCTGGCGCTGGCTCTTCCCGTGGCGATGCGGCGGGGCGCGGTCACGCCTCTGGTCCGGGGCTCTCGCCGCATCGTGGCATCGCCCGCTTCGCCGGAGGGGCGGGGCAGGAGGTGGCGCCGTTCGCTGCTGCCCAGCTCTGGATCGCCGAGGCGCTGCTGGCGCTCTTCGCACTGGCGTTGCTGTTGCGGGCGCTGCCGACGGCGCTCGGGACGCTCTGGCGTGGACCGGAGCGGCGGCCCGTCTTCGTCGCGCTGGGGCTGGCCGCGCTCGGCCGGCTGTTGGTGCCGAGCACGTTGGTCACGATGTTCATGGGCTATCGGCAGACCGACCTCGCCCTGCTGCTGGAAGAGATCCCTCGCTACGGCGCCGGCGGGCACGTGTTGCACCACGTCGCGCTGCAGGTCCTCGGCGTCGACCACGAGAGCGTCGCGACGCTGCATCGCCTGCTCGCCATCCTCACCCTGCCGCTGTTGGTGGCCTGGGTCGCGCGCTTCTCGGCCCGGCCGGGCGCCGCCACCGCCGCCGCCGTCCTGGTCGGCTCGGCGCCGCTGCTGATCCATGGCGCGGCGACCGAGAGCAACCTCATCCCCATCGTGCTGGCGCTCTGGACCGGCGGCTGGCTGCTCTGGCGTTGGCTGCAGGACGGCCACCGCCTCGATCTGCTCGCCGCCGTACCGGCGTTCGGCTTCGCCATGGTCAGCCGGCCGGAGCAGTTGGTGGTCGCGCCCGGATTCGCGGTCGCCCTCGCGCTGGCCTCGGGCGAGCGCGAACGGCTGCGACGGGCCGCTCCCGGGCTCGTCGCGCTGGCGCTGCTGCTCGCGGCGCTTGCGTTGCCGCATGCGCGCAACACGATCGAGCGCTCGACCGAGCTGCACGCCGGCTTCGCGCCGCTGATCTGGCTTCCCGTCCGCGTCTTCCTCGACAATATCGTGTTCTGGCCGCACCACTTCCCGATCGTCACCACCGCGCTCGCCGCGCTCGGCCTCGCCTTCGGCTGGGGCGCGGAGCGACGCCGGCTGGTCTGGCTGTGGCTCTTCCTCTTGCTCTGGGGCGGCGTCTATACGCTCGACTTGCCGCGGATCTCGGTGCCGCGGTTGATGGCGGGCAGCGCCACCGTCGTCTGCGCCTTGGCCGCCGCCGCGCTCCCGGAGCTGCTCGCCACGTTGCGCGATCGCGATCCGGCGCGCTTCCCGCGCCGCCGGGCGCTGATCTTCGGCGCCTGGCTGCTGGCCACCGTCGCGACCGTCCCGGTGCTGCTGCGTCCGAGCAACCAGCGGCTGGAGGAGACGATGTTCCGCCGCGCCCTGGCCCTGCTCCCGGCCGAGCCCGCCTGCATCCTCCGCCTCGGCGACCACGACCCGCCCTACGGCCGGGAAGTGCACCGCTACCACCCCGACTACCTCTTCCGCGCCCGTGGCCACCGCGTCCTCGACCTGCGCGAAGGCCCCGCCCCGGCCGGCTGCCGGCAGACCTACGCGCTGCTCGGCACCCGCTGCTACGCCCGCGATCGCGCGACACCGACCGAAAAGGGGCCGAACCAGAGCTGCCGGGAGCTACGTGCGCGGGCGCGGCTGCAGCCGCTGTGGGAAGAGCGCGCGCCGGTGCAGTGGGACGACCCCTTCGCTTGGTGGCGGCAGCAGGATGGCTTCGTCGTCGGCTTCTATCGGGTCGAGTCGGGCGAAGCGGCGCGCGGCGGCGATTCACGGCGGTAGGTTGGCGGCCTACGCCATCGAGTTGTTCCGAGCGCTTGAAGCTCTCTCCCCGCCATTGCTGGAGAGCCTGAATCTTTCCTGTCGAGTTGTTCCGAGCGCTTGAAGCTCTCTCCCCGCTGTTGCGGGGAGAGATGGGCCGTAGGCCCAGAGAGGGGAGCACCAAGATTCAGGAGCCGTTCGGCACGCCGCAGCCCAGCGGTGGAGCGCCCAGGGGCGCGCTTTTTCATGGTGCCCCTCTCTGCCTCCGCCTTCGGCTACGGCATCTCTCCCCGCCAATGCGGGGCGAGAGTTTCTGTCTGGCCTGTCTTTCGGCGAGGGCGT
>JACKFC010000007.1 GCA_020632665.1 Deltaproteobacteria bacterium
CGGCAGCAAGCTCGCCGATACGCTGGTGCCGCCGGGCTCGGGTTACGACAAGGCGCGCTTCCTCTGCGTCGATGCGAGCTTCGGCAGCCCACCCTACGTCGCGGGCGGCTATCGATCTGGCACGAGCGGCAAGTTTGGCTGGGTCGGTCGCTTCGACGCCAAGCTCGCGGTGACGGCGACGCACGCTGTCGGCGACCTCGAGGTGGTCGGCGGGATCTCGCTGGTCAGCAAGGGCGAGGTCGTGGTCGCAGGTGAGCTGCCATCCTCCGCCGGCGTGGCGCTGCTTCGCCTCTCGCAGTCGGGCCAGACGGTGTGGAAGAAGACCGTCTCGACCGGCAAGGACGACAGCGTCGGCGGCCTGGTGACGATGCTCGACGGTTCGCACTATGTCGCCGGTGGCTTCGCGGCGGGTTCGGGCTCGCTGCTGCTGGCGAAGGTCGACAAGAACGGCGACCTCGGCTGGTCCGTGGCGCCCGGCACCCACCCTGGGCAGGCCCTCGGCATCGCCGTGATCAACAACGCGCTGCTGGTCGCCGGTCGCTTCGAGGGCGCCAACGACGAGGGCCGGCTCTGGCGCGTGCAGGTCGCCAGCGGTGCGGTGACCGAGGTGAAGGACGCCGCCCGCGACCCGCTGCGCGACGATCAGATCAGCCACGCGACGCAGCTCCTCGGCGGCGGCATCATCGTGGTCGGCGAGGTCGCGAATTCGAGCAAGAATACCGACGGCCTGCTGCTGCGAACCGACGAGAACGCGGCGCTCGACTGCGGCTGCAAGAGCTCCTACAGCGACGGCAACGGCTGCACCGAGGACTTCTGCTACCTCGGCGCCGAGCAGACCGTGCCCGGCAAGCAGGACGCGACCTGCTCGCTCGACGGCAAGACCGGCACCTGCACGCTCACCGGCGCCTGCGCCGCGGGCAAGGTCCACCCCTGCGACGAGCTCGGCATGTGCGGCTCCTCGGTGAAGCATCCGGTCTACGGCTGCTATTGCGATAGTTCCTGCAGCAAGACGGCGTATCAGGATTGCTGCAGCGCTGCGGGCGCCAAGTCGAAGTCCTGCAGCGGCGCGAGCTGCGGCGTCTGCCAATAGCGGAGAGCGCGCGCCGGTCGCCTCGCGGAACAGAGCGTTCGCCAGGCGGTGGTTGCCATCGCCGGCCCTGGCTGGCAAGCAGTCGCGCGCGGCGTGTCCGCAGCGGAGTGCCCCTTGTCGACGCCCCCTCCCTCGGACGCCTCCCGTCGCCCCGCGCACGGGCCCCCAGCGGGCGCGGTGACCTCGAAGGAGCCGGTGAGCGAAGCGGCGATCGCCCGCCAGCTGGCCTCGCTCTCCTGGCCGATCATCGGCCTGAACATGCTCAACGTGCTGGCGCTCGCGGTCGACACCGCGATGTGCGGCCGGCTGGAGAACGCCGAGCAAGCGTTGACGGCGCTCGGCTTCGCGACGCAGCTCATCTTCCTGCTGATGGTGGCGATGATGGGCCTGGTCGTCGGCACCGTGGCGACGGTGGCGCGCTCGCACGGCGCCGGGATGCCGGATCGGGTGCAGCACACGCTGGAGCAGAGCGCGCAGTTGACCGTCGTCCTGGGCTTGGTCGTCGCTGTGCTCGGCAACCTCTTCGCGCCGGGCTTCGTGCGGGTCATGGGGGGCAGCGAGCCGGTGGTCGAGCTGGCGGTCGAGTACCTGCGGCCGATGCTCTGGGCCACGGCGCTGCCCTACGTCAACGTGCTCTTCGGCGCGGCGCTGCGCGGGGTGGGCAATACCAAGCTCGCCTTCCTCATCGCGTTGCTGATCAACGGGCTGAACGCGCTGTTCAACTACGGCTTCATCCTCGGCAACCTCGGCTTCCCGGCGCTCGGCCTGGCCGGCGCGGCGTGGGGCACGATCCTCGCCTACGCGATCGGCGTGACGACGATGGTGACGCTGCTGGTCCGCGGCGCAGAGCCGGCGATTCGGCTGCAGCTGCGGTTGCGGCGGCCGGATTTGCCGCTGATTCGGCAGTTGGTGCTGATCGGCTGGCCGGCGGCGCTCGATATGGTCGTGCTCAACGCGGCCTTCCTCAGCATCGTCGGCATGCTGGGCCGGATCGACGAGGTCGCGGTGGCCGCGCACGGCATCGGGCTGCGGATTCAGGCGCTCGCCTTCGTCCCCGGCATGAGCATCGCGCAGGCGACCGGGGCGTTGGTCGGCCAGGCCCTCGGCGCCAAGCTGCCGGAGCGGGCGCGGACGGTGCTGCGCGCCAGCCTGGGCTTGAACCTCGGCATCATGACCTCGCTCACGGCGCTGCTGATCGGCTTCGATCACGAGATCCTCGGCATCTTCGAGGTCGACCCGGACGGCCTGCTCGGCCGGCATGCGCTGGAGTGGATGCACCTGCTCGGCTACGGCATGCCGATCGCCGGGGCGCATATCGCCTTCGTCGGCCTGCTGCAGGGCGCGGGCGCGACGATGGTCAGCCTGCGGATCAACGGCTTCGTCACGGCCTTGCAGATCCCCGCGAGCTGGCTGCTCGGCTTCCCGCTCGGCCTCGGCGCCTGGGGCGTCTGGGCGGCCTTCCCGCTCGCCTTCGTGATCAAGGTCGTGCTCTCGTACCGCGCCTACCGCGCCGGCACGTGGGCCCGCACCGGGACATAGCCGGCCGCACGCGCGCGATGTAGGCTCGGCGCATGAAACGACTGACCTTCCTCCTGACGCTCACCGTGACCTTCGGCTGCGCCGGCGCTGCGCAGCACGACGGCGCCCACACCGACGCCGACCGCGGCACCCCCATCGCTGCCGGCGACGCGCTGCCCGCCCTGGCCGACGGCCCACCCACGCGCTGGCCGGCAGACCTGCCACGGCGCGGCGCGATCGACGCACCGGTGCTGCTCGTCGTCTTCACCGACCTGCAATGCCCCTTCTGCGCCCGGCTCGCGCCGACCTTGGAGCAGCTCCTGCAGGAGCGTCCCGACGAGATCGCCGTCGTGATGGCCAACAACCCGCTCTCCTTCCACCGCCAGGCCAAGCGGGCGGCGCTCACCGCTCTGGCGGCGCACCGCCAAGGCCGCTATTGGGAGATGGTCGCCCGGATCAACGCCAACTACCGGCAACTCTCCCCGGCTTGGCTCGACGCGGAGGCCGAGCGGCTCGGCCTGGACATGCAGACCTACCGCGCCGACCTCGATCGGCTGGCGCAATCCGACGTGATCGGCCGGCAGCAGGCGCTGGCAGCCTCGCTCGGCGCACGCGGCACGCCCTCGACCTTCATCAACGGCAAGTTGCTCTCCGGCGCCCAGCCGATCGCGGTCTTCCATCGCGAGATCGACGCGGCGCTGGCGCGGCACCGCGAGCTGGCGGGTCGCGGGCTGCGGGGCGGCGCGCTGCTGGAGGCGAGCTGGCGGGCCGCCGACCCCGTGACCGGACCGAAGCTGCTGCGGACGCTGCTCTACGACGCGCCGATGCCCCCGGCGGACCGCGTCTTCTCGCAGCAGGTCGAGCCCGTTGCGCTGCCCTGGATGGGCCCTTCGCTGTGGAAGATCCCGGTCGATCCGGCGCGCGATCCGATCTGGGGCGACAACGAGAACGCCGAGGTCACCTGGGTCGTCTTCTCCGAGCTGCAATGCCCGTTCTGCCACCGCCTGCAGCGCACCCTGCGCGCGCTGGAGCCGGCCTACCGAGGCAAGATCCGCATCGTCTGGAAGAACCTGCCGCTGCCCTTCCACGCCCAGGCCAAAGACGCCGCCGTCGCGGCCCTGGCGGCGCATCGCCAGGGCAAGTTCTGGCCATTCGTCGATGCCTGCGTCGACGGCGGCAAGCTCGACGACGCCGGCCTGCGCGCCACCGCCGGCCAACTCGGCCTGGACATCGACCGCTGGGACGCCGACCGCCGCCTGCCCGAGCTGGCGCAGCAGGTCGAGGACGATATGGCGCTGGCGAAGAGCCTCGGCGTGCGCGGGACGCCGACCAACTTCCTCAACGGCATCAAGCGAGCCGGAGCCTTGCCGGCTGAGCAGTGGAAGGCCCCGCTGGAAGCTGCGCTCGCGGTCGCAGCAGGCCGCCGTGGGCAGCTCGGCTACGAGGCGATCGTCGCCGGCGGGAAGAGCAATGCAGCGGTCCGTGGGCCGAGCGGCGACGGCTTCGGCGCACTCTCGGGGCTCGGCTCGACCATCGATCTCGGGGCGCGCGAAGTCCGCCACGACCTCTTCCTCATCGCCGACCTCGACACCGCCGCCGGCCGCGTCGCGGTGCAGAACGGCATCTGGGCGGCGCGGCAGCGCGGCGCGCGGGCGGCGGTGCGCATCCTGCCCCGGCTCGGCCCGACGCCCCGGTCGCGCGAGCGGGCGCTCTTGCTGCTCTGGACCGCGCGCAACCGCCCGGCATTGCTGCTCGACTTGCTCGCGCTGATGGTGAGTGAGCCAGAGGCATCCAGCCTCGGCCTGGTCGAGCAAGTCGGCCGCGGCGGGCAGGGCTTCGAACTGCAGGAGGTCCGCGCCGCCGAGGCAGGGCTTGAGCAAGACCTGGTCGCGCAGGGCAACGAGATCGACGCGCTGGGGCTGCCGGGCATGCCGGCGGTGCTGGTGGACGGGCGGCCGGTGGAGCACGAGCGCGGCCACCTCGGCTCCGAGATCTATCGGTTGCTGCGATGAGACGCGCGCGCCGCCGCTGGGCTCCGGCCTTGTTGGCACTCTGCGTCGCGACCCACGCTGGCTGTGCAGCGCCCGTGAACGACGCCGACGCCGGCGCTGCGGCCGCGGACGACGACGCTTCTGCCGGCACGCCCGTCGATCCGGTCGTGCTCGCGGCGGCGGCGGCGGCGGCGGCCAAGGCGATCGAGCTCGACTTCTTGCTCGATCGGATCGCCGTCCTCGCGCACGACGACTTCAACGGCCGCGACAACGGCAGCCCCGGCGGGATCGCTGCGCGCGGCTGGCTGCGGGCCGACCTCGGCAACCACGGCGTCGAGCCGCTCGCCGCGGCGGGCTTCGACCTGCCCTTCGACGCCGGGGTGAACCTCTGCGCGGTGGTGCGCGGCAGCGATCCGACGCTGCGTGGCGAGCTCGTCTTGCTCGGTGCGCACTACGACCACCTCGGCAACGCCGACGACCCCGGCAGCCAGTGCAAGGCCGCCGCCGAGGCGAAGGACCGGATCTGCAACGGCGCCATCGACAACGCCGCCGGCGTGGCGGTCGGCCTCGCCGTGCTGCGGGCCCTCGCCGCTTCGAACCCGCGACCCCGGCGCTCGGTCGGCATCTGCCTCTTCGACGCCGAGGAAGACGGCCTGCTCGGCAGCAAGGACTTCGTCGCCAAGGCCAGCGCGCCGGACGCCGGTGCGCCGGGCGCACCCGGGCCGTGGCCGCTCTCCGCCGTCGCGGCGATGTTCAGCGTCGACAACGTCGGCTCGCAGATCGTGCCGGGCGAGCCGAGCAGCTTCGCCACTGACGCCGAGTTCAGCGACGGCTTGCGCGCCGCGGTCCACGCCGCCAACGCCAGCGGCGTGGCCGGAGATTTCGTGACCTGGCCGGTCTCGTCCTTCTTCGTCGGCCAGGAGGGCGGCGGCCGCAGCGACCACCTCCCCTTCCGCGAGGCCGGCGTTCCGGTGCTCTTCCTCGGTTCGGGCAGCTCTTCGGTCTACCACACCACCGCGGACGAGCAGGACGCGATCGACACCAGCAAGCTCCTCGCCATCGCCCGCCACAGCACGGTCCTGGTCGCGGCGGTGGCCAACGCCGACGCCCGCCCCGACTTCGTGCAGACGCCGCAGCCGCACCTCGACGACGCCCGCGCCTTGGTCTCCATCGCCGACCGGGTGCTGGCCGACCCCGCCGCGGTCGGTGTGCCCGGCGCCGCGGTCGATCTGGTCCAAGGTTGGCGCGACGAGCTGCAGGCGTGGATCGACACCCCGCCGCAGACGGCCGAGCAATGGGCGAGCTACCAATCGCTGGTGCAGACCATCATCAAGACGGTCTTCGCCTTCATCAGCGGCTGAACCGCGGCGGCGCGCTCAGCCCGCTTCGCCCAGCCAGGCGCGCTCGGCAGCCAACAGCGCCGCGGTCTGTTCGTCGCTCCAGCGGACGTGGACCGGGAAGGGATCGCTGAGGTAGTCGTCGTCGCCCAGGCGCGGGACCCAAGGCAGCTCGGCCATGAAGGCGGCGGCCCGCGGGTCGGAGACGCGCTCGCGCGACTTCCAGCAGCCGAGCACCAAATGGGCCCAGGTGCGGTAGGGCGAGCCGTCGTCGTGGCCCTTCGGCGGGTTCGCCGCCTCGAGCAGGACCGTCGCCCAGGCGCTGCCCTGGTCGACGCCGGTGAGCCCGGCGCAGAACTGCAGCCGCCGGCTCTCGGGTCCCTTCTCGCGCAGCTTGCGCAGCATCGTCACGTAGAGGAGGGCACGCGGGTGGTCGCCACTCGGGTCGTCCTCGGCGTAGACCCGGAGCTCGTCGAGGAAGAGCCACGCCGGCGTCGGCACCTTCTTGCCGTCGAGCCAATCGTAGGCCTGCTCGTGCAGCCAAGGGTCCGAGGCGGCCGGCGCGAAGCCGTAGGCGATGCTGCGCAGCTGCTTGGAGGGCGGCGGGTTCTGCATCAGCCAGCGCAGGGCGGGCGCGACCGGGGTGCGGTCCGCGGCCTTCTCCATCAAATCGGAGAGCGCATATTGGCCGCGCTCGAGCGGCGCGCCCTTGAGCGCGCCCATGCGCACGATCAGTCCGAACGCGACCGGGCCGATCGGCATCTCCTCGAGCTCTTCGCGGGCGCGAAAATCGTCGCTGCCCTTGATCCGCGGCGCGGTCAGGCGGTCGAGTGGGCCGTCCCACGGACCCGGCGGCGCGATCGCGATCTTGCCGTCGTCGCTCCACTCCAGCCGGCGGTAGCGCGCCTGCTCCAACTTGTGGCCGGCGGCGAAGCCCTCCGCTGCGACGGATTCCAGGCTCCAGCGGGTCGCCACCAGCTCGGTCCCGAGGGCATCGCAGAAGGCCCGCTCCCAGGCGGCGAACGTGGCGTCGACCTGCGCCATCGGCAGCCGGATCGAGAAGATGGCGCTGCTGTGCCGGTGCAGGAAGGCGACGATATGGTTGTAGGTGAGGTCGTCGTGCGGCGGTCCCGGCAGCGGCGTGGCGCTGTCGAGCGCGGTCCAGACGGGGCGAAAATGCAAGATCAGCTCGATCTGCGGATCGCCCGGCGCTTCGTCCTTGCGGGGTGCCGACCAGTGGATCTTCGGGGCGTCGCCGTGGGTCTCGACGAAGGCGGCCATCGCCTGCCAACGCGCGTCGAATTCCGGCGTCGCGTCGGCCTCGATCTTCCACGTCGTCGACCAGAGGTCGCCCGCGGCGCCGACGCCGAAGCGCTGCGGCTTGCCGGGGCCGAAGGCAGCCTCGGCGAGCGCCACCATCGGGTTGACGCTGCCGTGCTCGGCCCGCGCCTGCGCCGCCACCGCGTCGTCGCCCGGCCCCTGGCTGCGGGTCGCCTGCTGCAGCGCCGGCGTCTGAGCGTCGTAGATGGTCAACTCGGCCTCATAGGGCGCATCGCTGACGGCGCAGCGCTGCAACGCCGCCTGCAGCCGGCGCAACGCGGTCTTGGCGTCGGCCCGGAGTGACTCGCCACCGTAGGCCGAACCATAGGATAGGACCGGTCCGACCCAGTTGATCTTCGCCATGCTCTCCTCCTGCTGCGCTCAAGGCGCGTCGGTGTCTTCTCGCGCTGCCCGCTGCGCTGCTGCGACGTGGTGGCGCCCCATGTAGCGCTCGACCACGGCCATCAGGTAGGCGCCCTTGTCTTCGAATTGGCCGAGTGGCAGCTCGGTCTTACCCTCGCCGCGCTCGATCTCGAGTACGGGGCCGCCGAAGGTGCGCTCGTTGTGGGTCAGGCCGCGGATCTCGGCGAAGGCGATGCGCTCCTGGCTGGCCAGGACGATGCCGCGAAAGTCGACGAGGAGGTCGCCGGCGGCGCCCTGGCTGGAGATCTGCAGCGGCGGGAAGTGCCGCTCGACGTGGGCGATCTCGGCGTCGGTCTGCGGGTCGAGCCGCAGGGCGATGAAGAAGTCGTGCTGCGCTGCGAACTGCGCCTCGTAGGCCCGCCAGAGCTCGGCGGCGATGGCGTCGGCGGTCGGGATCTGATCGCAGCGCGTCGTCTCGGCCGCGACCGCGATCGCGGCCAAGGTCGCCACATCGGGCGCCGGCAGCTGCAGCCGCTCGAGCCGATCGGCCACCGGGGGGTGGGTGTCGAAGGGGTGCGCGACGACGGTCGCGAGCAGCTCCTCGCGGAAGCCGTCGGTCTGCAAATAGTCGAGAAATCCGGCCCGGACGCGCTCGGCGATGCGCAGATCGTCGCTCTGCTCCATCCGCTCGAGCAGCGTCGCCTCTTGTTGGTCGCGGTAGCTCGCATAGGCCGCCACCTTGACCAGGGCGTGCGCCGATTGCTCGGCACCGACGGTGCGCGCCGCGACCGCGTCGGCAGCGAATTCGGCCTCGCGGCCGTGGCGCAACGAGGTCCACAAGAAGAGCGCGTGGAAGGCGTGCATGCAGGACGCGACGCCGAAGGTGAAGTTGTCGTCGACGGCCTGCATATAGCCCGCGAAGCTGCGCAGCAGCGGGTTGAGCACGTGCGTCTGCTGCGTGTCGCCATGGGCGAAGTGGCCGAGCTCGTGAGCCAGGATCGCGTCGCATTCGGCTGGCCGCAGCACCTGCAGTAGCGCGAGGCTGGCGAAGAGCGTCCGCCCGTGGACGGGCTGCGTCTTCGGCGCGGGGTCCTGCTCGTCCGGGAAGCGGGCGAAGATCTCCAGCGGCGACTCGGTGACGAAGAAATTCGCGTCGATACCGACCACGATCTGGTCCGGCGGGGCGACACCGATCCGCTCGGCCAAGGCGCGCACCGCGGCGAAGAATTCCGGCGCCTCCGCCTGCTGCAAGAGCTTTCCGTGTTGCGTCGGCACGTCGTCGTGGCTGCGAAAGAGGGCGACGAAGGCCGAGCCCATGCCGAACGCCGCCAGCACGGCTGCAAGCACGATCAGCTTGAGCAGGTAGACCTCGAACCACAGCGCCGTCACCCAGAACGAGAGAAAGACCAGCAGCAGCCCCTGCCCGACGACGTGCGGCACGGCGAAGACCCGCAGCGCCGTCCAGCCCAGCCGATAGCCGCGATGCTGCGCGCTCGGTGCCCGCGAGACCCAGCCGAGAGCGCCGGCGATGACCAACAACAGCACCAATGCAGCGCCGAGCAGGGTCTGCGCGACGCCGCGGGCCCAGGTGAATTGCAGCACGTGGCCGCAAAATCCGTCGGGCAGGCCGGGTTCGTCGTGGAAGAAGCCGTAGGGTCGGCAGCGCTCCCAGGCGACGGCGCCGAGGTCGACGCCGTCGGTCCCTTCCGCGAGCGTCGTGAGGTGGTGCGCCGCCAGGAAATAGGCGATCAGCGGCACGACGAAGACCCAGAGCGCCGGGATCGCCAGCGAGAGCGGAGAGGGGGCATCGGGCGCACGCATTTCGGCTCCGGGCGATGAAGGCGGGTCCAGGCTACGGCGCGGAGGCGTTTTTTCCCAGAGCCGCAGCCTTCAGGGCGCGCCGCAGCTGCCGAGGCCGAGCCGATGCGCGCGCTGGCACGCCCAGAGCGACTGCGGCCAAAGCGAAGCGCCGACACCGGCGCCCTCGACCCAATCGACCGGCTCGGTGCCGAGCCCGCCCTTGCTCAGGCCGTCGGCGGCGGTCGAGGTGGTGAGCTGCAGCGATGGCGCGGTGCCGATGACGTAGCCGTGGCCGTAGTTGCGGCTGATCAGCACGCCGTCGCCGCGCAGGTTCCACATCGTCGTCTCGGTGGCGGTGTGGCCAGCGCCGGAAGATTCGTCGCCGCGGTTCTGCGCCGCCCAGCCGTCGTGCAGCACGCTGTCTTCGATGAGGTTGAACATCGCGAGCGAGTGATGGAATTCCGAGAAGCCAGTCGGCGCCAGGTCCGTCAGCGGCGAGAACATCGCCTTGCCGCCCTCGCTGAGGATGCCGCTCCAGACGCAGGCCGCGGTGCCGAAGCCCCAATTCTGGATGAAGTTGTGCCGGCCGTGGCGACCGCTGCAGCCGCGGGTGAGGACATGGGTCGATTGGCGGATCTCGAAGAGGTAGCCGTTGCCGCCGCCGCCACGGTTCTGCGCCTTCTGCAGGTGGCAGTCCTGTACGGTCATCCGCGTGCTGTCGTGGATCCGGATCCCGGCCGACTGCAGGTGCGCCCCCGGCATGACGCCCTCGCTCTGCGGCCCGGGCGGGTCGAAGCTCTCCACCCGCAGCGCCCAACCGTCAGCCGCCCCCTCGAAGGCGATCGCGGCGACCTGGTCCTGCGCCCACGCCGCCTCCCAATCCACGGCGTTGCCGACGGCGAGATCGACCACGCCACAGCTCTTCAGGTAGCCGGTGATGCGCTCGATGCGGGGCTGGTCACGATGCCGCACGACGCCCGGAAATGCGGGCTGCAAGCTCAGTGCGACGCCACCCCCGGCCGCTGGCGCGACCGCGGCGACCCGGCTCCGCCAGATCCGCACCCGGTCGCCGGCGAAGGCCTTCCAGGTCCCGGTCATGCCGTGCTCGGCGACGAAACCCTCCGTGACCAATTGCGTCAGCGCCACCTCGTCGCCCACCGCGAGCGTCGCCCCCGGCGGCAGCGTCACCACGTCGTCCGTCCAAGCTGCGTTCGGATCGACGGTGCTGCCCGGCGCCACGTAGGGCAACGCGACGACGTCGGCCTTCGGCTTGCCGCGGAAGGTGAGGTGCGCGGCGAAGGACATCTTCTCGTGGCGGGTGAAATGCAGCCGCGTGAGCGCCGCCCCGGCGCCCCGCAGCACCGTATCTGCGGCCTGGACGAGCAACGTGCCGTCGACGCGGTACAGCCCCTTCGGCAGCCAGACCGTGCCGCCGCCGGCCGCCGCGACCTGATCGATGGCTTGTTGGATCGCTGCGGTGCTGTCGGTGGCGCCAGATGGATCGGCGCCCAGGGCTTGGACGTCGACGCCGGGCGAAGCGGGCTGCGGCAGCGCGACCGCGCCGTTCTGGTAGCCGGCCCAGGAATAGTCGATCAGGCGCTGGCCGGCCGGTCCGTCCAGCGGGAGGTAGCCGTCTTGCAGCAGGGCGCTTTGCCACGGCTGCGGCGCCGCGTCGGCGGGGTCGGCGACGGAATCGACGTCGGTGACAGCGGCAGCGTCGGCGACAGCGTCGGCGTCGGCGTCGGCGACAGCGTCGGCGTCGGCGACAGCGTCGGCGTCGGCGACAGCGTCGGCGGCGGCGACAGCGTCGGCATCGGCGACAGCGTCGGCGGCAGTGGCAGTGGCAGCGTCGGTGCCGCCGCAAGCCGCGCAGACGTGGGCTCCCAGCCAGAGCAGCAGGCCTGCGATTCGGAGTGGCGTGCGCCGCTTCATCGAGCAGCCCCTGCGTTGCCGCCAGCGCCGGTTCCGTCGCGGTTGTAGTTGGCGAGGACCTCGGGATCGTCGACGTCGACGTCGCGGCGGCGTTCCACGTGGAGCGCCGCGATCCAATGGTCGAGGCGGGTGGCGGCGGGATCGGCTTCGCGCAGCCTGGCGCAGGCAGAAGGATGCAGCAGCAGCGGGTGACCGGTTCGCGCGCCCAGCTTCGGGCGGACCACACACACGCGGGCCGCGGCGTCGGGGTCGAAGCCGCGTCGCAGGGCAGCGACCGTCGCGGGCAGGACCCGGCCGGCGTCGACCGGTTGCAACAGCACGGCGGCGGCGCTCTCGATCTGCTGCAGGCCCAGCTGCAGGCTGGCGAACATCGGGCCGTCGGGGTCGGCGGCGACGCAGCGCAGCCATCGAGGCTCGGCGCCGGCGCCGGCCTCGTCGGGGTCGGCCTCGTCGTCTGGGCCGTCGCTGGGCATCGCCGAGGGGTGCAAGACGGCGACGACGCGCACGCAGCCGGCGCGGTGCAAGGCGTCGGCGTGGACCCGCCAGAGCAGCCTGCCGTCGAGGCGCTTGAGCGCTTTCGGCCCGCCGGCACGGCGGCCGTGGCCACCGGCGAGAAGCAATCCGATCATCGGCGGGGGTGGGTTCATGGCCGCGACGCTACGGCCCGGCGCTCGGCGGCGTCAACGCGGCGCTCAGAGCGGCAGCCGCGCCAGCCAACCGTCGCTGCCGCCGAGGCCCGCGGTCTGGACGGGCCCGAAGCGTAGGCCGCTGGACGTCTGGCCGCCGAGCAGGAGGTCGGCGCCGAGCCAGCGGCCGAAGCTCGGGATCTGCTCGAGCTGCATCGCGAAGCCGCCGCCCTCGGCCTCTCCCGCGGCGCTCCAGATCGTGGCTTGCGGGCCGATCTGCTTGCTGATGCCGCCGGCGAAGGTGCCGACCGTCAACAGCTTGCCGTCCGCTGCGACGTCGAGGTCGACGATCTTGCTGCCGGTCTGCGCCTGGGTGGACCAGACCAGCGCTCCGCCCACGGCGTGCTTGCGGATGAAGTTCAGGCCGTTCGAAGTGGTGATGTAGAGGCTGCCGTCCGCACCGCGGGCGACCAGGTTCGGCGCCATCAGGTCGGTGGCGGACTCTGCGTTGGACCACGCCAGCGTTCCGTCCGGCTTCAACGCGAAGAGCCACGATCCGCTGCCAGAGAGTCCGGTCGCCTTGGTCTCGCCGTCGAAGTGGACGTCGCCGATGGCGAGCACGACGCCCACGACGTTGCCGGCGTCGTCTGCCGCGATCCGCGGTGCGCCATCCTCCGACGGCGTCCCGACGACCCGCAGCCAGACCAACGCGAGCTTGGCGTCGAGCCGCGCGACGAAGCCGTCGGCACCTCCGGCGGTCTGCACATCGCCATCGCCGAAGTCGCCGCCAGAGAAGGTGCCGGCGACGAGCACCGAGCCGTCACCGAGGCCGATCACCTCGCTGATGCTGCCGCCACCTGCCGCGAGCAGCGCGCGCACCGCGACGACCTTGCCGTCGCCGTCGGTGCGCAGCAGGGTCGCGCCCGCCTGCGTCGCGGCGAGCCCGTCGGCCTGCAGCGCCGTGGTCGTGGTCAGCCCGAGGAAGGCGCCGCCGTCGGCCGCCAACCCCACGTGAAGGTTGGTCGCGGCCTGCTGCGCCACTGCGATGGTGCGGGCCCAGGCGACCGTGCCCGAGGTCTTCATCCGGGCGAGCACGAGATCGCCTGCCGCGCCCGGCAGCGTCGTCGTTCCGAGGCTTCCGGCTCCGCCGAGGTGTCCGGCCAGCGCGATGTCGGTCCCGTTGTTGGCGACGTCATCGAGCCCGTCATCGGCCGTGCCGCCGAGCAGCGTCGACCAGATGACCGGAGCCGGCGTCGGGGTCGCGACGGCCTCGACGTCGGCGCGCTGCACCGAGACGCGGCACTCCCAGACACGCGGGTCTTCTCCGGCTGGGATGAAGCAGTCGCCCGGCGCGATCTGCATCGAGGCCGGCGCGTCGAAGGCGAAGCGGAGCCGCACGAGGGTGTCGGGTGGTACCTCGACGCTGCACGCGCCCGGGCATTGCAGGCCCGCAGGGACGCTGCTGACCGTCACGCTCGGCGTGTCCGACGGCAACGTCAGGTGCAGCGTGAAGCTGCGCGGCCCTGCGCTGGTGATGGCGTCGGCGGTGACGACGGACGACTCGTGGGCGTGGACCCAGCGATGGCCGTCGGCGTCGACCGCGACCGCGATGTCGCTCCACTCCCGGACCAGCCCGCCGTCGCCCTCGCCGTGGCGCAGCAGCCAACCATCCGCGCCGCGGGTCCCGACCAGGATGTTGAAGCCGTTGGTGCCGCCGAGCGAGCCGTTCCGCAACAGCGCGATGGTCGGCTCACCGCTCGGAGGGATCGTCAGGCTGGCGCGGAGGGCCTCGTCGAGGTCTTGCACGACCCAGCCCTGCGCCTGCTCCTCGACGTAGGTGAAGCGCCGGCTCTTGCTGACGATGCCGTTGGTCGCGATCGTGTGCGCACAGAGCAGCGCGATCTTGCCGTCGGAGCGGGCGTGCAGGTGACTCACGTCGTCGCAGCCGACGCCGAGCGTCTCGCCCTGCCAGGAGCCGTCGGGCTGCCGACGCAGGCGCGAAAACGCGGTGCCGTCCGGCACCAGGACCTCGATCGCGCCGTCCTTGTGGACCACGAGCGCAGACGCCGCCACGGCAGGACTGGGCGCCTCGACGACGGTCTCGAAGCTCCAACCGGCCTCGGTGCGGCGCCCGAGCTGCAGCCGCGGCGCGGTCGACGAGGCCAAGAGCACCACTGGCGTCGCGTCCGGCAGCAGCCCGAAGCCGTGCATCCACGCTCCGGCGACGAGCTCGCTCTTCCAGGCCCCGTCCTGCTGCACGACGTAGTGCGTGCTGTTGTCTTCCAGCGCGTAGTAGACGCCATGGAGCGTACCGTCGGCCGCGCTGAGGAAGCGGGACACCGTAGGACGGCCATCGGCGACGTCCTCGACCTTCCAGCCACAGGCAGCGTGGGTCGCGTGGCGCAGCGTCCAGGTGGCCGCCGTGCCGGTGAAGAGGTGAATCGCGCCCGCAGCATCGCTGAGCGCGGTGGGGTAGCCGTTGGCTGCGTAGGTGTCGCCGGGCCATGGTGCGCCGCGGTTGGCGAAGGCGCCGGCGCTCACCGGCGCGGGGCAGGCCTGCACGCGATTGTAGACCCGCTCGCCGCTGGTCGCGGTGGAGCTCTGCAGCCGCAGCTTCTCCTTGGTGAATGCTCGAATCTCGTTCGAAAATTCCTTGCCGACACCGCTCGGACACGCGCCGATCCAATTGACGTCGCAGGGATACCAGAGATCCCAAACCGGCTTGGTCCGAAGCGCGCCGTCGACGATGGCGTAGGTGCCGCGCTGCTCGAGCGTCTGTGGCTGCCCGAGGGTATACTTCCAGACGACGTAGACGCCGGATTTCCCGGCCAGATCGTCGTACTCGTCGTTGCTGGCGGAAAAGACCCAAGCGCGGACCTCGTCGTCTTCGATATTCGCCCAGATCCCATGCAGTTCACCCGAGGTCGGCACGACGCCGGCGCCGCCGTCCGCGCCTTCGTCGGCGCAGGCCGTGACCAGACCGACCAGGGCCAGCGCGGCGAGCAAGGCCAGGCGCCGACGCGAACGGACGTTGCCGTCGCGGCCGACGCGGAGATCGCGTGGCGGCGCTATCGAACAATGCATGATCGCCTCCTCCATTCGTCGCGCCGGACGCGCAGGCCGGGTTGGTTCCTTCCCCTTCGACGCGCGACCAAGGCCCACGATCTGCCCAATTCTCACGTGCTCACGCGGTGATTGTAGTGGCGTCGCCAGCGCCGAGGCAATCGCGGCGGCCGCGGGCCCGGCTCAGCGTGCGCAGCGGCAGAATCACGGCCCCGACGCCTGGCTTGCCCGGCGCCTCGCCGCGGGTCCACCATGGCCCGAGGCAGCAGCCGACGCAGGAGGTCCACGTGCTGGCAGGACATTACGCCCCGGCCTTCATCGCCCATCGCCTCGTGCCGCGCGCGCCGCTGTGGGCATTGCTGCTGGCAGCGCAGGCTGTCGACGTCGGCTTCATGCTCCTCGGCCTCTTCGACGTCGAAGGCGCGCGCTTGGCCGACCACGAGCCACGCCTGATCGTGACCGCGGGCGTCTGGACGCACTCGCTGCCGGCGACCGCGATCTGGGCGGTGACCTGCGGGTTGCTGGCCGCACGGCTGCTCGGCTCACGCAGCGCGGGCGTGGCGATCGGGGCCGTCGTAGCCTCGCATTGGTTCGCCGACCTGTTGGTACACACCCCGGACTTGCCGCTCGGCTTGACGCAGGAGCCGGCGGTCGGACTCGGCCTCTGGCTGCACCCGCCGTGGGCTTGGGCCCTCGAATGTGGGCTCGTGCTGGCGAGCTGCGGCTGGCTCGCGCTGCGCTTGCCGGCGACGGCACGACGCCGGGCGCTCGGCCTCGGCGCGGCGCTGGTCGGGCTGCAGACCCTCTCGGAATTCGTGATCCCGACGCCGCCGGTCTTCGGCCAGCTCGCAGCCTCGGCCCTGGCCATCTACGCGGCGACGGCGCTGGGTGGCTGGAGCGTCGACCGGGCGCGAGGTGCCGAACCCACAGCCTCGCCCCGCGAACAGAAGCAGCCATGACGACCGCGACGACGGCCTTCCGCGCGATGGCGCGCAACAACGCGTGGGCCAACCAACGCCTGCTCGGGGCCTGCGCGAGGCTCGACGACGCGCGACTCTTCGGCGAGACCCACGCGATGCTGGCAGGCACGGACGTGAAGCCGCCGCAGCTCGACGCGTTCTTCATGGCCAACGAAGCGTCGCTGCGGGCCGACGAGTTCGAGGCGCTCGGTTGGCGAGAGGCCGACGTTTGGGGCGGGCCCGACTCAGCGAGCTGACGGACCGGCCAACGACACCGCAATCCCCTCGTGGCAACCCGAGCCCGAGGCCGCAATGTTCGAAAACAACCGCAAGACACGACCGCACCGCGCCCTGGCTGCGCTCTTGGCGCTGCCACTGGTCATGGCCTGGGCCTGCACGTCCGCGGTCGATCCGATGTCGACGGCACATTCGCTGCGACAAGGCCAGGACGCTGGCGACGGCACAGCGTCCGTCGAGGCGGTCGACGCGGCACCAACAGGAGACGCCGCGGCAGCGGAGGACGCCTGTAGGTCCGCCCCCATGCCGACGGCCCGTGGCATCCCCTGCGCGATGCAGCTCGTCGTGGCCGAGAACGGCAACCCCTCGTCCCTGCTCTTCGTCCACTTGCAGGGCGGCACGAAGGAGAAGGAGATCTACCTCGTCGGTGGTGGTGTCGGCGAGCGAATCCAAGAGGTCGAGCTGACGGCGCCCAACTTCTGGGTGCAGGTGGGCGAGACCAAGGGCTTCACCGCCGGATATCATATGCTCGAGGTGGCAGCCGCGGCCGGCCAGCCCGTGCCGATCCGGATCGAGTGGACCGGTGCGCCGGCGCAGGGCCAGCTGCGGCTGCTTCGGCCCGGTTGCCCGGCACTCACCGTCGGGCTGCGCGGCACGCCCTGAGTGGCATGGCGCGCATGCAATTCCAGCGGGACCGCTGGCCGTCGGGGCGTTCGAACGATGTCGGCCCGGCGCGCGGCTCAGCCCTTGGCGGCGATGGCGCCGAGGTAGGCGCGCACGGCGGGCGCGGCGGCGACGGCGGCGTGCAGGCCGGCGATCTTCGGGTAGGCGTCGAAGAAGTCCGCGGCGATGTGGTCGTAGGTGGCCGCGTAGAAGGCGCGCACGATCACGAAGAGCTTCAGGTCGACGACGTGCAGCTTCTCGCCCTCGACGAAGGGGCCGGCGATCCGCGCCTCGACGGTGCGCGCCCACTGCGACAGCCAACCGGCTGCGAAGGCCTCTCGGGCGGCCTGCCTCGCCTCGGGAGCGACGCTCGACCCAGGGATCTTGTTGCGGAGGTCTTCGACCGAGTCCATCAGCGCGTCGTGCTCGGCGGCGGTCCAGGCGTCGGCCGGATGCAGGCCGTTCTGCCGGCCGATCAGGCGCAAGATCGCGTTGGAGTGGGCCAGCGTGCGGCCCTGCTCGGCGAGCAGCGGCATGCCTCCGAAGGGGGTATTCGGCTTGAACGCGGCCCACTGCTCGCGGCTGAGGCGGCGGTCGACGAAGGGCACGCCGGCGACGGTCAGCGCGAGGCGGCACTCCAGGCCGCGCGATCCGTCGTAGTCGAAATAGGTGAGCTCGGTGGTCATGGGAACTCCGCAGGGCGGTGGTGGCGGCACGGGCTCTCCGGCACGGCCGCGTGTTGCGAGACGGCGCGAGCATGCGCACCGCCGCGTTCGGTGCAAGCGGGGCCGTCGCAAGGCGCCGCAATTCGTGGCGGCGCTCGGTCGCGCGCCAGCGTCCGCCGGCTTTGGCCGCGTCAGCCGGGTTCGAGCGCGTCGGCCGGCGTCTGCCACCGCGCGACGAGCTGCGCCGCGACAGAGACGCCGATCTCACCGGGCAGCTTCCCGCCCAGGAGCTGTCCGTCGGCCGCGCGCAAACCGATCGGCGCCACCAATCGCTCGATGCTCGCGTCATCGAGGCGCTCGCGCAGCTCCCGCCGCGCGCCGGCGATCTTCGTCTTGCTGCCGATCAGGCCGACGTAGTCGAGCGGCGCGCCGCCCTCCCCGCGCGTCGCCAGCAACGCCCAGCACAGCGCCCGGTCCAGCGCGTGGTCGTGGGTCATCACCAGCGCGGCGGTCTGCGCCGGCGTCGGCGGCTGCGGCAGCTGCGGCGGCCGGGTCAGCTGTGGCGGCTGCGTCAGCGGCCAGCCCCAGGCCGCGAGCAGCGCCGCCGGCTCCTGGCAGACGACCTCGATCTCGGCCGGAAACGCGGCAGGATCGGCGAATTCCGCCCGCCCGTCGACGACGATGACACGCCACGGCAGCGCCGAGAGCACCCGCCCCAGCGCCCGCGCGACGTGGCCGGCGCCGAAGACGAGGACCGTGCGCCCCTCGGGCAGCACCGACGACAAGGAGGCGGCGTCGTCCGCGGTCAGCGGTCGGAAGCCCAGGCTCAATCGGCCGCCGCAGCATTGCGCCAGCTCGGGGCCGAGCGCGAAGTCCTCGCTCCGACCGAGGCCGCTGCGCTCGACCTCGGCGGCGATCTGCAGCGCGCGCTGCTCGAGATGCCCGCCGCCGATGGTGCCGGCGAGCAGCCGACCGCCGCGGACCAACATCTCCGCGCCGACGCTGCGCGGCACCGAGCCGGCGGAGCGCTCGACCCGGACCAGGACCGCGGGCCCCGCCGCCAAGAGCGCGGGCAATCGCGCCCGAAGCGCCCGGGCTTCCGCGTCGAGGGTGGGCATCTGGTCGGTGACTGCGCGGCTCAAGCCGCAGATCCGCCCTTCCCGGCATCCCCGGCCGCGCCCTTGGTCTCGCAGACGGCCTGCAGGACCAAGCGACCGAAGACCGTGGCGCGGTAGGCCGCCGTCGAGCGGACGTCGTCCAGCGGCCGCAGCGCGCTCTGCTGCGCCGTCGCGATCCGGGCCGCGAGGTCGGGCTCTTCGCCGCTGCAGCCGAGCAGCGCCTGCTCGATCGCCGCGACGCGACACGGCGTCGCAGCCATCGAGACCGCGACGATGCGCGCTTCGACGATCCGGCCCTCGGCCCAGCCGATGCGGGCGGCGATGCCGACCTTGGTGATCGCCTGCCAGGAGCGGGTGCCGACCTTGCGGCTCCACTGCGCGTGCGGGCCGAAGGGCTGCGGCGGCACCAGCACCGCGACGATGAGCTCGTCCTGGCCGCGCACGGTCTGGCGGTAGCCCGTCCAATAGTCGTCGAGCGCGACCTCACGCACCCCACGCGCCGCGGACTGCAACCGGACCCGCGCGCCCAGGGCCAGCAGCACCGGCGCGACGTCCGCGGCCGGCGAGGCGTTCTCGATATTGCCGGCGAGCGTGCCGCGGGCCTGGATCTGCGCCGCGCCGACCAGCCTCGCCATCGCGCAGAGCGCCGGATATTCGGCCTGCACGCGGGCGTCGCGCTGCAGCTGCAGGTAGGTGCAGAGCGCGCCGACCTCGAGCGTGCCGTCGGCGTGCCAGCGCAGCCCACCGAGGCTGCCCTGCAGACCCGAGAGGTCGAGGAAGCGACGGTGCTGCAGCCGACCGTGCTGCGCCTCGACCAGCAGGTCGGTGCCGCCGGCGAGCGGGCGCCAGGGGTCGCCGGCCTCGGCGAGCAACGCCAGCGCGGCGTCCAGATCGGTCGGTCGGCTGGCCTGGAGCTGCGAGATCATGCCGCTCATGCCGCACCTCCTTCGCTGCCTTCTTGGGCGCAGCCGCCGGCCTTGCGCTGGCAACGGACGATGGCGTCCTCGACGCTGTCGACGATGGCGCCGTAGCCGGTGCAGCGGCAGATATTGCCGGCGATGCCTTCACGGATGCCGCCCGGCGGCAGGCCCTTGTCGACCAGCCAGGCCGCAGTGACGACCATGCCCGGCGTGCAGATGCCGCATTGCGCGCCGCCATGCTGCAGGAAGGCCTCCTGCACCGGGTGCAGCACGCCGTGCGATTCGAGGCCCTCGACGGTGCGGACCTCGCGACCCTCGCATTGCAGCGCCGCGACCAGGCACGAGCAGACCGGCTCGCCGTCGAGCAGCACGGTGCAGGCGCCGCACTCGCCCTCGCCGCAACCTTCTTTGGTGCCCTTGAGGCCGACGTCTTCGCGCAGCACGTCGAGCAGCCGACGCATCGGCGCGACGCGGACCGTCTTCTCTTCGCCGTTGATCCGCATCCGCACCGTCGTGCGTGGCCCGGGTAGGTGGTCGTGAGCCATCAGCGTGCCTCCTCGGCCGCGAGCTGGGCGGCGACGATGCGCTCCGGCGAGGCCGGCAGCGCGCAGAGATCGATCCCGGTGGCGTGGGCGATGGCGTTGAGCAACGCCGGCGCCGGGCCGTCCATCGGCAGCTCGCCGATGCCCTTGGCGCCCCACGGCCCGTAGGCGTAGGGGCTCTCCTGGAAGCGCACCTGGATCGGCGGGACGTCGGCCGCGGTCGGCACGACGTAGTTGGTCATATTGCCGTTGGTCAGGTGGCCGTCCTTCCAGACGCAATCCTCGAGCAGCGCCCAGCCGATCGCCTGGACCACGCCGCCCTCGATCTGGCCGTGCGCGAGCAGCGGGTTCAGCACCCGGCCGATCTCCTGGCTGGCGAGGAAGTCGAGGACCTTCACCTCGCCGGTCAGCCCGTCGACCTCGACTTCGGCGAGGTAATTCGCCCAGGCGTAGGTGCCGTAGGCGACGCCCTTGTAGACCGTGTCGTCCCAGGCCCCGCCGGGTGGCCGCTCGTACTGCGCCCAGCCCTCGGCGATCTCGGCGTCGCCGCTCGCCGCCGCGGCCGCCAACGCCCGACGCAGCGCCTCGGGGCGGTAGCTCCAGCCGCGGCCCTGCACCATCGCGCTCGGCCGCTCGCCGACGACGACGTCCTCGCCGAGCGCCTCGCCCTCGGGGCGGGCGTCGGCCTCACCGAGCAGACCGGCGCGCTCGAGCCGGCCGAGCAGGTCTTCCGAGGCGCGGGCGACGAGGTGACCGACCACCATCGAGGTCCGCGAGGCCACGGTCGGGCCGGAATTCGGCACCTGATCGGTGTCGGGCCGGGCGACGGCGACGTCGGCCAGCTGCAGGCCCATCGTGTCGGCGGCGATCTGCGAGAAGACCGCGATGCTGCCCTGACCGATCTCGGTCTGCGCGGTGCAGATCTCCAACTGCCCCTCGGCCGTGGCCCGCACCTTCACCTTCGAGGCGAGGTAATCCTCACCCGAGCCGGTGAACCCGGCGCCGTGCATGAAGGTCGCCAGCCCGACGCCGCGGCGCCGCGCGACACCGCTGACCTGCGCCTCGTGGTTGAACGCCTCGGCCCGGGCGCGCCGGCCCCGCCAGTCGAAGGCGTCGAGCGCCTCGTCGAGCCACGCCTCCAAGGCGATCGGCTCCTCGATGGTCTGGCTCACCGCCAGCGTGCCGCCGCGGACGACCAGGTTGCGGCGCCGCAGCTCCGCCGGATCGAGGCCGAGCTCGGTGGCGACGCGGTCCATGTGCCGCTCGAAGGCGAAGACCGTCTGCGGCGCGCCGAAGCCGCGGAAGGCGCCGTGCGGCGGCGTGTTGGTGTGCACCGCCTGGGCCGTGATGCGGACGTGCGGCACCTCGTAGGGACCGACCGCGTGGATCACGCCGCGCGAGAGCACCACCGGCGTCAGCGTCACGTAGGCGCCGCCGTCCATCCGGCAGTCGATCTGCACGCAGCGCAGCCGGCCATCGGCGTCGTGGCCGGTGACGATCCGGCTCTGGCTCGGGTGTCGCTTGGTCGTCGCGACCATATCCTCGGCGCGGTCGTAGATCATCTTCACCGGCCGCCGCGTCTTCAGCGCCAGCAGCCCGGCGTGGCCGGCCAGGATCGAGGGGTAGTCCTCCTTGCCGCCGAAGCCGCCACCCGCCAGCGTCGCCGCGACCCGCACGCCGTCCTCGGGCAGCGCGAAGAGCGAACACAGCGCCTTGTGGACGTAGTAGGGGCATTGCAGCGAGCCCTCGACCTCGACCCGGAACGGCTTGCTCGGCCAGGTCGGCACGCTCGGCCGCTCGGGGCTCGGCAGATCGTCGGGATCGCAGACGACGCGGGCGATCATCCCGTTCGGCTCGATATAGCACTGCTCCTGCGCCTGGGTCTCGTAGACGCCCTCGACCCGCACGGCGCAGGCGGCCAGCTCGGCGGCGAACGCATCGGCGTCCTCGCCGGCGTCGCGGCGGACGGTGATCGTCTTGAAGACCGCGTCCTCGCCGGCGGTGCGGAAGTCCAGCCGCGCCGGCAACGCCTCGACCACGACCTCGACCCGCTCCGCCGCGGCGCGCACCACCTCCAGGCTCGGGTGGGCGATCAGCGCCACCGGCTCGTGCATATGCTCGAAGGCGTCGCGGACCAAGAAGGGCTGGTCGCGCTCGATCAGCGCGACCAGGTTCGGGTCGACGCCGTCCTTGGCCGAGCGGCGCGGGATATCCTGCGCGGTGACCACGGCGAACTCGGACCAATCGGCGCCGAGGTCGGAGAGGTCGCCGAAGCGCAGGCCGGTGACCCGGCCCCGGGCGATGGGGGTGCGGATGGTCGCGCCGTGCAAGCCCTCGAAGGGCAAATCGTCGACGTAGGGCGCGGTGCCGCGGACCTTGGCGTCGGCGTCCGGGCGAGGCCGGCTGTGGCCGACGTGGGCGCGTGCAGCGACGGGACGTGCGATGTTCATGCGGTGCTCCTGCAGCGATCTCGACGGCGAGGGTGCAACGCCGGCAAGCAGGAGGCAACGTCCTGTCGGTCAGGCTGTGTCAGAGCAACGAAAAACGGGCGCGCTGTGGCTCGATTCCGGATCGGCCGTCGTAGTAGCGGGCGGGCGCGCGACCCGCTACGCTCCGGCCTGACGCGTCGATCGCGGAGGAGGGTGGCATGAAGCAGGTGTTGCGGCGTTGGTTCATGAGCGTGGGGACCGTCGTCGGCGCGTTGGTCGCGACGGCAATGGCACCGTCCGAGGCGCAGGCCAAGCTGATCTACGGTGTCCACCTGGGCGCCAACTCACCGGCGATGGACGACGGCAAGCGTTGGCCGGAATTCGGCGGCGGCTTCCAGCTCCGCGGCGGCCTGGAGCTGCCGATCCCCTTCTTCGAGTCGGAGATCGAGATCTTGGTCGGCGGCCAGGTCTTCCGCGGCGACGCGACCACCGACCGCATGCCGCTGCTGGTCGACGGTCGCTTCGGTCTGCGCGGCGGCGTGAACTGGGCGGTCTTCCCGCAGGCCTACGTCCACGTCGGCTATGGCCGCGCGTTCGGCTACAAATACGGCGCCCCGCACGGCATCGTCGCCGATATCGGCGCGGCCTTCGACGTGACAGCGCTGCCCTACGTCCGGATCGGCATCTTCGGCCAGTACAACCACATGATGTTCGCCGACTCGATCAAGGTCACCGGTGGCGACCTCGACCTGCAGTGGTTCAGCTTCGGCATCTCGGGCTGCTTCGTCGACGACTGAGTCGAAGCACCCACCGGCCGCTCAGCCTTCGAATTCGGTCGGCAGCGGCGCGGGCGCGTTGCGCCGGTCGAGCCAAGCGAAGAACGCGGCGACGCCGAGCCCCAACCCCAGCACCGTCCCGGCGAGGATGAACCAGCCGCCGTCGGAGGACGCGATGACCACCCCGAGCGTTACATCGATCGAGCGGCCGGACCCCGGCCTGCTCAAGCTCTATCTCTTGCGCTCGCTGCTCTCGGGGCCGGCGATCTTCCTGGTCCTGCCGCTGCTCTACTTCCGCTACGTCTCGTTGCGCTACCGCATCGACGAAGACGGCGTCTCGATGAAGTGGGGCATCCTCTTCCGCCGTGAGATCGACCTCGCCTACGACCGCATCCAGGACCTGCACCTCTCGGCCGGCTTCATCGAGCGCTGGATGGGCCTGGGCTCGGTGGCGGTGCAGACCGCATCGGGCAACGCTGGCGCCGAGATGACGCTCGAGGGGCTGCGCGACCCCGAGGCGGTGCGCGACTTCCTCTATGCCCGGATGCGCGGCGCCCAGGCACCGCTGGCGAGCGCGCCTGCCGCCGGTGCTGCCACCGCAAACCCGGCCGAGTCGGCAGAGGCGGAGCGCCTGCTGCTGCAGATGGCCGACGACCTCCGGGCGGTCCGCGCGTCGCTGCAGGCTGGAGGTCCGCGATGAGCGCGCTGCAGAACCTGCTCCGTCGCTGGCTCAAGCTGCCTGGCGACCCGACCCCACCGGCGGGCAGCCCCGGCAGCCTGCGCGTGCTGCACGCCTCGGACAGCTTCGTTCGCTATCGCCAGCTCGGCTGGCTGCTCGGCCACGCCGGCTTCTTCCTCTTCGTCCTCGCCGCGCCGGGGATCGCCTTGGTCGTCGCCGCGCTCGGTGCCGCCGGCAAGGGCGAGATGCCCGGCTGGGTCGCCGCGATCTTGCTCGCTCTGCTCGGCGCTTTCCTGTTGGCGTGGGGGACGATGGCGGCGATCTCCTTCGTCGGCATCGAGCTCGACCGGCAGTTTCGCACCTATATGCTCACCGACCGGACGCTGCGGATCCGCGAGGGCCTCTGGATCGTCCGCGAGATCACGCTCTCCTACGCCAACGTGCAGAACGTCAGCGTCAGCCAGGGTCCGATCGAGCGGCTCTTCGGCATCTCCAGCCTGCGCGTCGAGACCGCCGGTGGTGGCGGCGGCGCGGCGGCACAAGGAGGCCACGGCGCCTTCTCCGGTCACGCCGCCGTGCTGCGCGGCCTCGACGACGCCGAGACCCTGCGCGACGAGCTCGTCGGCGTCGTCCGCCGGGCCCGTGGCGAGGCGCAGGCCGCGCAGGTCGCTCCGGCGCGCGCAGCACCCGCAGGCGGTGCGTCGGCCGCCCTGCCGATCGACGCGCTGCGGGCCGCCGCGGCCGAGGCGCGCCGGCTGCGCGAGGCCCTCTCGGCCGTGCTCCTCGCGGCGCTGGTCGGGCTGCTCGCGCTGCTGCCGGCGCCGGTCGTCGCGGCGCCGCATCGCGCCCTCTTCGTCGGCAATAGCTACACCTACTTCAACGCGCCGGGCAGCTTCCCCGAGCGCTACCGCGCGCTGCAGCAGGCCGTCGGCTACAGCCCGGTCGCGATCGACAGCGCGACCAAGGGCGGCTGGACCTTCGCCAAGCACCTGACCGACGCCGGGACCGAGGGTGAGGCGCTGCAGAAGGCGCTGCAGGAGAGCTGGGATCGCGTCTTCTTCCAAGGCCAGAGCCAGATCCCGGGCTTTTTCGGCGTGGCGAACGGGCCCTACCCGGCCGAAGAGAAGGCCTTCGTCGCGCTCGCCGGCCTCGCCGCGAAGCAATCGCTGGGCCTGTTGTTGTTGCGCACCTGGGGCCGGCGCGACGGCGACGTCCGCAACCCCGGCCTCTTCGGCAGCTACACGGATATGCAGGACCGGCTCGACGCCGGCACCGACGCGCTCGCCGCCGCCGCCGTCGCCGCCGGGTTCAGCGTCGAGGTCGTGCCGGTCGGTGGCGCCTTTCGCCAGATCTACGCCGCCGGAGCCGACGCTGGCAGCCTGTTCTGGGCGCTCTACAACGCCGACGGCTCGCATCCCTCACCGCTCGGCAGCCACCTGATGGCGCTCTGCGCAGTGGCCAAGGTCGAGGGCGTCGACCCGCGCAGCCTGCCGGCACCGGCGGACCTCGACCCGAAGCAGGTCGCGGCCCTCGCCGATGCGGCCAACGCCGCTTGCCGCGACGCCGCGCAGCCGCCGGCCGACGCCGGAAGCAGCGACACCGCCGAGCAGCCCGACGCCGGCGCGATGGACGCCGACACGGCCGGCGCGGACCTCGAGACCGGCGGTGCCCCGGGCGGCGGAGAGGACACCGCGGCCGACGGCGACACCGGCAAGACGAAGACCGCAAAGGAAGACGGCTGCAGCGCGTCGCCCCGGCGCAGTGGGACGCCGACCACGCCGCTGGCCTGGGCGCTCCTGCTCGCGCTCGCCGCCACGATCGCCATCGGTCGACGCGCGCGGGGCTGAGGGCGTGGCCTAGGGCTGCTTGATCCAGGCGTCGTTCGACTTCGGGCTGCGCCAGGAATCGGGCACCAACGCGCCTTGCACGACGGCGAAGCGCATCTTGTATTCGCCCATCTTGCTGCCCGACTCCAGGCTCATATACGCCTCGCGGGTGAGGACCAGGCGCTTGTCGTCGCCGCGCCCCTGCCATTCGCAATGCGCCGGCAAGGGCTCGAAGCGGGGGCCGTAGAGGAAGCAGCGCGGCACCTCGGTGAGCAGGCCCTTGCCGATGACGTATTGGCCGTTGCTGGCGAAGAGCGTCTCGCCGCTGCCGGGGGTGATGGCGTAGGCGCCGGTGCCGGTCTGGTTCGAGGTGAAGAGGCGGTCGCCGTCGCGGAACATCGCCCAGTTGAAGCGCATGCCGTTCGGCATCACGACGTCGGCCATGTACGGGCCCTGCACGACGAGCTTGCCTTGCTGCACCTTCGGCTCGGAGGCGGGCTTGCCCTTCGGGGTGCGGATCTCGGTGTAGGTCACGGCGCCGTCGGCGGCGATCGCGAGCGTCTTCTGGGCCCAGGCGTCCTGCCGCTTCCAGCTGCCGACCACGGCGGCGCGGACCTTCTCGGCGGTCGCCCTATCGGCCTCGGCGGCGCCGGCGGCGTGGCTGTGCCAGGGCACGTAGACGCTGGCGAGCATCGGCAGGAAGACGCGGTCGGAGAAGGATTTGCGGCCGATGTGGATGCCGCAGCTGCCGATCGCGTTCAGGGCGTTGTCGGCCGTCTCCATGCAGCCGAGGACGGCTTCGGGCTGCGTCTTGCAGACCTCGTCCCAGCGCTTGGTCTGCTTGCGCAGGCGGTCGAGGACCGGCTTGGTGTCGCGCACGCCCAGCTTCTTCGCGCCGGCCTCGGTATCGGCCGCGACCCGATCGAAGATCGCGGCGCAGCGCTTCTCCGCTGGCCACTTCGGCTGCGCGGCGCGCTTGCTCGCGGCGTGGGCGGTCGTGGCGACGAGCAGGACGCCGACGCAAAGGGTCAGCGCGGCGAGAGATGGGGTCGGCCTCTGCTTCGTTGATGGGCGCATGGGTCTCCTTCTGCGACCGCTTCGGGGCCGCTGCGAAGCAACGATAGCGCAGCGGCTTCGATTCGGGATCTATCGCCGATCCGTCGCCTCTCGTCCTGCTCGCGCATCCCGGCTGCACAGCGCGCATCGGATGGGCAGCGCTGCGTGGGTGCGGCGCGCACGAGGGAGTCCTTCATGTCGCAGCCCCGTCTCTTTCCATCCATTGCCATGGTCACGTCGGCCGCCCTGCTCTTGACCGCCTGCGAGGCCGAAGATGGCGCGACCGTCGCCTCGAACGTCGAGCAGGACGCCGGCGGCACCGCTGCGGACGCGACCGGTGGCGCGGCCGACGGCTCCGGTGCGGCAGACACCTCCGAGCCCGCGTTGCCCGAGCCGGTCGGCGCCTGCCGCTACACCAACCCCTTCGGCGGCACCAACGAGTGCAAGGCCTACACCGGCCCCGAATGGGATGCGTCGGCCGCGCAATCCGACTGCGCGGCGCCGATGCCGGGGACCAAGGGCGCGTTTTCCGCCGGTGGCTGCGACGAGGCCCCGGCGCTCGGCGATTGCCTGGTGTCGCCGGCCGAGGGCAAGGGCTACGTCCTGCGCAGCCTCGGCGACAACCCCGACACCTGCGCGCTGGCCAAGACCGGCTGCGAGGTCTTCGCCAAGGGCAGCTTCAACCCGGCTTCGGTCTGCGGTGGTGAAGGCGGCGGCGGCGGCGGCGGCGGCGGCGGCTCGGCCAATCCGGCCGGCGCGGTCTTCGTCCAACCCTACGTCGACTGCCGCGACCCGCTGCCGGGCGAGCCCGCCGGCAAGGGCGACGGCAGCGTCGAGAACGCCGGCAAGGTCTGCACCAACGTGCTGATCTCGGGCGCGACCGAGCCCGGCCGGGACTACGCCGACTACGCCAGCTGCGACGCCATCCGCACCCAGCGTCCCTATTGGCCGGCCGACCCGATCGCGACCACCGCCGCCGACGATCCGCGCCTGCAGGACGCCGCCTACATGGCCGAAGTCGACTGGGCGACCGAGCAGCTCCGGGCGACCGCCTGCGTCTGCTGCCACGCCGGCAAGGATACGCCCAACGGCGCCTCGAATTGGGATATCGACGGCCCCGGCATCTGGCTCGACCACGTCGGCAACGCCGGCCTCGCGATGATGCTCGGCAAGGCCGATTCGACCGCGCTCGGCGCCTACCCCGCAGCACAGAACCACGGCTTCGACCGGACCGCGCTCGGCCTGCCGACCACCGATATCGAGCGGATGCGCAAGCTGCTCGAGGGCGAGTGGAAGCGCCGCGGCCTGACCGACGCCTTCGCCGCCGCGGTGCCGGCCTTCGGTGGCCCGCTGGTGGCGCAGCTCGACTACGAGCCGGGGCCGTGCGCCGACGGTGAGGGCGTCGACGCCGACGGCAAGGTCCGCTGGAGCGGCGGCAAGGCCCGCTACGTCTACGTCCTCGACGCTGGCTCGGCCAACCCGGGCGTGCCGCCGAACCTCGACGAGCCGGCCGGGACGCGCTGGCTGGTCGACGTGCCGACCAAGGCTTCGCCCTTCGCCAGCGGCCTCGCCTATGGCGCTGCGGGCGGCGCGCTGCGCCAGCGCATCCCCGCCGAGGGGGCGCCGGCCGCGTTGGTCAGCGGCGCGTCCTACGCCCTCTACGTCCTGGCCGATATCGGCGTGCCGCTGACCCGCTGCGTATTCAAGGCTCCGTAGCCGCAAGGGCTAATGCTTGTGCAGCTTGCCGTCGCCGTGGTCGTGGACGACGCCGGCGCTGGTGCCGGAACCATCGGCGGGCGCGTTCGGATCACGCAGGCTGGTCAGGGCTTCTCTCTTGCCGTTGTGCGCGCCGAGCAGGGTGCGAAGCGCCACGAAGCTGTTCTGCTTCGCCGCGCCGCCGGTGCAGGTGCGCGGCTCGTCTTCGCCGCAGGGCACGGCCTCGTCGAGGAAGCGACGGCTGCCGCAGCGCTTCTTGTAGGTCATCACGTCGCGGCAGTGGAAGCTGTGGTCGAGGCCGTAGGCGTGGGCGATCTCCATCGCCGCGGTGTCGCAGGCGTCCTCTTTGCGGTTCTTCAGCGTCGCGGTGAAGACGAAGACCACGGCGCGGCCGATCGGCTTGCCGTTGAAGGGCGCGAGCCCGCCGACGCCGGCGGCGTCTTTCTTGCTGTAGCCGAGCTCGCGCGCGCTGCCGCCGAAGACGGCCATCACGTAGTCCTCGATCGCGGTCGGGCGTTGATCGGTGACGCGCACATCGAAGGGGGCGAAGCGGTCTTCGACGCAGCGGACGAGCGCCTTCCAGCCGCGGTCGGTGCCGTTGTAGCCGGGCAGCACCAGCCGCGTGTAGCCGGAAGCCTTGACCACGCTGGAGCGGTTTTGCGCCGCCTCGTCGACGCCGCCCTGCAGCACGACGCCTTCGCGGTTGAGGTAGATGGTCTTCGACGGCCCGCGCAGCCGCGCCGAGGCGCCCTGCAGCAGGCGAACGGTGCGACCGAGGCTCAGGCCGTCGTCCTCGCCGCCCTCGGCTGCCGCGTCCGCGCCCGCGTCACCGCCGTCGCCGGCGTTGGCCTCACCGGTCGTGAAGCCGAGCTGCTCCAGCGTGCCCTGCTGCGCCGCGAAGAGCGTCAGGCCGGTGCCGACCGCGACGCCGAGGAGCAGCAACAGCGTCGGCATCAAGGTGTGCAGCAATCGCTTCATGCTGCCGCTCCGGCCGCGGCGGCGCCGAAGGTTCGGGCGAAGACGCGCTCCAGCCACGCGAGCAGGTTCGGGTGGCGGGCGAGCGCCTCCTGCAACGGACCGGGGAAGGGGCCGAAGGCGATATTGGCCAGCGCGCCATAGACGATGGCGTCGATGGTCGCGGGCTGCTCGCCGCCGAAATAGGCGTCGTCACCGAGGAGGATGGCGACGGCGTCGAGGTCGGCGATGGCGGCGGCCCAGACCTGCGCGTCGCTGTGCCGCGAGGTGCCCTGGCCGAAATTGCTGGCGCGGACCTTGCGCCGGGCGACGAGCGGCAAGATGACCCGCATCGGCCACGGCATCGTGACGAAATAGGCGCGGCGCAAGATCGCGAAGCCTTCGTCGCGGATCCAGCGGTCGTGCAGCAGGCAGAAGTAGAGGTGATCTTCGATCGTGCGCTGCAGGAGCAGGGCGCGGGCCATCGCTTCGGGATCGAGGTGGGCGTCGAGCTGCACGCCGTGCTCGGCGGTGAGCGTCTCGATGATGTGGCTGCTGTCGGCGAGGACGCGGCCGTCTTCGGTGGTGATGTAGGGGGCTTTGCCCTTGGGTGCGGCGAACGGGTTGTAGTCGCCGCGTGCCTCGAAGGGGATGCCGGCGAGGTGCAGCCAGCACTCGAGCTTGAGGCAGAACGGGCTCGGGCTGGTCAGCTGCGGGCCGAGCGAGGGGAAGCCGTGGACGACGAGCATCGGTGGGAGCCTCCTTTGCCCCCGCGTGGGGCCGGGGGAGGCTAGCGTGGGGCTGGAAAAATCGCGAGCGAGGTCCTAAAGTCTCGCGCCCCGCGTCCTTGCGCCCCCGCCCGAGGGGAGGCCGGCTGACGCGCCGCGACGAACCGAGGAAGTTGCCGCCATGCTCGAGACCATCACAAAAGGCTTTCGCTCTGCCCGCCACCGCCTGCAGGGCTACCGGGAGCTCGACGAGTCGATCGTCGACGAGATCCTCGACGATATCCGCACCAGCCTGCTCGAGGCCGACGTCGAATTCGGCGTGGTCAAGCACTTCATCGGCCTGGTCCGGGAGAAGACCCTCGGCGAAGTCGTCCGCCTGCGCGCCACCGATCAGGAAGGCAAGACGCTGAAGGTCTCGCCGCAGGATCACTTCATCAAGATCTGCCACGACGAGCTCGAGGCCCTGATGGGCCCGGTCGTGACCGACCTCGACTTCCAGAAGAAGGGCATCACCACCGTGATGATGGTCGGCCTGCAGGGCTCGGGTAAGACGACCACCGCCGGCAAGCTCGCCAACCTCTACAAGCGCAAGGGCTATCGCCCGCTGCTGATCGCCGCCGACATCTACCGTCCGGCCGCGATCGAGCAGCTCAAGGTCCTCGGCGAGAAGCTCGACGTGCCGGTCTTCTCGGTGCCGGGCATGTCGCCGCCGGACCTCTGGGCGCAGGGCTACGAGGAAGCGCGCAAGACCGGCCGCAACCTCGTCATCCTCGATACCGCCGGCCGTCTGACCATCGATCAGGCCCTGATGGACGAGCTCGCCGCGGTCCGTGGCCTGCGCAAGCCCGACAATACGCTGCTCGTCATCGACTCGATGATCGGTCAGGACGCCGTCCGCACCGCCAAGGCCTTCCACGATACGGTCGGCATCGACGGTGTGGTGCTGACCAAGCTCGACGGTGACGCGCGCGGCGGCGCGGCGCTCTCGGTGAAGATGGTCACCGGCGCGCCGATCAAATTCGTCGGTATGGGCGAAGGCCTCGACAAGCTGGAGGAGTTCCGGCCCGAGGGGATGGCCAGCCGCATCCTCGGCATGGGCGATATCGTCGGCTTGATGACCGACTTCGAGAAGGTCGTCGACGAGGAGCAGGCCGAGGCCGACGCGAAGAAGATGCTCTCGGGCAACTTCACGCTCGGCGACTTCCTCGAGCAGATCAAGACGCTGAAGAAGATGGGCAGCCTCCGCGACGTGATGGAGAAGCTGCCCTTCTTCGCGGATATGCAGGCCGACGGCGCGAAGTTCGACGAGAAGGAGCTGGTCCGCATCGAGGCGCTGATCCAATCGATGACGCCGAAGGAGCGCAAGCGGCCCGAGGTCATCGACGCCAGCCGCGCCAAGCGCATCGCGCTCGGTGCCGGCCGCAGCGTGCGCGACGTGCAGGACCTGCTGCAGCGCTACGCCGTGATGCGCGAGATGATGGCCCGGATCGGCCAGACGCCGGGCCTGCTGACCAAGCTCCCGGGCTTCAACCAGATGGGCAACCTCGCGAAGATGAAGGGCATGGACGTCGGCTCCTTCTTCGACGAGCTGGAGTCGATGCCGATGCCCGACGAGATGGGCGGCGGCGGCGGCGGCAGCTACCAACCGCGCCGGACCTTCGACCGCGACAAGCGCAAGAAGAAGGCCAAGCTCGCCAAGCAGAGCAAGAAGGCGAATCGGAAGAAGCGGTAGCCATGGCGTCGCCACGTGCCGGAAGTTGGCCGAGGCTCGCTGCGCGCGTGATGCGCGTCGCGATGCCGCGCAAGAGTGGAGACTGATCGATGGACTTGCAGACCCGACGACGCCTCTTCAACGCTTGCGATCCCGATGAACCGATCGGACCGAACGACAGCCGATACGTGGCCATCGACGACACGATTGCTGGTGCTCGTATCCGTGGCGGCGATTGGGTCACCAACATCCAGGACGAGCTGCTGCTCTCGGAGCGTCCGTTGTTCAAGCTCCTGACGGGGCTGCCGGGCTCTGGAAAGTCAACGGAACTGCGGAGGCTTGAAGCAGCCATTCGAGACCAGCACAGATCCGTGATGCTGCCGGTCCATATCGATGCGGAAGAGCACCTCGACCTGACCGCCGCCGTCGACGTCGTGGACATCCTCGCCACCGTCGTCGAGCGGACAGAGGCGGCTGTGCGGCAGGCAGAAGGCAAGCCGGAGGCAACGGCGGACGAGCAATCCTTCGTCACCCGCTTCTGGACGTGGCTCAGTGAGACGGACGTCGAACTCAAGAGCGCACAGTTCGGCGTCGCGGACGCTGCAAAGCTCACTGTCGAGCTACGGAGCCGTCCGAACCTGCGTGCGCGCGTGCGGGAAGTGGTCTCGGCCCATCTGCCAACCTTCGTCAGCGATGTCCACAACGCCCTGACCGACCTGCAATCCCGCGCGGTTGCTGCCGGAAGTGCGGGGGGAATCGTCGTGATCTACGACTCCCTCGAGAAGCTGCGAGGGACATCGACGAGCTACGAGCAAGTGCTCGATAGCTGCGAACGGCTCTTCGCTCAAGGAGGGCGCTATCTGCGCTTGCCTGTTCACGTCATCTACACGGTGCCTCCTGCGCTGCGCTCGCGTGCGGTGATGCGCGACATGACCTTTTTCCCGATGCTCAAGCTGAGGGAGCGAGACCATACGCCTTCGGAGGTCGGTCTCCAGGTCGCCCGTAGCCTGGTGTCGAAGCGCGTCCCGGACGACACGCTCCACGAGCAGCTAGGACCCGAGTGGCGTTCCCACCTCGACCGCCTTCTCCTCTGGTCCGGAGGATTTCCCAGAGAGATCGTCCGTATGCTGCGTAACATCGTCAAATCGCAAGGCACATTCACCGACGCAGATATCGACGTCATGATGAAGCACGTGACGAGCGAGTTTCGCGACCTGATCCATACGTCGGAATACGGCTGGTTGGCGCGTGTCGCACGCGACAAGCAGTTGGCGAGCGACACGGAGCAAGAGCGCAGGATCGCGGACCGTCTATTGGCCAATGGAGCCGTCTTTCGCTACGTCAACGGCGGTGATTGGTGGGATCTGCACCCTGCCGTCGAGGCGATCGAAGGGATCCAGGCGGCGCTTGCGGTATTGCGCGCAGGTGAACGGACAGGTAAGGGCAACGTGCCGTCGTGACGCTCGGGCAAGAAGGGCCGCAGACCGAAGCCGCTTCGTCGGTCGACGCAACCTCCCCGGCGAGGGACATCAACGACGCGAAGTTGCGGCAGCTAGCCGAGACGCTCGCCCTGCCGAATCGATTCGCGTTCTACATTCTGGTCACGGAATTCGATGGCCACCTGGGAGAGGCGCGACGCATGTGTCGGCAGCTGGGGACCGGCCCGGGCGTCGTCGTGAGCCCCTATCGCACCCGACGCGGCGAGCGGCGAAAGCGAGCGCTTACCGATCGCGACGCCTGGCCGAGCGCCTTGCTACAGGTGCTGATGACGCTCGCCGATCACGCGCCGCGGGGGCCGGTTTGGCTCGATGCGAGCTCGGTGCCGTCGCCGGCTGGCGAGCAACGCATCGCAGCAGACGACGATGGATGGGCCGCGCTCTTGCGGGCGATGAATCAGCGCCGGAATGCGCTATCGCAGACCCTCGATAGGCCCTTGGTGTTCGTCTGCCCGCTCCGCCTGTTGCGCCGACTCGCCCATGAAGCTCCCGATCTCTGGTCGGTTCGTTCCGAGACCGTCTACCTCGCTTTGCCGCCGTTGCCACAGGGCATCGTACCGCTTCCGGCGGAGGTGGCGCGCGAGCGAGCCAATCTGTCGTCTACCGTACTGCTCGAGCGACTCGAACATGCGCGGGCAGCGCTCGCGGACGCGAGGGCGAGGTTCGCGATCGCGCGACGCCCAGCGCATCTCGATGCCGTGCGGGCGGCATTGAGCGCCACGGTCGAAGGTCTACTCGCGTTGGGCCGGCCTGCCGAAGCGTTGCCGCTCGCGCAAGAGGCCGTCGAATGCGCGCGGGATCTCGTGGCGCTCGTGGGTGACGCAGCACTGCCGAGCCTCGTCGAGCACCTCGGCGAGCTCGGCTCGACAGGTGTTGCGCTCGGTGACGTCCGAATTGCCTTCGACGCGGCGTCCGAAGGCGTCGAGATCGCCCGACACCAGCTTCGACGCGATCCCGACCAGGGCGCCGTCGGCTTGGCCGGCATGCTGAACAACTTGGCGAATATCCTGGCCGCGCAAGGCAGATTCGAGCAGGCGCTTGCGACGGCAGAGGAGTCGCTCGCGGTGGCACAGAGGATGTCGGAGCAGACCCAGCGGGACAATCGCCCGCTGCTTGCGGCGCTCCTCTCGTCGCTCGCGGTGCGGCTAGTCGAAGTCGGCCGACTCGCAGAAGCGCACGAGACGGCGCATCGAGCCGTCGCAGCGATCCGCAGCCTCTCCGAATCCGGCCTCGCACCGCACGCCGCGACCTTGGCAGTGGCGCTGAACAACCTGGCCAACCTGCAGGGTCAACTCGGCGACGTCGCCGGCGCCATCGCCAGCAGCAGCGAGGCGGTCGCCGTCCTGCGCGAGCTGGTTGGGCGGAACCCGAAGGCCTTCGGCCCTGACCTCGCCATGGCATTGCACGGCGTCTCCCTATGGCTCGAATTCTCGGGACGCACCGAGGAAGCACTTCGAGCAGCGCGGGACTCGGTCGCAATGTATCGCGAGATGACGGAGCCGATGCGCGTGCGGAATTTGCACGGCTGGTCGGTCGCCTTGATGAACTTGGCACGGCAACAATTCGAGGCGAATCAGCCCCACCTTGCGCTGCAAACCGCGGAGGAAGCGTATCCGCTCTGCCAATCTTGGCTCGAAGCAGCGCCCATCGCGGGCGCACTGCCCTTCGCACGGTCCTCCGGTGCCTACGCGACGATCCTTCTCGGATGCGGCGAACCCGGCAAAGCGGCACGGGCCTTTGCCGAAGGGGCCAGCGCGTTGCTCACGGCGGCAGGTCCCACCCTCGATGCCCACCACGACGTGCTCCGATCGTTGACGGAGGGCCACGTCCAGGCGTGCGATGCGGCCGGAGCCAAGGTGGACGAAAAGCTGCTCGAGCGCGCCGCACGGGCGCTCGCCTCCGACGAAGTGACTCGTACCTGATGGAGGCGCCGAGCGCCTGCCCGACACAGGAGAACGACACCATGTCCCCTCACGACGACTTCGTCCTCTACGGCATCGGCCTCAACGACCGCAGCGGCAAGTTGCGCTGGCTGGCGCACGAGCTCGCGCTGCCGCTGGAGGAGCGGCGGATACGGCCGCCGGAGCACCGTCAGCCGCCCTATCGCGAGCTGAACCCCTACGGCATGGTGCCGACGGTGATCTGGCGCGGTCGTACGCATGTCGAGTCGACCGCGACGCTGCAACTGGTCGAGAAAGACGCCGTCTGGGGCTACCTCGCGCCACTGACCGAGCGCCCAGCGGCCCAGGCGGCCGGCTTCTTCGGCGCGCTCGGGCTTTCGTAGCGCCCTGCACCGATTCCCGCGGCGTCGCCCCGACACCTGATCAGGCGTTCCGTTGTCAGAAACCGTCCTACCCATGCGTCTGAATGAACCCAGACCCAAGGAGGACGAGATGCAGACGACGACCACGCGCCCCGCCACCAACCGCCCCGACCGCCGCAACGGCACCGACCGCCGCAGCCAGCCACGGCTGCGCCGGCCCTTCGACGATCACGCCGAGCGCCGCCGACGCGAGGGCGCTCCGGCGCTGCTGCTGACCACGCACGCCCAGGTTCGGATGAGCCACCGCGGCCTCTCGCGTTGGGATCTGGAGGCCGTCATCGACTACGGCCGCGAGTCGTGGCAGCGCGGCTCCCTCACCTATGTGGTGGGTCGCCGCGAGGTGCGGGCCGCACGCGCCCACGGCGTCGATTTGCGCCACGTCGAGGGCGTGCACGTCGTCTGCTCGACCGGCTCGATGGTGGTGGTGACGGCGTATCGCAACCGCAGCCAGCTTCAGCTGGTCGCCTGAGTCGGCCGCGCCGCGCGAAGCTTCGGCCCCGCGGCGTAGCCGTCCAGGCAGTCCGTCCACAGCCAGGGCGTCGGCCGCAGCACCGGGGCCACCCGCCAGCTCGTCTCGCCGTACCAGTTGACCGCCAGCAGGCCGACGCCGTCGCGCTCGCAGCACGCTTGCAGCACTTGCCGCACCAGCGGGTCGGCGTCGAGCGTCTGGTCGTGGCAGCAGAGGATATGGGCGTTGCCGGGGTAGGCGCGCAGCTGCTCCAGCGCCGGCACGGTGACGCCGGGTCGTTGCAGCGAGGGGCGCGGCACGGTCGCGAGCAGCAGCGCCGGGCTCTTCGCCTCGACCACCGCGACCAGCAACGCCGCGTCGTCGTCGCGCCAGACGACCAGGCCGTCGGCGCGGCCCACGCCGCCGCCGGGGCCATGACCGGGGGTCGTGCGGCATTCACGGCGGGAGGCGACGCCGGTGCCACCGCTGGCGATGGCCCAGGCCGCAGCGGCGGTGAGGGCGGCGTCGACCAGGGCGCGTTCGCGCATCAGACGTTCCTGCGTTCGGCGAGCGCCGCCGCGGGGGGCGTGGCCTCGGAGGACGTCTGCGAGCGGGGTCGGTGGTTCGCGGCCATGGCCCAGCGTCGGCTGGGGCTGGGGGTTGGGTCAATTGGTGCAGGCCGTGGAGCCCTTCGGCCTGATCAACGACAGCTGCGGCGATCCCCTCGGCGGAGGCAACGCCTGGCAACACCCATCCGCCTGGCCTTGCGAGATGCGCGAGATGCGGCATTCTGGCGCGGTCTGAGGTCATAGGGGTCAAGTTCTCGCTGGACGCGGGAAACCACCCCGCGGTCGAGGCGCTGCGCCGAACACGCTCTGCTCAGCTTCGGTCGGGCTCGTCGTACCAACGACTTCGAGAGGGAGGCATGATGCCATTGATTCTGAAGCACTGCGGCAATGCGGGTGGTGGGCTGGCGCTCCTCGTCCTTCTGACAGGTTGCGCGATGCAGGTGCCGCGCGGCCCCGTGACGCTTGGGACGGTCGATTTCCACGGACTTTTTGGCGTGACCCTTGAGTCACGGGTCGTCGGCCCTGCACGCGCGCCTGATGGCTTGATGCGCCGCGTGGTGGTCGATCCGATGCTCGTCGAGGCTCCTTCGCGGCCAGAAGTCGGCGTGATCGCCGGATCCACGGCCATCGAGCCCGAAGTCGGAGACCTCCTGCTCGCGCAGTTGGTGGCCGCAGGTAGCGTCGTTGTCTCACCCGCAGCGCTGCGGTCGATGCTCGCTGTGGGCTGCAAGGACCCTCATTGCCGTACCGGTACATGGGTCGAGCAGGTCCATTGGCTGGCCCGGCACGCCGCGAAGAGCGCGCCGGCGCTCAGCGACCCGCCGACCGTCGCGTTGCCGGTCACGGCGCTCGCTGTCGAATTCGAAGAGCGCCCGGTCACGGTGGTCTGGAATGCGGCTGCGGCGAGGCTCGAAGTCACGCCGCAGTTGGTCCCGTCCGAGCGTACGCTCTGCCCGAATCTGTCGCTGCCATTGCCGGTTGCGCGCATTGGCATCGAGGTCTTCGACGCAGCCACGGGCGCATTGGTCGCGAAGACGACGACGCGGCGAACGATCGAGACGTCGACGCCGGCGCAATGGAAGATCGCGATGTACCAGCCGCGCGAACCACAAGGGCCCGTTGCCGAGGTTCCGTCGTATTGCGCGAGTTTGCGGTCTGCTTGGCGGGAGCGGGTCATGCGCGTCCTAGCAGCCGACAAACCTGGCCAGCGACGTACGCTACAGGGCCTGATCAAGGCGGCGATTGCGCCGTTGTTGTCCGAATCCACGGCGAAATAGAGCTTGGTGCGATCATCAGCAGCAGCCCTGGCCCGTCCGGCATAGCCGGCTGTGGCGTACGTTGTAGCCTGGTCGCAATGGCGGTGACGCCGCAGCGTACTTCCGCCGTCGTCCTGCCCAAGGCCCGGCCCGGTCGCCTCGAGATGGCGTCCCCAGAGGGATGGGGTATGGCTCAGGGTCCTCGCGATCCGCATCGCCCCTTCTCTTCGTCACTACTGATAGATGAAGGCGAATTGGAGACCAGTGAGGTCCTGGAGTTGGTCCTCCGACAACTGGCTTTCGCTGCATGGGCTTGGTGGAGTTCAAGCTCTCTCCCCGCTACGGCGGGGAGAGATGCCGAAGCCGAAGGCGAAGGCAGTGAGGGGAGAAGCAAAAAGAGCGCGCCCTTGGGCGCTCGACTTTGGTGCATTGTCTCCGACGACACGCGGGAATTGTTAGCCATCACCGTGTCTTCTGGGCGATTCGCCGGTGGGCTTCAAGTAAGGCTTGCAGGCGCATACTGCCCAAGACCGAAGGGACGACTCGTCGTTCTCATCCTTAAGGAGCACGCCATGCCTACCCCGCCAAACTTCGCAATTTTGGACTACGAACCCACGGTCGCCTTCACCGCAGTCGTCGCGTCGGATGGCAACATTGCCGCAGGCACGCTCGTAGGCCTGAACGCCAGCGGCGAAGCCGTCAATGCGAACGCTGTGGACGACCCCGAGGAGGACTTGGTGCAAGCGCTCGGCATCGCGGCGTACGCGGCCGACGTCGGCGAACACGTGCTGATCCTGCCGATGTGCACGGTCTATGTCTCGACCGCTCTTACTTTCCGAGGCGTCACCCTCTACGCAACCGACGCCGGGGGGTACGACGAAACCGCGCCCGCGGCACCAGGAGACCTCCGCCAGGTTGTGGGCTACGGCAGCGCACAGTCCAGCGTCCTGAAATTCGCCATCCAGCCGACGCCGGTGGTGGTTCCCTGATCGCCGTACAACCGATCATCTGACGCCCCACCCACAAGGAGCCCCCATGCGCTTCCACCTCGCCGCCTACGTCGAGTCCAGCCTCGACACCACCAACCAAGCCCTCTCCGCCGTCGCCGACGTTCTGCTCTACGGCAGCGGCACCAACGGCTTCATGCTCCCCGAAGACATGGACGTCATCGCCGGCTACGCCAACGGCGAAGGGCTCCGCTCTTCTCGCGTCGTCGCGCCGAGCCTGCTCCGCATCGGCTACCCCAATATCGTCCCGTCGCAGCGCAACCCGGCCGGCCTGTTCACCCCGTCCGACCCGAACCTGATGGACCTGCTGCGCAACCCGGTCCGCCTTCGCCGCGGAGAGCGCGTCACCGCGCAGGCTACGCCGACCGTGGGCCTGACCGGCCTGCCCGCCGTGCAGCTGCTCTGGCTCCGCGCCGGCTATGACCCGGTGCCCGAGGGCGAGAGCTTCTGGCTGCCCTACCACCTCGTCAGCGGCGCCAGCGTCGCGCTCGGCAGCTGGAGCCTGGTGACGATGGAATTCGACCAGACCCTGCCCTCGGGTAGCTACCTGATCGCCGGCATCGACCACGACAGCCCGAGCGGCATCGCCGTGCGCATCGCCTGCCCGGGCAGCTCGTTCCGCCCCGGCGCGCTGGCGATTGGCTCGCCGACTGGGCTGGGCGGTGGCCGCAACCACGAGCTCTTCTACGGCGACCACCTCGGCAGCTACGGCGTCTTCGACACCGACGCGCCGCCCTCGCTCGAGCTACTCTCGGCCGTCGCCCGCACCACCGATGACTACCAAGATGTCGGGATGATGCGGTTGATCCGCATCGGCGACGTCGGCGCGGCCAAGCGCTTCTGCCGCTAGGGAGGGCCTCGTGGCAACGCATGGCATCGTCCAGACCGCCGCGATCGACGCGACCGAGGTGCGGCAGGTGCTCGGCACCGACAGCGCGCGGCAGGCGATCGTCTTTTCGCCGCCCAGCGGGGGCCTCGAATACACGGTGAGCACCGAGCGTGACTTCAGCCACGGTGAGGGCCTGGTGCTGGCCGGGGGTGCTGCCGCGGTGGAGATCACGCGAGCACGTCACGGCGACGCGGTGACGCGGGCTTGGTTCGCGCGGTTGGGCAGCGCTGGACCGGTGACGGTTGGATTTCTCGTCGTTTCTGGCGAGGGGTGTGGGTGTAAGTGATGGCGCACCAACAGGTTATCGTGGTCCCCCCGGCACCGGAGGGCGCTGAGAGTGTTTCGATCCTACACTCCACGCCACGGCGCCTCGAGCCGCTGTGGTCGGGGCCCGCTGCGACGGCTTCGGGTCGCGGTATCACTGTCGATGCCGGCTCGGTCGCTGCAGCAGGGAGGGGTCGCAAGGCCGAGTTCGTCGTCCAGTGGCGCGGCAAGCGCGGCGAGCTGTTGGGCTCGCGGTCCGTCTTGCCGAGCGCAGTGGCGGGGCGCTCGGCGGCCGCCGCTCGCCCCTCTTCGCAAAGGCCTGCGGGCCTCGACCTATCCGCTCTCACGCAGCCTTCGATGTCCTCGGCGGCTACCAAGGCCGCGCTAGCCGTCAGCGGGCTTTCGGCCAAGCCGAATCCGCAGCTGCTGCCCCAGCTCATCGCTGCGCAGGCCAAGCTACGTGCGGCGCGACGAGTCGGCGATGCTGCCGCAGCGACAGTGGCACGGAAGGAAGTCATGGCGCTGGCGAAGGCATGCCTGCCGCCTGACGTCTGCGTCAGCGAGCGGCGCGCCGCGAAGACCGCGATCGCGTATTGGCTACAGCGCGCCTATGCGGCGCGTGGGCTCTCGATGTAGGCAGGAGGCAGTCGTGATCCGCAAGCATATTCTCTTCGTCGACCTTATCACGTGCGAGAAGGCCCAGGAGTCCACGGACGAAGTGCGCGTCTCGCTACTGGTGGGGAACAACGTCGTCGCTTCCCGTTTCGTTGAGCTCTCGAAGGCCTCGCCGACGCGCCAATTCGAACAGTTCTCCGCTGAGTTCGACGACACCATCGACGTCAAGATCGTGGAGGAGGACCGGCTCTCCGTCCCGCTCTTCGGTTCCATCTCGACGGCTGATGACTTCATCGACAGCGACACGATCTGGGGCCTGGTCAACCCTGCCGACGCCGGCAAGACCTTCACCAGGACGCTTGCAGGTGACGGCGCGAAGTACGTGTTGACGATGCGGATCGAGTTCAACCCTGCGTTTGTCGCCGGGTCGGATCGCCGTGCCGCGGCGATCGCGCAGGTCAGTGCGACGTCGGCCGTGGCGTTGCAGGCGGCGGGCGGGACGATGTGGCCGAACATCACGGCCAACCAACTGCTCTCGGACATGCTTTTTCGACTGAACAACAGTGATCTCTCTACGTTCCCGGCAGGTTCGATGAACAAGTCTGGCACGCTGCTGCCGATGCAGGGACCTGCCAACCTCTGCGGTCCAGCAGCGATCGTCTTCGAGTTGTTGATTCGACGCCCAGATCGCTACGTCGCGATGCTCCTCGAGCTCTACGCCACCGGCGCATTTCATGGCCGTACGCGAAAGTTCGTGGCCGGCCAGGATCTACGCAACTCGTTATTGATGCACAAGAATCAGTCGATGAACGCCGCCGACTGGATGTTGATGGCCACGTTGCGGGACGACATGAACGTGCTCATGGACTACGCGGGCGACAACGCGGCCGCGGTGATCCAGTTCGGCAACACAGACTTCTTCGACATGGCGGCTGGCAGCAGCACGATGTTTGCGGTGCACACATGGTGCGCCGAGGTACTACGTATGAGACCGTGGTACGAGTCTACGTGGCTGTGGGGAGAAGCTGATGGGCTGACGCAGGCGAAGAAGGTCCTGGATGAGGGAGGCGTGGCGTTCATCATGTGCTCATCCGGCCTGGTGGACGAAGACAAGAACGAAAACCTAGCTCCGGTGCCAACTCACTGGGTCGCGATGACTGGAGCATTCCCAGGGAAGCCGTTGCACGTGAAGAGCAAGTCGATTTTCGGCGACGACAAGTTCGCCTTCCAGCTGTTCTCGTGGGGCAGTCTGTGGAACATCGAACGCGGAGAGGAAGATTTCGAAGACGAGACCTGGGGTTACCTCTATGCGCGGGAGAGCTGGGACTCGGCGTAGCAGTTCGGCGCTTGCTCTTGCGCAGCTCGCCAAATTCACATGGACGGGTGACAGGGAAGGCCGTCGCGGCGATACTGCGTGAAACTAGCGCCGAATGCTGACTCCCGGGCGCTGAACCATCGCGCCATAACCTGAGGGTCAGCTGGCCAGGGGGCGGTTGTCATGAAGCGAGTTCGGCCTCGTCAACGAATGATTCTCCAGCTGTTCGCCACAACATGCTTGGTACTGCAAGCCGTGTCGGGGACTGCAGAGCCGCTACGGCCAGGTAGCCACTCGTACATCTCCGGAAGGCTCGTGCTAGGCGTCCCCGGACTTGTCGGTCTGATGGCAACTGTTTCCGGCACATCACCAATCGTGCTGCAACTGGGTGGTGCAGGCCGCGACTATCAAGCGTGGCTGGGATGGTCGCTGCTTGTGCCGAATGCGCCTGGGAGCAAATGGCGCTACGACTGGCAGTTCGTTCAGGTCGGAGCGGGCTACGGCACTGTCTCGATCAACACGACTGCGGAGGAAGTACCAAACAAGTGGCACTTTGCGGTGGCGAGCACATTCCGCTGCCTGCGCGAAGTTGCCTGGGGCTTTGGCCTGGAGTTTTTCGGACAAGTCGGGGTCGGATGGAACCCACTGGAGGACATCGACTACTTCCCCCAAATCAACTTCGGAATCGGGGTCTACCGCTAGCGTCCCAGCGGCTTGGACTCAGCCAAAGCGGACCCGAACCCACTTTATCTGCTAGCCACGACGTCCGTGCGGTGTCTGAACGCCGCGCGCCTCGCCTTCCTCAACACAAACCTGCTCGCTCGACGCCCGCGTTGCGTTCGGCCGATTCGCCCAGCAGACCCGGCTACGGCTGGCGAGCCGCTGGGGCACATGCGTCTCGACCTTGGCTCCGGGCGAATGCTGCGAGCGCCTCGAGCACACCGTCTTTTCGCAAGATATCGTTATGACCGGCGCCGACGACGATCTCCACCTTCGCGCCGGAGATCGCCGCGGCGAGGGCTCTGCCCATCGCCACAGGGATCACCTGGTCGGCGTCGCCGTGGACGATCCAGGTCGGGATCCCGATCTGCGCCGCCACCGCCGCCGAATCGAATGGATCGCGCAGCAGCCAGCGCACCGGCACCCACGGATAGAGCTCCGCCGCGCGGTCGGCGACCGAGGTGAAGGGCGAGACCAGCACCAGCGCGTCGCCAATGCCTCGGCTGGCGAGCTGGCAGGCGACGCCGGAGCCCAGCGACCGACCGAAGAGCACGATCGGACCGCGCGGCGCGTCGGCTCGTGCGAGCAGCGCCGCGATCGCCGCCGCTGACGCCTCGACCGCGGTGTCTTGCCCGACACCGTCGCCTTCGCTGAGGCCGTAGCCCGGATACTCGGGCGCGAAGAAGCCCAACCCGAGGCCGTGGACGCGGCGCGCGAGCCTGTTGAGGCCCGCGACCTGCTCGGCGTTGCCGTGCAGATAGACCAGGGTTGGCGCGCCCGGAGCGGCGGGCAGCCAGAGCGCCGGGATGGTCCCGCCCCGCCAGCCGACGCGGAGCGCCTCGATCCCGTCGCGGGCGTCGATCGGCGCCGGTCGTGGCGGCATGAAGACGAGCTTGCGTTGGAGCGCGAACAGCGCGACGAGCTGCAGCACGTAGAGCACCGCCACCGTCGTGACGATCAGCCGGAGCCATCTACGGAGTCGCGCTGCTGTGGGCAGCACCGCGAAGCCCTGCGCTCCCATCAACCGTCCAGGCCATCGCGCGCGCCCGTCAGCTGCTCGATATCATCGAGATCCTTCGCCCGCCCCGCGGCTCGTTTGGCAGCGAGCAACGCTACGAGACCGATGTAGGACAGCGTACGGGGAGCTTCCGTGCCCTCCAATCGTGGCTCGCCTCTACCGCGACCTTCCGCCTCGCGCAGGTCGGGGTTGCCACCACCGTAGGCGCGGCGCTCGAGCTCGCGCGCGACCGCTTGTCGGCCCTCGACGCCGAGCGCTCGCATCTGGCAACGGTCGTGGCGTGCTGCCTCCTGGTGACTGGTGGTCTTGTGAACGACGCGTTCCATCGTCACTCCGGTGCCGGCAAGCGACGGCACCAGCCATGATCCCCCTGCCCGGTCATGCGCGCAAGCACGACGTTGCTACGGCGACGTCGCGTGCACTCGACGCGGTCCCGGCGGCGGCGTCCAGCGCAATTGGAGGTGGCGACCGGAGGCTCCCCTGCGATGCTCCGAGGCAGCTCGAATGACAACGCTTGTTGCAGGGCATCAGCTGTCAGACCGCACGGTCGAGCGTTCGCGCCCACACGCTGGAGGTTCCGCATGCATCGTATCGTCTTCATCGCCGCCGTCGGAGCCGCGCTCCTCGCCACGGCACGCGAAACGCAGGACGCTGGTATGACCGACGCCGACTGCCGCAACTCGTTCTGGTGTTCGGAGAAGGGGCGCTGCACCGCGAGCAACGACAGCTGCGTGGCGACCGGTGCTGCCGACTGCGAGGCCTCGAGCGAATGCCAGAGCAAGGGATTTTGCGCACCGGTCGACAACCAATGCCGGTTTCGACCCTGTGTCCAGCGCGAGCTCTGCACCAAGTTGGGCTATTGCACCGACGGTCCCGACAACACCTGCTGCAACGACGCCAAGATGTGCTGCGACGACGCCGGGAACTGCAAGGTCACGGTCGGATCGCCATAGGCTCGGCGCTCGTGCTCACGCCCATCGGCCTGTCGGCCCTCGGCGGCGAGCGCTCGAATCGGGCGACGGGATATGCCCATATGTGGTCGATGGCAAAGGAAACGCCACGTGCACTCAACGCGCGGGCGGGGGCGGCGGTGCAAATCCTGTGCTCGACCAAACTCGCCACGCCGCGGAGAGGTCGCGCCCGCGTGCCGCACCGCGAGCAGCGATGAGCCTGACCAACGCGCCGACGCGCTCACGCGCCTCGGCGTCCATCACCGCGTGGAGCGCATGGAGGTCCATGGCGTCCTGCGGACGTTCCGCGTCGACCGAGAGCAACTTCATTGCGACCAGAAATTCTGGGCGTGCGACGGCTACACGGAGGTCCGGCAAGACCTCCAGCATCTGCGCCGCTGCGACGATCTCGGGCTCGATACCGCACGTCGCGAAGAGCAGGTCGACCACGTGCGGCCCGTCGATTGCGGGAAGCGCGAGGCGCACCGTCGCGAGCCGATCCGTGTAGCTCTGTTCGATGACGTCGCCGACTCGCCAGCCCCGCCTGAGCAACGCGTGCGTCGTTGATTCAGCCTCCGCGTCGTCCGCGACCGCGACCGCGATGTCGATATCGTGGGTGAAGCGCGGCTCGGGTGTCACGCACCGACCTCCGCGAGCAGGCAGGCAAGTCGGCGCGCGTCGCTCCGTTCGCTCGGTCGATGCAACAACCAGGCATAGAGCATGGCGTCGATCGCCGCGTCGTCCGTCGGTTGACCAGCCTCGCGAGCCTGTCGCAGCAGGCGCTGCCGCTGAAGCTGCCGACCGAGACGCTGCATCGACAAGGCGCGCCGCAAGCGCTGCGCAGGTGCCTCATCCCACCCAATGATGGAGTCGGTTGCCGTGGTCATGCACAACTCCTGCCGCCTGGGCAACTTCGTCCCAGGGGACGAGGATGCCACTGACGTGTGGGGGCCGCCAACGCGAGTTCGCCTCCCGGACGTTGCCAACCTCCGCCCTACGCCCCGACGCGCTCCCGGACCTTGCCGAGCAGGTTCTTCGCGCCCATCCGCAGTTTGCCGAGCGGGATGGCCCCCGTGACCCGACCGGCGAGGCCGCGGGCCTCGTCGGCGGCCTCGCGCAAGACGTCGGCGGGCGGCGCAGGCCAGGGGCGCTGACGCTCGGCGGCGGCGAGCTTGGCCGCGGCCAGCAGCTCGAGCTCGGCGTCGATGGCGGCCTGCAGCGCGGCGCGACGGGCCTCGACGGTCTGCTCGACCTGCCGCTCCTTGCTGCGGAGGTCGGCGAGGCGCTCACGCTGCCGCTCCAGGGCGTAGGCGAAGGTGCGGACGCGGATGCCGATGCTGCCGCCGGGCTTGTTGGCGTCGAGATCGTGCAGCGCGAGCATCGGCGTGTGGCTGCGCTCGAGCGAGCGCTCGACCAGGTGGTAGATCGGCGCGTCGTGGCCGCATTTGAACGACGAGAGGTCGAGCACCGCGACGTTCGGGTGGCGCGCGGCGAACTGGCTCGCCCACAGCTTCATCGCCGAGTTGGCGGAGAAGTTCTCCGGCCAGATGAAGTTGATGTCGAAGATGTCGGGCGTCAGGCCGCTGTCGAGGTCCTGCTGCCAGAAGCGCTGCAGCCATTCGCGCTGCTTCGGGATCGAGGAGATCGAGAGCACGGGATAGCCGAGCGCCTGGATCTCCGCGGTGACCTCGTGCTCCAGGCCCGGATCGGCGTGGTAGGGCCGGGAGAGCACCAGCACCACGATGCTGTCGTTCTCCTCGGCGTGCTCGAGCAGTTGCTGCCCGGCGCCCTGAATCTCGCGCTCGAAGGCGCGCTGGGTCGCCCAGGCCTGCTCGACGGCGAAGTCCGACTCGTCGCGCGTGATGTCGAGCAGCTCGCCGAAGGCGCGGAACATCTGGTCGCGGAACAGCGTCATCTCGGTCAGCGAGATCGCCGGCCCGACGAAGGTCATCCCCTTGGCCTCGAACCAATCGCGCTCGCGGCGGAACGCGGCCTTCACCACGTCCGGGCTGCCCTGCACGATCGGGCAGGCGGCGTGGTCCATCACGTTGATCAGCTCGCTCGGGACGTGCGTGATCCCGGGCAGGAAGAGGATATCGGCCTGCTTGCGCTGATCTTCCTCGAAGACCAACGAGTGGACGTGCGCGACCGCGACCTTGCTCGGGAAGCAGGGGTCGATCGAGCCGTAGCGGCCGCCCTCGAGCCACATCTCCTCGGTCGTCGGCTCGGAGAAGCGGACGTTCTGCCGCGGCACCCCGAGCGCCTCGAAATAGCCCCGCCAGAGCTGCGCGGTGGAGTAGACGTTGAGCACGCGCGGGATGGCGATCTTCTGCTTGGCGCGGCGCTCGGCGGCGGCCTCGGAGGAGCGCTCGAAGGGGCGCCAGATCTTCTTCCGCAGGGTCTGACCCCAGCGATCGGTCGTGACCTCCACGGCCTCTTTCGGCGTCCCGGCTGCAGGCATGGCCGCGGTCTTGTAGCGGTGCCGGAAGGCATGCTCGGCGTGCCAGGAGAGCAGGTTCGGCGCGCGCTTCTTCTGCTCGGCCCGTCGCGCGAGCAGCTGCTTGAGCGCCGATTGGTCCTCGACCGTGCCCTTCTCGCAGGAGAAGCCGGAGATGTAGCGGACGATATCGCCGTCGGGCGTGCGCGTGTCGATGAAGGTGCGGGTGCACTCGTTCGGGCAGAAATGGCAGCGCGTGCTCTCGTTGGTGGTCGCGGTGTATTGCAGCGAGATGGCGGCGTCCATGCCGACGAAGGTGCTCGTGCCGGCCCGCTCGACCACGCGATGCGCCTCCATCGCCGCGCCGATCGCGCCTGCCTCGCCCGGGTAGGGGTGCAGGTGGACGACGGCGTCGGGGACACGGGCGCGGATATAGTCGACCTGCGCCTTGACCGCGGCGAGGTTGCGCTGCGTGCCACCCTGCAGCACGAAGGTGCGGCCCAGCTCGGCCATGCGCGGCACGCCGACGACGTATTGCCAGACGTTCTTCGGCAGCACGCGCGCCAGGCCCGCCAGCATCTCGTCGGCCTTGTAGCCTTCCTTCTGGAAGTTGACCCGGTCGGCGTCGAGGAAGACCGCGCAGCCGTAGCTGAATTCGGGGCTCAGCTCGGCCTCGAAGGCGCGGTCGGCGTACTCCTCGATCGCGACTCCGAATTGGTCCGCCATCGCGCCGAGCAGGTTGCCGTTGCCGGCCGAGCATTGGTTGCTGAGCTTGAAGCTGTCGACGTCGCCGTTCTTCAGGAAGAGGACCTTGATGTCCTGCCCGCCGATATCGCAGATCACGTCGACGTCGCCGAAACAATGCACGGCCGAGCGCATGTGGGCGATCGTCTCGACGACGTGGGCGTCGGCCCGCAGCGCGCCTTCGAGCACCGGGCCGGCGTAGCCGGTCACGCCGAAGCCGGCGATGTCGAGCGTCCAGCCGCGCTCGTCGGCTTGCGCGCGCAGCTCGGCGAGCATCTCGCGCATGTCTTCGATCGGGTTGCCCTTGCTCAGCCGGTAGGTCTTCAGCACGAGGTTGCCGTCGCGGTCGACGAGCACGGCCTTGGAGCTGGTCGAGCCGCCGTCGACGCCGATGGCGCCGTGGACGACCGAACCGGCCGGAAATTCGGGCGGCGAGAAGCTCGGCACGCTGTAGAGGCCGGCGAATTGGATCGTCTCGTCTTGGGTCTTGGAGAGCGGCGGCCCGGCGCTGGCGGCGAGCTTGGCGGCGCGGCCTCCGTCGGCGAAGCGGGCCAGCGCCTCGGTGCCCTGGTAGCGGCCCTTGTCGCCCGGCTCGGCGAGACCGCAGAAGATGGCGCCCAGCGCGGCGTAGAGCTCGCTGCGCTCCGGCACGAAGATCAGCTCCTCGATCGGCCGGTCCGGGACTTCGACCTCGCGCTCTTTCCAGACCTCGGCGATGCGGATCCGCCAGCAGTCGACCATCATCGGCAGGAAGGTATTCGGGCCGCCGAGCAGCAACACCCGCGGCAGCAGCGTGTGGCCGCGGGTGAGCACGCCGAGGTTCTGCATCACGATGGCGTCGGCCAGGCTCGACAAGATCTCCGGCCCCGGCACGCCCGTCTTGACCAGGTTGACGATATCGGTCTCGGCGAAGACGCCGCATTTCGCCGCGACGTGGTGCAGCGTGCTCGGGTCGAAGCGGATCTGACACGCCTCCGAAGCGGGCACGCCGGTCTTGACCAAGCATTTGTCGATGGTCGCGCCGGTGCCCGAGGCGCATTTGTCGTTCATCGAGGTGAAGACCTGGCGCTGGCCGGTCTTCTCGTCGCGCTTGGCGACCACGATCTTGGCGTCCTGGCCGCCGAGCTCGACCACGGCCTGCACATCGGGATGCAGCTCGAGCGAGGCCGTCGTCACTGCGTTCACTTCCTGCACGAAGCGGCCACCGGTCGGCTCGATCAGCGGCCCCGCGCCGGATCCGGTCAGGAAGAGGCGCATCGCCGAGAGCGGCAGGCCGTGCTCGGAGTCCGGTCCGAAGGCGGCCTCGATCCGACGCAGGAACTCCAGCGCCTTCTCCGGCTGGCGGGTGTGATGCCGCTCGTAGCCGTGCCAGAGCACCGCGCGGGTGCTCGGGTCGACCACCGCCGCCTTGACGGTGGTGCTGCCGATATCGAGGCCGATCGCGATCTCGCGGGTCGAAAGGCCGGCGTCTGCGCCCTGCGTCATGGGTCGCTCTCCTGTCGGTGGCCTCGATGCGAGGCGCGAAAATTCGTTCGCCGGCATCGCTTCGGGGGGCTCTGCGGGCATGGCTCGAACCTACTCCCCGACTGCAGGCCGGACAAGGCGTTCCCCGTGGAACGTGGCGGGCGCGCGGTGCGTGGTCGAGACAATCGACGCCCCTATCGTGGGCCGCGCGGCGTGTGGGAACGCGTCGGGAGCCGGCGGGCCGTCGCCGGGGTCGGCGGGCTCTCCGGGGGGCTGGACCGACTCGGGCAGCTGTCCCGGCGGCGGCGGCGTGCCGGGTGTCGTGCCGGGTGGTGGGTCGAGCCAGCGCGTCCGCCGGCGATAGGCGTCGTAGGCATGGCAGCGACCGGTCCGGGCGAAACCGACGACCGCGCCGGTGCCGAAGGCGGCGACGCCAGCGCCGAGGGTGACCTTGTCTTCGGTCGAGAGCCCGCCGGTTCCTCCGTCGGGTGGGAGCAGGACGAAACGGCCGAGGACGGCGAGCGCCAAGACCGCGTCGATGGCTGGCCAGAGGCGGCTGTAAGTGCAGCTCGCGTCGGGAAGGCGCGACCAGAGCGGCTCGGGTGGCGCGGGACGGACGAAGAAGGTCGAACAGCCCGCGCTCGCCAGCGTCGACAGGAGCAACGCTCCGGCCAACCCATGCTGGAACCTGCGCCTCATTGCCCTCCTGCGAGCCACTTCACTAGGCCCGATGCCCGCGCGACGCGTCGTCCCAGCGCGCGGCGCAGGACCGGCCGCGGCCCAGACCAGCGCAGTCTCTCGGCCGCGCGGGTCAGCCCAGTGTAGACCAGCTCGCGGGTCTGGATCGGCGAATCGGCGTCGTGCAGGACCAAGCCGACCTCGCGGAACTGCGAACCCTGCGATTTGTGCACCGTCATCGCGAGCGCGCTCTCATGCCGCGGCAACCGCCCCAGGGCGATCGTCCGCGGTCGCGGCGCGCCTTGCTCGCGGTCGAGGAAGACGGCGACGAGCTGGCCGTCCGGCCCAGCGGGCAGGACCATGCCGACGTCGCCGTTCATCAGGCCGGTGGCTGGGTCGTTCTGCGTCACCAATAGCGGACGGCCGAGCCAATGGCCTGCCTGGTTCGGGATCGCCGCGCCGGTCCGGGCGAGCTGGCGCAGCACGCGCGCCTCGATGCCGCGCTGCAGCCCGCTCACCCCGCGCGGCCCGCGGCGGTGGGTCGCCAAGACGCGATAGCGCTCCAGCCCGAGCAGCACCTCGACGATCGTGGCGTCCTCCGCCAAGGCCGAGACTGCGCCTGCTTCGAGCGCGTCGGCGATGGGCCGAAAGACCGGGCGATACGGAGCGGCCAAGTGATCCAGCAGGCGCTCGTGCTGCAGGGCGCGATCTTCGACCTCCAGCTCGCGATCGAGCCAACGGACGCGCTCGGGGTCGTCGTCGGTGTCGACCCGTGCGTCGGCACAGAGCAGGCGCTCGGCACGCTCGATCTCGGAGCGTTGCGTCTCGCTCCCGTCGTCTGCCGCGCTGGCGCGCTGCAGGTTGGCCGCGATATGGGCGATCGTCGGCGCGCTGGCGAAGCGGCGCGAGCGGGTGAAGCGGACCACCGAAGCGGAGAGGGCGTTCGACGCGGACGCGCCGGCGCGGACGATATCGCCGAGCACGGTGCCGGCCTCGACGCTTGCGAGCTGGTCGCGATCACCGAGCAAGATCAGCCGCGCGCCGGCGGGAATCGCCGCCAGCAGCGTCCGCATCAGCGCCAAGTCGACCATCGAGACTTCGTCGACGACCACCACGTCATACGCGAGTGGGTTGTTGCTGCCGTGCCGTGCCGTGCCGTCGGGCCGGACACCGAGCAGCCGATGCAGCGTCGTCGCTTGCAGGGCGTCGATGCGCTCGCGCACCCGGGGCGTCGTATCGGGCGCGCTGGCGCCGCTCAAATTCTCGGCGATGGCCTCCCGCATCCGCACCGCGGCCTTGCCGGTCGGCGCCGCCAGGGCGATGCGCAGGCCGTCCGGATCGTGGCCCAGCAGCAGGGCCAGCGTTCGGGTGACGCTATAAGTCTTGCCGGTGCCGGGCCCGCCCGTGACGATGGTGAGCGCACGGCGCGCCGCGGTCGCGACGGCTCCTGCGCCCTCGCCGTCCGGCTCCTGCGGGAAGAGGCGCAGCAGCGCCTCGCGCACCGACGCCTCGTCGATGGTTGGCGTCGGCGTCGCGCCCGCCAGCGCCGTCAGGCGGTCGGCCACTTCCCGTTGCAGCGCGGCCATCGCGGCCGGCATCACCAGCGCGCTGCCGTCGGCGAGGGGTTGTCCGACGAAGACCCGACCCTCGGCCTCGGTGCCACAGAGCGCCGACCCCAGCACCTTCTGCTCCCAGGCGACGGCGTCCGCCGGCAGGGCCAGCGGCTCGTCGTCGCCGCTCGAACGGCCGCGCTCGCCGCGCTCGTCGATCAGCTCGGCGGCGATGCTGCGCAGCCGGACGCCGACCTGCCCGACGCGTGGCCCGCGCGCCGCCAGGACCAGGCCGAGCAACGCCTCCACGTCGGCCTCGTCGGCGCGTCGCGCCAGCAGATCGACGGCGAAGGCGTCCTCCGCCGCGACGACGCCGGCCTCGACGAAGGCGCGCAGTCGTTCGGCGAGCGCGCGATGCACCAGGGGCAAGAGCGACGGGGGTTGGTCCAAGATCATGGCTGCCGCTCCCCCTCCAGCGCGGCGTCGAGCGCCAGGACCACCTCGGTCGGCCAGCGGTCGGTGTAGACGCCGAGCGCCGTGCCGCGGTGCCGCTCGGTCTGTGGCCCCTCCATCCCGCGGACGAAGAGGTAAGCGTAGCCGCCGAGCATCTGTTCCGGATCGTATGCGGCGCCCAGGCGAAGCCGCAGCAACCGGTGCAGCGCGACGGTGTAGAGCAGCGCCTGCAGCGGATAGTGGTGCTCGGCCATCGCCGCCGCCAGCGACTCCCGCCCGTAGGCCGCGCGGGGGCTGCGCCGCCGGTCACCGGGAAGCGAGAGGCGATTGGTCTTGTAGTCGCAGATCACGTAGCGCTGCACGCCCGCGTCGTCGCGGAAGCGGAAGCAGAGGTCGACGAAGCCGGTCAGGACGCCGTGGATCCGCGGAAAGAGCGCGTCGGGGTGCTGCAGGAGCGCGTCGAGCCAGGGCAGTCCGTCCCAACCCGGGGCGAGGTCGCGGGTCCGGGCGAGCGCCGCGGCGACCTCCGACGAGCGGACCCGTACGTCGGCCCCCCCGCCGATCCCGAGATCGAAGCCCCACTCGTCGACGCGGTCGGCGTCGGCGAGGTCGGCCAGGCAGAAGCCCTCGGGCACCACCAGCTTTCCGCCACCGAGCGGCGTCGTGACGATCCCCGGCAGCGCCGCGTGCAGCGCCGTCGCAGCGCGTGGGTCGGTGATGCCGTGGCGATGCGCCAGCCGTTCGACCAGGAGCGCAGCGTCCTCACCGTCCCGCGCGAGGAGCTGCTCGCCGCGTCCGGAGCCGAAGTCGAGGTGCTCGAGGACGGCGTGGGCCCAGACGCCGACGTCCTTGCCCCGCAGCATCGAGGCCAAGGGCGGCTCGTCGGCGAGGCGTCCCGCCACGCGCAGCCCGGCCGGCAGGTTCGCACGGGCGGCCGCGGCGAGTCGTCGGTCAGTGGCAACGTCGGCGGAAATCGCGCCGCCTTCGTCCACGGCGGCATCGGGGTCGTCGACCTCTTCGGGCGCTTCGTTGTCTGCCGCACGCAGCGCGCGCGCGTCGATGGCGAGGGCTTGGACCTGCTCGATGGTCTCGACGCCGCCGGCGCCGTGGGCTTGCGGCAGTGCGCGGGCGATCCCGGTATAGCTGGTGAGCTGCCAGCCGTCGGTCCATTGCTCGCGACGCAGCGGCTCTGCGCTTGGCGTGGCGACCGGCGTGCTCGCGCTGGTCGGGTCGCGCCAGCGACGCTGCGCCGGCGGCAATTCGAGCCGAAAACCGGCGCCGACCTCGGTCGCGCGGGCGCGGGCCAAACTTGCCAACGACCCGCCGTCCACCGCGCCGAAGAGCAGCCGCCCCATCGCTCCGTCCAAGGCGTTCTCGGCGCCACCGCGGCCGGCCATGCCGTGCCAGACGACGAGGTGCTGTGCGGCCCGGGTCGTGGCGACGTAGAGCAGGCGCATCTGCTCCTCTTCGTGCTCCCGTTCGGCGATCGTCTCCGCGGCCGTGCGCGCCGGGGCGTTGTTGGGGTGCAGGTCGAGGCAGAGCCGGCCCTGTGCGTCGTGAAAGCGCAGCTCGCCTCGGCGCTTGGGTCGCTCCCACGCGAATGGCAGCAGGACGATCGGATATTCGAGGCCTTTGCTGCGGTGAATGGTCACGATTTGCACGGCGCGCGCGTCGCTCTCGAGCCGCTGCTCGTCCTCGTCGCCCTCGCCACCTGCGGCCCGGCGCTGGCGCAACCACGCGGCGAGGCCAGCCGGAGAGGGGCGCGCCCGACGCTCTTCGCGGTGCAGAAGCTCGATCAGGTGCCGAACGTCGGTCGCGTGGCGTTCGCCGTCGACGAATTGCAGCAGCCGACCGAGCCCTCCGGCCTCCTCCAAGGCCCGGTCGAAGGCGCGGAAGAAGCCGCCACGGGCGTAGCGTTCGGCGGCGCGACCGATGCTGGATCGGAAGGCGTCCCAGGTGGTGGCGTCGGGGTCCTGCAGCGCGGCGTCGAGCTCGCCTGGCGTCCATCCGCCGAGCGGCGAGAGCGCCAGCGCGCGGGCGCAGGCCTCGTCTGCGGGCGCCGCGATGGCGTCGAGCCAGGTCAGCAGCCAGTCGACCGCGACGGACTCGACGACCTTCGCGCGGCCCGTCGCGACGACTGGGACGCCGCGCGCCCGCAGCGCGCTCGCACAAGCGCTGGCTTGGCTGTGCGTGCGGACCAAGATCGCGATATCGTTGGGCCGCACGACCCGCAGCGGCTCACCGATCATGTGGTCGCCGTCGAGCAGGCCGACGACCTCCTCGGCGCAGAGCGCGGCGGTCAGCGTCCGTGCCACGTCGAGGGTCGCGATCGGCTCGTCGGCACGCTCGGCCGGATCGCCGTCTTCCTCGACCGCCGCGGCAGAGAGCCAGCGCAGCTCCAGCGAGGCCCGGGCCCGGACCTCGCCACCGTCCCGCACCCGCCCTTGCAGCCGTGACGCGGGTGTGGCGCGGTACTCCGGCGCCTCGACCTCGACGTAGTCGAACGAGACCTCGCCGAAGACCTCCCGCGCCCCGCCCCAGAGCCCGTTCATGCTCGCCAGCAGGGCCGCGTCGGTGCGGTGGTTCTGCCGCATGGTGGAGCGCATCGGCGCCGGGCCGCCATCGCCCCGGCTGGCGCGTTCGTAGACGAAGACGTCGGCGCCGCGGAAGGCATAGATCGCCTGCTTCGGGTCGCCGATCATCAGCAAACGGCGCCCGGCGCGGCGAAAGACCGCATCGAGCACGGTCCACTGCGCGGCGTCGGTATCCTGAAACTCGTCGACCAGCGCGACGTCGTAGCGCTCGGCCACGGCGCGGGCCAGCGGACCGTCCTTGCCCTCGCTCTCGATGCGTTCGGCCATGCGGGTCAGCATCGCGTCGAAGGAGAGCGCGCCGCGCCGCTGCAGCTCGCGTTCGACCGCCGCGCGCACGTTGCGGGCGAATTCGGTCAGGTCGTGGCCGAGGGCGGCATCCTGGACGTCGAAGAGCGCGCGCGCAGCCTTGGCGACGGGGCTGGCGTCGGGGTCACCGCCGCGCAGGGCAAACGCTTGGACGAAGGCCCTCGGCTTGCTGCTCTTGTCGAATCGCCCTTCGCGCGGCGCGCCGCTCTGGAGCCATTGCTGCAGCGCGTTGCGTGACCGTGTGTCGTCATCTGCGTGCTTCGGAGCCGCGAGCGCGGCCGCGAGGGCCGACCGTGCCTGCTCGGGCTCACCGACCACCGCGGGTAGCAGGCGCGGCGCCACGGCCGCTGCTGCTGCCTTGGCGACGTCGTTCAATCGCTTCTCGGTGAAGCCGGCGGCCTCGAGGTCGCTCAGCGCCTCGGCGTCGCTGGCGCGGGCGCGGGCGCGGGCGAGGGCGTCCAGGACCTGATCGCGCAGCACGGGCGCGAGATCTTGCAGCAGCTCCAGCCCCGGCTCCTGCCCCGAGGCGAACGCCAACTCGCTGAGCGTGCGCTGCGAGAAGCCGTGGATGGTCGAGATCGGCGCCAGATCGAAGCTGCTCAACGCCTGCTCGAGCCGGCCCAGGCGTCGACGGCGTTGCTGCGGCTCGACCGCGGCGAGGGCCGCGAGCATCGGGTCGGCGGCGTCCCCGGGCGCGTCACCGACGGCGCTGTCGTCGCGCAGCCGGTCGCGGGCGGCGATCAGGCGTCGACGAACCCGATCGCGTAGCTCCGCGGCTGCGGCGTTGGTGAAGGTGATCACGAGCAGGCGCTCGATCGGGACGCCTGGGTCCTCGGCGACCCAGCGCGTGACGAGGTGGGCGATCTGCCAGGTCTTGCCCGTGCCCGCGCTGGCCTCGAGCAGCCGCGCGGGCTGAGCGAGCGATTCGTCGCCGCGCCAGGTCGTCAGCGTCATGGCGCGCCTCCGCCGAGCAAGGTCAGGGTCGGGCCGTAGACCACCATGGCTTCGGCGTGCAGCGCCTCGATCTCGTCGTCAGGCTGCCAATCGGCCCATAGCGCCGCCGTCGCCGGCGCGCTCACGTCCCCGGCGATGCCACCGTAGTCGTCGCCTGCCCACGCGCGCATCATGGCCCGCTGCGCCGCGGCCCGCTCTTTCGGCAGGCTGGCCGAGGGCGGCACTCCTCCGAGGGCTTCGATCAACGCCCAACTCGTGCGCGCGAAGATGGGTCGGACCTCGGCGCGCAGAGAGGCCCGTGCCTGCAGCAGCGCTCGGATCAGCACGAGCGACTGCTCCCGGTCCGGTGGCACGAGCGTCACCGTCGCCTTCTGGCCGACCAGGGTGCACATGACGTCGGCGGCGTCGCCCAAGGCGATGCGCGCGATCAACGCCGCAGCGGTGCCTTCGAGGTGCAGCTTGGCGTTGGCGCGCTTGCTCGCGGTCGCCCAATACATCCGTCCGCCGAGCCGGAAATGCGGCGCGCAGCGAAGCAAGATCTCGTCGACGTGGGCGGTCAGCGGACCGTCGCGGGCCTGCGACGGATCTTCGAGGACCATGAGCAAGCTGGAGAAGGCAGCTTCGGCCTGGGCAAACGCGTCCTCGCAATAGGCCCGACCGACGAGGCCGTGCGGCAACCGGCCCGTTCCCCGCTCGACCGCCTCGAAGGCGTCGATGCGCGCGTTTCTGACCTCATCGGCGGCGGGATCGCCTCCGTCCGGCGGCTCCGCCTCGGCGCGACCCTGCGCTTGCAGCAACATGGCGAGCGCGCGGTCGGCGAGCCCCCATATGCCGAGCCCGTCGAGATCGAAGGGCTCGCGTTCTTCCAGCGCGACGACGTCTTCGGGCTGGCGGACGCGGAGTCGGCGCTGCAGCAGCGCGCTGGGTCCGTCGTAGAGCTCGCGGGCCAGCTTGTGCGCGTCCAGCTCGGCCGGCGTGGGTTCGGCCGAAAGGGCCCCCGGCGCGGCGCCTCGCGCCCTCGCTGCCACCGCTGCGCCACGCGGCACGGCGCTGCCCTCGCCTCGGCGGAGCGTCTCCAGGTCGGCGGCGGCGGCCGCCAAATCGGCGTCGAAGCTGGGGTGCATCTCCGCCTCGAAGCGGCGCGGGCTCCAGGGTTGCATCGGCCACGCGTGGACCCACGCCTTCCGCTCGGCGTCCTCTGTGGCAGAGCGATCGACGAGCAGATCGAGCAACTCTTCGATCGGCACGGCCGCCGGTCGTTGCTCGCCGCGTTGGAGATCGAAACCGTCCCAGAAGACGAGCAGGTGGTCTTGTGCCGAGAGCACGGCCTCGAGCAGGAGGTGACGGTCCACTTCGCGCCGATCCCGCTCGCCGGGCTCGGGCGTGGCGAAGGGGCTCCAGCTGGTCGGTGGTCGACCGCGTGGGAAGACGCCATCGTCCATGCCGAGCAACGCGATCACCCGAAACGGGACCGACCGCATCGGCTCCAGCGAGCAGACGGTGATGCCGCCGGTAACGGGTCGATCGCCTCGCGCGGGGAGCTCGAACGCGCCGCGCAGGACCCTGCGAACGGCCGCCGGCATCAGCTCGAGCTCGGCGTCGGGGAGCAGGCCCTCGAGCGTCTCGTCGAGCTCGGCGCGCAGCCAGCGTGCGCGGGCTGGCGTGGCGCCGAGTCGGTCCACGGCTCCACGGAGCAATGCGCGCCACTGCTGCGGAGTGCGCGGCGTCGACATGCCACTGCGCACGGCTTCGAGCTCGCCGGTCAGCTGCGCCAAGATCCCGAAGTGGCGCCGCAGCGTCGGCGTGCGGAGCGCCTCGCTGGTCAGCGGCAGGGCATGCGCTTCGTCTGCGTCTGCGCCTTCGTGGAGCCGACTGCGCGCGTCCTGGTCCGGGCACAGCGCACCGAGCGCGAGGCGTTCGAGGCCGAAGCGCAGCGTATGCTCGGCGGTCGGGGGCTGGTCGGCTGCGCGGCGCGCGTCGGCGTCTTCGCCCCAGCGCATGCCGGACGCGGCGGCGAGGGCGCGCATCGACTCGACGTCTTCGGCCTGCAGCCCGAAGCGCAGACGGACGGCCTCGTGTCCGGCGAGGTCGCAGACCATCGAGGCGGTCAGCCGACCCTCGCTGGCGTCGAGCAGCCAGAGCAGCAGCGCCGCGAGCGGGTTGGTGCTGCGCAGGCCGAGATCGGCGACGTGCGCGGGGAGGGCTGGAAGCCTGCCGTTCGCGCCGACGCCACGACGCGCGAAGACGGCGCTGCACAAGGGCGCGTAGGTCTCGATATCCGGCGTCATCACGACGATGTCGCGCGGAGTCAGGGTCAGGTCCTGGTCCAGCAGCGCGAGCAGCCGATCGCGGAGCGCCTCGACCTGCCGCAGCGCGCCGAAACAGGCGTGGAGTTCGAGGCTCGGATCCGGCGTCAGGGGACCGAGCGCGTCGCGATCGCCGGCCTCGTCGATCCAGCTGTGCAGCTGACCGAGGGTGGTCGCCGCTGCGACGCCTCTGCGAGCGGGCGGCGTCGGTTCGAGGTAGTCGATCTCTTCGAGCCACCCTTGCAGATCGCGGCTCGGCTTGCCGAGGGCGGCGAGCAACGGGTTCTGCTGGTGTAGCGCCTCGGCCAACGCGCTGGGGTCGGCCGCCTCTTGCCGCAACGCAGCGCGCGCCTCCCATGCCGTCCGGATGTGCTCCCACCACGCCGAGGAGGGCGCGAGCAGATAGAGATGGACCGTCATGCTGCGGGCGATGGCGTCGATCTGTGCGATATCGCGCTTGCCCAAGGTCGAGAGCCCGAAGAGGTGCAAGGGCGGCGCGTCGCGCAGGTCTGGCCGGGCCGGGGCACGGAGAAGGCGGCATTGTCGCGCCGCCGGGGCGTCCTCCTGCAGCGACTCTGCCAAGAGGCGAGCGAGCCACCGGTGTTCGGTCGGCGCGGCGTCGATGTCGGCTGCCCAGGCAACGGCCTGCTCGGGGCGCTCGTATTGCATGCGGTCGAGGACGTCAGCGACTTCGCGGGCAAAGACCAGCTCGCGTGCGGTTGCGGCCGCGCCCGCGACGTCGTCTTGGTCGCCGTGGAGGTAGGCGCGCACCATGGCGAAATCGGGATGGGCCAGGTGTGCACGAAGCCGCGTGACCAAGGCGATGGCCTGCCGCTCCGGTCGTTGCGCCGCGGTGTCGAGGGGCCCGAGGTCGAGGATGCAGGCGGTGGCGGCATCGAGGGCGGCACGTGGGAAGGGGAAGGCGAGCGAAGCCGCGACGCGATCAGGGCCGGCAGCCAGCTTGTGCCGCAGCCAGCGTTCCATGCCGCGGCTGCCCACGACGACCTCCACGGCGACGAAGGGATCGACGCGCTGCTGCCGCAATTCGCCGGCCAGCGCCTCGGCCAAGGCGTCGGTATTCGGTTCGCGGTGCAGGATGAGTGACACGTGATTCCTCCGTCGGGGGCCAAGATGGGCGGCACGGCAGGGTGGCGCAAGGGGTCGAGGGGAGGGGGGCTGTCACAACCTGTCGCATTGCAGCGCGTGAGGAGTCTGCCGTTGCCACCGATCGTCGTAGGCGCTAGAACATCGCGCGTGGAGGCCTCCCCGATGTTCCGTTCTGTCGCATGGTCGATCGTCGTCGTTTTCGTGGTCGCGGGATGCAGCAGCCGGGACGGTCGCGATCCGCGCCCGCTCGCGCCTCCTGCGCGACCGCCCGCGCCCTGGGTCGAAGAGGCGCCGCCTACGCTGCGCAACGCACTCGCGGGCCGGACGCAGGCCCCGTTGCGGGTCCGCGTCAAGCGCGCCTACTTGGGCACCGGCTACGCCTGGTTGCAGGTCCACGACGACGATGCCGCCGAGGCCTGGGTCGCCGTGCCGGCGCTCGCTGCGACGCCGACCGATGCGTTCACGATCGCCGAGTATGTGGTGACCGATGGCCACGCTGCGCCGATCGCCGGCGAGCGCATCGACGCGATGTTGCTCGCGACCGACGTCTATGGCCCCGACATCGCGCTTCGGACCAATGGCGAGGACGCCGTGCTCGATCCGCTGCTGCCGCCGATCGAGGTTACCGGTAGCGCCGCGATCTCGCCGGTGAAGGTCGAGCCGGTGGGACCGACGATCCTTGAATTGCGCAAGCGTCGTGGCGAGTTGGTCGGGCATACCGTGCGGCTGCGGGCGCAGGTGATGCGCGTGATTCCGCGGGTGGCCGGCCTGAACTGGGCTTGGCTGCGCGACGGGAGCGCGGAAGGCCCGGATGGCTCGCTGTTGGTCGGGCTTCGCGCCGCGCTCGAGCCAGGGATGGTACTCGAGCTCGAGGGTGTGTTGACGGCCGACCGGGCGCTTGCGGGGCGCCGGCTCGATATCGTTCTCGAACCGGCGCGTGTTGCTGCGGCCGAGGCGAAGGGTCCGGCGACCGTTGCGCCTCCTGCGCAGGAACCGCGTGGAGCGGCGCAATAGGACGTTGGCCTTCGGGCTTGTTGGGGGGTCTCGCACAGGTGTCCGGCACCTGTGCGATTGGGGCGCGAGGCCTCGCACAGGTGCCGGACACCTGTGTGAATGGGCCCCGCGCGACGGGTTGAGGAGTACTCGATGACGCGAATCTCGACTTCCGACGCGACGTCGCGCCACCTCTTCGTCGCCGATCCGATGGACAACTGGCGGGTCGACCAAGACAGCACGTTCGGCCTGATGCTGGAGGTGCAGCGCCGCGGCCAGGTCGTCTGGCACTGCACCCCAGCCGGACTGCTCGGCCGTTCCGGCGGTGCCAGGGTACGAGCCCGCCGCGCCACCGTACAGCCGGTGCAGGGCGACCACGTCGAGTTCGGTCCGGTCGAAGAGCTCCCGCTCGAAGCCTTCCAGGTCGTCTGGATGCGCAAGGACCCGCCCTTCGACATGACCTACATCGCGGCGACCTACGTGCTCGACCAGGCCCCCGCCGGAACGCGCGTACTCAACCGCCCGTCCTCGCTGCGCGATTGGAACGAGAAGGCCGCCGTTCTGCGCTTTCCGCGCTGGACCCCGCCGTGCCTGCTCAGTCGGGACATGGCCGCGATCAAGCGATTCGCAGCCGAGGTCGGCGGCTCGATCGTGCTCAAGCCGCTGTCGTTTTCGGGCGGCAACGGCGTGGTCGCGATCCATCCCGGCGACCTCAACACCAACGCGCTGATCGAGATGTCGACCCGGATGGGCCAGGAGTTCGTGCTCGCGCAGGGCTACCTGCCGGCCGTGACCGCAGGCGACAAGCGCGTGATCTTGGTGGATGGCGTGGCGCGCGGCGTGCTGTTGCGCATCCCCCCGCCGGACGATTTGCGTGGCAATATCCACGTCGGGGCCACGGTTCGGATGGACACCCTGACCACCCGCGAGCAATCCATTTGCGAGGAGGTCGGCGCGCAGTTGAAGGCCGCCGGCCACGTCTTCGTCGGCATCGACCTGATCGGCGAGCACCTGACCGAGATCAACGTGACGAGCCCGACCGGGATCCGGGAAATCCTGGCGCTCGGCGGACCCGACCTCGCAGCCGAGCTGGTCGACGCATCGCTGGCGCGCCCTTGAGCGAATTGGCGCATCTGGCGATCGAGGTCGTCACGAACTGCGCCGCGTCGCGACCTTGCTGCACGAGCCACGAAGGCTCGGGGAGGCCACGATGCACCGAGTTTCGTCCATTCCCACCTCGTTCGGCGTGCCGCTCCTGCTGCTCGTCGCGTGTGCCAGCTGCAGCGGCGAGGCCAAGGCGACCCCACCGAAGTCGTCCCACGCGGCGGCACCTCAACCGAAAAAGGGCAAGACCGTGAACCAACGACGCACCTTCACCAAGCCCGCCGAGGCGGAGCTCCGCAGGCACCTGACACCGCTGCAGTTCGAAGTGACGCAGCGCGACGCGACCGAGCGCGCCTTCGCCAACACCTATTGGGACAACCACGCCGAGGGCATCTACGTCGACGTCGTCACCGGCGAGCCGCTCTTCGCCTCGCGCGACAAATTCGACTCCGGCACCGGCTGGCCGAGCTTCACCAAGCCGATCGAAGACGGGCGCGTGGTCGAGAAAGTCGACCGAAAATACGGCATGGTCCGGCGCGAAGTGCGGAGCGCGGCGGGTGATTCGCACCTCGGACACGTCTTCGACGACGGGCCGCGTCCATCGCGCCAACGCTACTGCATCAACTCGGCGTCGCTGCGCTTCGTCCCGGTCGCCAAGATGCAGTCCGAGGGCTACGGCGACTGGCTCCCGGCCGCGACGGGCGCCGCACCGCCGGCGGCAGACGCGACGGCGAACGCGTGCACCACGCCGGCCCCCGGCCAAGCCCCCGGCTGTGAGAGCAGCTTCGAGGAGGTGGTGATCGCGGGCGGCTGCTTCTGGGGCATGGAAGAGTTGATCCGCGCCATCCCCGGCGTCATCGAGACCGAAGTGGGCTACGCCGGCGGCGCCGTCGCGAACCCGACCTACGACAAGGTCAAGCGCGGCAATACGGGCCACGCAGAGTCGGTTCGGGTCGTCTTCGATCCCAAGGTGCTGCCGCTCCGCACGCTCTTGGTGGATGGGTTCTTCCGGATGCACGACCCGACGACCATGAACCGCCAAGGCAACGACGTCGGCAGCCAGTACCGCTCGGCGATCTTCGTTGCGGACGACACGCAACGCGCCGTCGCGAAGGAGGCGATCGCGGCGGCCCAGAAGTCAGGCCGCTGGAAGCGCCCGATCGTGACCGAGGTCGTCGACTTCAAGGGCTTCACCCGCGCAGAGGCCTACCACCAGGACTACCTGCAGCGGAACCCCGGCGGCTATACCTGCCACTTCCTGCGCGACTGAACGACCACGACGAAGCCGAGGAGCAGCAATACGAGCGCCGTGCCATGCGCGCGCAGCGGGCCCGAACCAGCGGGGTTGGCGCTGCAGGCGAGGGCGCCCTCGGCGAGCGGCGGCGGCGCCTGCCACATGCCGAGCGTTCCGCCGACGGTCGAGAACGTGGCGCCGGCGGCGAGCAAGCGGTCGATATCCGAGCCGAGCCGGATGTGGTCGAGCTTGCCGTCGGTGCCCTGGCCACCGTACCGCAGGACGATCCAGCCACCGTGTCGCCGTGCCTCTGCGACCCAAGCGTCGACCGTCTCGGCGGAGATGCCAGCATGGACGTCCCGCACGACGACGCGGAGGTAGTCGAAAGGCTCGAGGTTGAATCCCGTCTCCAGTGTGCGCAGGTAGCCCTCTGAACCGTCGACCAACTCGAGGGCGCCGCTGTCGATGGCGCCTCCCGGCGCGGCGAATCCGTGCGCCGAGAGACCAGCCTCGGCGAAGCGGGCGTAGGCACGGAGCACCGATGCGCGCCAGCCCTCGCCCGAATCGTTGACCCAGCTGGCGACGTCGTCGCCATACGCACCGACTTCGAATCCGTCGACCTCGGCCTGGGTCAGCGTCGCCATCGGCGTCGCGGAAGCAGCTCCGAGCCGGTTCGAGGGGAGGTAGACCGACCCGACGACGCCGCGTCCGCGCAGGACATCGAGCACAGCGGTCACGTCGCCGTCCGGCGCGTCGAGGGCGATGCTGACCCGTGCTGGCTGCGTGGCGTCGCCGTAGCTCGCCGCCTTGCCCAGCGTGACAGCGTCGAGATCGACGCGACCAGGCGTGCCGAGCGCGAACGCGACACGGATCGTGCGGACGTCGCCGCCGACGACGAAGGTCGAGCCAGCGTCGCGCCAGGGGTTCTGCGCCGCCAGCTCGGGGTCGGACAAGGGACGCACGCGCTGCAGACGTTGGAAGCGCGTGCCGCCCTGCGCCAGCTCTTCGATCACGAGCAGGCTCAGCGCCGCAGAGGCCCGACAGCGCAGTCGAAGTGCCCAGAGCTCGCCATCCGCGGCGACCGGCATCGCGTCCGAGCGCCACGTCGCGTGACCGCCAGACGAGAGGCTCGTGACGTTCATCGTCGCGTAGCGCTTGCCTTCCGCGGCGCCGTCGTCGGCGATCGCGCCGGTGCCGGTGCCGGCCTCGAGGCTGAACGACCAGCCGGGAATCTTGCCTTCGTCGTGGCGCAACGCCGGAACCGCCGCCGCAGCCTCGAATCCTCCGTTGGCGAGCTCTGTGCCGGCCGCGCCATTCCAGGGCTGCGCCGGAACGGGCTCGATCTCCAAGCCGTAGTCGTCGGTTGCGAGCGTTCCGATGCCGGAGAGGGCGAAGGCGATCCGGACGTGGCTCGCGCCATCCGGCAAGGTGAACAGCCCTTCGGTCGTGGTCCACTCCGGCGCCGCCACGGGCTGCGCGACGAGGCGCCACGTCGATTGCTTGCCGACGAGCGCCTGCGCCAAGATTCGCCCCTTCACCGAGCTCTTGTAGCGGAGCCGAACGCGGTAGGTACCTCCGGCGGGGAGCGCGATCGCGTCAGAGAGCCAATAGGCGTCGCTGTCGCTGCCGAGCTTTTCGGCACCGCCGTGCACCTCCAGCGCCAGCGAGCGGCTGCCGTCGACGGCGTCGGACCACGTGAGCGTCGCCGCGACGTCGCCCCAGACGACCCGCGACCAGCCGAGCGGCGTATCGTCGACGCCGCCTGCGCCCTCGGCACCGGGGTTGGCGACCAAGTTCACCGCCGAAGCACTGGCCGGCTGCAGCAGCAACCCGGTCGCCAGCATGATCAACAGGACCATGGGAGTGGCGGAACGACGACGGCGCAGCAACGCCCATCCGGCAGCGACGATCAGCAGCAGCCACAGCGCCTGCGAGCCGCCCGGGCGCGACCCCGCCGTGCAGCCACTGGTGGCCTGATCGGCAGGAAGCACGCCCTTGGGCCCGGGGTCGAACTGCGTCAGATCCGTCTCGTTGCTGCCCTGATCGGTGGCGACCGGGGCGGCAGCTTCGATCAGCGAGACGGCATCGAGCTGCATCGCGCCGGAGGTCCGCATCGACGCGACGATCGCGAGCGCCTCTGCGTCCGCGCGAATCGCGACCGTGCCCGCGACCATCGCCCAGCTCGCGCCGAGGGTTGCCTGCGTGACCGGAGTCCAGCGGATGTCACCGTATTTGTCGCGACTCGCCAACCACAACTCGAGCGTCCCTGTCCCGCGCGCTGCGGCCTGAATACGGGCCCAGGTCGCCCGCGGCGTGATCACGAACATGCGGGAGGACCATTGCGCGCTGCCTGTCCCGCCGTCGGGGAAGGAGAGCCCGAGGCTGACGCTGCGCTGGCCATCGAAACCTTCGTCTTGCCAAGAGAATGTCGCCTGCGCCGCCCCCCAAGAACTTCCTCCCCAGAAATACGGAAGCTGCGGATCGACCTTGCTCGCCCCTTCGAACGAGGCGTTGGGCACGATATTTGCCGCTCCGACCAGAGCAGCGGTCGGCGTCGGATCGACGCCGAGTTCGGCGGGCTCGACAGGAGCGGGCCCGGCATCGACCAGCGAGAATGCGTCGACGCTCAGCGAACCGTTCGTGTTGAGCGTATGGACGATCTCGAGGTGGGTTGCCCAGGGCGGCAGCTGCACCACCAACTCGCCGGTCGACCACCCGGCTGGGGACGCAGGCAGCGGGGCACTGGCGAACCAACCGGTGTTGGAGCCCTTTGCCCCGTCGCTCGCGTGAAGGCGGAGGAAGGTTTCCGTCGTACTCTGGTACCGATTCCTGATCAGGACGCGGGCCGGGCCCGAGACGACGATCGGGGCGCTACGCCAACCGGCGTCGCCTTCCGCGCCCCCGGCCTTGGCCGACACCGAGACATGGCCGGCACGGGCGCCGTCGAGCGCATCCAGCGCCCAAGTCGCGGAACCCTCGAGATCGCCCCAGATCACGGGGCTCCAGTCGGCGGGTCGGCCCGGATCCCACGGGTCGGCCAGCTCGAGGGAGGGATTCGCGACGATATTCTGCTCGCCGACGACGTGCACGACCGGAGTTGGGGGCGCGCCTGCCTGCGAGAGGCTGCAGGCGTCGATGTCCGTGGTTCCCTGCCCACGTGCGACCAATCCGACCTGCACCTGGTTGGTGAAGGACGGCAGCTTGAATGTGCCGGAGAGAATCCGCCAATCGGTCCACTGCGGGCCCTCCGCTACCGAAATCCACTGCACCTTCGCGTCGCCGGAGGCGGCGGCTCGCACCAGCAACTCGAGCGGCGCGCCGCGGTACGAACAGGTGAGCCGGAGCGTCCCGCCAAGCTCGCTGAGGGGGATAGATGCGCTGGTCCACTTCGCGTCGCCGTCACTCGGCAGTTTGGCTTGCAGCAATCGCACGAACCGGCTGCCGTCGACCGCTCCACCAGTCGAGATCCAGGCTCCAGAAGCAGAGGTCGCGTCGCCCCACTCGGAGTAGGTCCACCATGCGGGACGCTGCGGCTCGCCGATGGAGGCGTCCTCGAACGAGGGATTCGGTAGGATATTGGCTTCGACCGGCGACACCGCTGGCAGCAGCGGATCCGGCTCGGGAGTCGTCGGGGCCGGAATTTTCGCTTCGATCGACCAGGCATCGGTCTCGAGCCATCCCGGCTGCGCCAAGGCGACGGCCACGCGCATCTTCGCTGCCCAGCTGGGCAGGGTGAAGTTGGCCGCGAAAGGCGACCAGCCGGCCGCGACCGGAGCAGGGCCGATGAAGAGCCACTGCGACTTGGCACCCTTGTCGTCGGTCAGGTGCGCGACGACGTTGGCGGCCGCATTGCTGCGGTAGCGCACGTGCAAGGAGAACGTCTCGCCTGCGTCGGCCGTCACGTCGGAGAAGGTGCTGATCCATCGGGCGTCGCCTTCGCCGGAGATCTTGCCGACAGCCACCCGCAAAGCGCGGGCACCGTCGAACGCTCCGGCGGAAGTCCAGGTGTGCTCGAACGACGAGACGCCGCCCCAAGCCTCAGGCTGCCAGGCATCGGGGGTCTGCGGGTCGGCCGACGACGGTGCCTCTGCCGACGGATTCTGCACGGAGGGGATGGCCAGAGCGGACACAGCGCCGAAGAGCACCGCGCCGAGAAGGAGTGCGGCGGCCGAATAGACTCTGTTGATATGCATCGTGGACCTCGAGGGACAGGCGACCAAGCGCCCCCATCGTGGCGGAAAACGTTCGTCTCGGCCAGCACGTCATCGCTTGTGGGCCATCGGCAGCAGGTGTCGCGATGTTCGAACATCGGCGTAGGGCCAGGGCCGACCACCATCCGTGTTCGGCGCGGCGCGGGCGCCCTCGGACGCCTGTCGCCACGCCGAGAGCCGCTTGTGCCGCTCACGCAGCATCTCCGCTCGCAGCGCCGGGTCGAGCGTGAGGATCGAGGGGGCAGGTCTTCGTGGCCGCGAACGCGTGCGCGAGAAGGGATCGACGCACAGGAGCGAGGCGCGCTCGGGCAACGGCAGCTCTTCCGTCTTCCGCCGCTCCCCTTCGGCGCGTTCGATGTCTTCCACTTGGTCACGCACGAGCCGGCGCCAATACGCGGCCGGTTTGTTCTTCCATGCCGGAAGGACGTACAGGGGCACCTCGTAACGCGTCTGATAGCGCTTCGGATCGGGCGGCGTCTTGTTGCGCTTGGCCCACCCCAGGCGGGTGTAGTCGGTCCAGGTTCCTGCGAGCTTGGTGCCGTCGCGGAGCCATCGCACCGACCGCGCTCCCGGCCAGTCGGTGATCTTGCCGACGAGCGCTTCTTTGACGCCGTGCGCCATGATGTACCGCAGCCGCCATCGCTGCGAGGCGAGGTCTTCCGTGACCGGAATCGAGTCGAACCGTCGCTGCCAGAAGGCGCCAACGCGATCGCGTAGCTTATTGACTCTGCGTGCGATTTCGCCGTTGACGAACTTCAGGAGCCGGCTGAGGGTCGCAGAGTCCGGGACGCTGACCAAGGCGTGGTAGTGGTTCGACATGAACACGAACGCGTGGAGCGTCGCCGTCGGTACGTGTTCGGTCAGGCCGCGGCCGAGGACGCCCAAGACGACGTCGTTGACTTCTGCGGAAGGCGCCAGGAGCATCGCTTCGCCTGTGACGCGGGTCGAGATTTCGTAGAGCCCTCCGGGGAGGATGGACCTTGGTGTTCGCATCGTCGCCTTCTCCTTGCTTTGCGCTTGGCTGATTCACGCGGTCGCTCGTAGTCGCGAGTCGGCCTCTATTCATGTTCCGGTTCTCGGGAATTTTTCGTCGGACCGAGGCGGGCCTCGCACGGGTGTCTGGCACCTGTGCGGCGCACAGGTACCAGACACCCGTGCGAGGCACCCGTGCGAGACACCCGTGCGGGACACCCGTGTGAATGGTCTCGCTCACCGCCCACGCATGTGGACGAGATCCCAACCGCTCTGCAGGATACGAACGACGGCTCCCACCGTGGCGCCGCAGGGAGAGCGCGTGAAGCAAGAGGAGCAACGAGCAACGATCCTCGGCTCGGACGCCGCGTGGCCACCGTGGCGACGGCGCCTACACGAAGTCATCTTCGAAGCAGACACCAAAGCAGGACTGATTTTCGACGCCGGCCTCCTGCTCGCGATCGTCGCCTCGATGCTGGTCGTCATGCTGGCGAGCATCGAACGCTTCAACACGGAATACCGCTCCGCACTCGACACCGCGGAGTGGTTCTTCACCGGCCTGTTCACGGTCGAATACGTGCTGCGCCTGGCCTCGGTGCGCCGGCCGTGGCGCTACGCGACGAGCTTCTTCGGCGTGATCGACCTGCTCTCGATCCTACCGACATGGCTCGGGCTTTTCCTGCACGGTGCGCAATCGCTGATGGTCGTGCGCACACTGCGACTGCTCCGCGCGTTCCGCGTGTTCAAGATGGCCAACTACCTGGTCGAGGGACACGTGCTCATGGTCGCGCTCGCCAAGAGCCGGACCAAAATCCTCGTCTTCCTCACGGCGGTGCTCTGCGCCGTGGTCATTGCAGGCGCGCTGATGTACGTCATCGAGGGGCCGGAGAACGGCTTCACCAGCATCCCGGTCTCGATGTATTGGGCCATCGTGACGATCACGACGGTCGGCTACGGCGACATCTCGCCCCACACCCCGTTGGGACAGGCCATCGCGGCGCTGATGATGGTCTTGGGCTATGGCGTGATCGCGGTTCCGACCGGAATCGTGTCGGCCGAGCTCGCCGAGGCAGGTCGCGCAGAGTCCGCCGCCCATGCGCCGGTCAACAGCCAGCACTGCCCTGACTGTGGACTCGACCGCCACGACAGCGACGCCAGGTTCTGCCGACGTTGTGGCCACTCGCTCCACACCTGAGCCCGGCCCGCGGCGTTGCGCGCCACGGCGGCATGCGCCACGATCCCGACCCTCACGTCGTTCGCCCCACCAGGAGTCGCCATGTTCCCGAACCGGATGCGCAACTACCCCCAGTTCACCGAAGAGCACGACGCGCTGCGTCGCACCGTGCGCGAATGGGCGAAGACAGAGCTCCATCCGCACGGCGAGCAATGGGAGGCAGCCCGTCTCTTTCCGCGCGAGGTCTTCGACCGCGCCGCCGAGCTCGGCCTCCTCGGCATCCGCGTACCGGAGGAGTACGGCGGGCTCGGTCTCGATTGGTGGTACACCGTCTGCTACGCCGAAGAGATGGTGCACTGCGGCCTCGCCGGCCTGACGATGGCGATGCTGGTGCAGTCCGATATGGCGACCCCGGTGATCGGTGAGATCGGCACCGACTACCACAAGCGGAACTTCTGGGCACCGGCGGTGCGAGGTGAGGCAATCGCGGCGCTCGGCGTCTCCGAACCCGACGCTGGCAGCGACGTCGCAAGTATCCGAACGACCGCGATCCGCGACGGCGACGACTTCGTCATCAACGGCGCCAAGACCTACATCACCAACGCGACCCGCGCCGACTTCATCACCCTCGCGGTGCGGACCGGCGGCAAGGGCTACGGCGGCATCTCGTTGGTGCTCTTCCCAACCGATACCAAGGGCTTCCGCGTCACCAAGAAGCTCGAGAAGTTGGGCAACCACTGCTCGGACACCGCCGAGATCGCCTTCGAGGACTGCCGCATCCCGACGCGCAACCTCCTCGGCATCGAGAATATGGGCTTTGCCTACATCATGCAGAACTTCCAGGGCGAGCGTCTGGTCGGTGCGATCACCGCGCTCGCCGGTGCGCAGCGCGCGCTGGACTCGACGGTCCAATATTGCACCGACCGCAACGCCTTCGGCCGCCCACTGACCGGCTTCCAGACGGTACGACACGAGCTGGTGACGCTCGAGTCCGAAATCGAGGCTGCGCGGCAGCTCTGCTATCGTGCCGTGCAGCTGGTCATCGACGGCGACGACATGGCGATCCGCGAGATCACCATGGCCAAGCTCATCGCCGGCGAGCTCGCCTGCAAGGTCGCGGACCGCTGCCTGCAGCTGCACGGCGGCATGGGGTACATGGCCGAGACGGAGATCTCCCGCATCTGGCGGGACGCGCGGCTGATTACCATCGGCGGTGGAACGTCCGAGATCATGAAGGAAATCTTGAGCAAGCTCGGCGGCTTCTAAGCAGAACGTCGCGCGCAGTCGCTATCTCGGTCGCGCCGCTGCGGCGCCGTGCCCAGCCACCTTCCCCGACGCCCAGGCCCAAAGGAAGTTGTAGCCACCGAGTCGGCCGGTCGCGTCCAGGACCTCGCCGCAGAGGTGCAGCCCTGGCACGATGCGGCTCTGCAGGTCGTGCGCTGCCACCTCGTCGAGACGGACCCCTCCGCCGGTGACTTCGGCGGTCTTGTAGCCTTCCGAACCGGTGACGATCGGCTCGAACTCCGCGAGCAATGCTTCGAGCGCAATGCGGTCGGGCTTGCGGATGCCGGCGATACGATCGGCGGCGGCCATCCCACTGCGCGCCAGCAAGGCGTCCGCCAGCCGCGTCGGTAGGTGGTTGCGCAGCGTCTTGCCGAGCTGCCTGCCGCCTGCGCCGTCGGCCAACTCCGCCCGCCAGTCGGCTGCACTCCAAGCGATCCGCAGCTTTCGGCCACGCGCGTCCGGCTCGGTGAGGTGGCGGCTGATCTGCAGCGTCGCTGGTCCCGAGAGGCCACGGTGGGTGAGCAACAAATCGCCGGGCTCGGTGGCGACGACGCGGCCGTCGGTGTGGACCGAGAGCGATACCGGCACCGCGATCCCCGAGAGCGCCCGCAGGTCGGGTGCGTCGATGGTCAGCGGCACCAGCGCCGGATAGGTCGCAGCAACGCTGTGTCCCAAGGCCTCGGCCGCGCGCAGCCCGAAGCCGTCGCTGCCGGACTTGGGGAGCGCCAACCCACCGCTCGCCAACACGACCCGGCGACACCTCACGACCTCGCCGGTGCTCCGGACGACCTCGAAGCCACCTTCGACCGGCGTGAGCGCGTCGACCCGCCAACTCGTGCGCAGCTCGACCCCGGCGCGGTCGCAGCCGCCACGCAGGGCGTGCACGATGTCCGCGGCGCGGTTGCTGCGCGGGAAGACCTTGCCGGTGGCTTCGGTGACCAAGGCGACGCCGAGGTCTCGCTCGAACCAGGCCCGGGCCGCGTCGAGGGGGAAGGCGGCGAGCACCCGCTGCATCGTGCGCGGCGCGCTGTGGGACCAGAACGACGCCCCGTCGACGCGGCTCGGCAGCACGTTGCAGCGGCCTCCACCCGAGGCGAGGATCTTCGTCCCGACCCGTGCTGCCCCTTCCAGGAGCAAGACGTCCGCGCTGGCGGCGGCGGCGAATTGCGCTGCGGCGAGGCCAGCGGCACCCGCCCCGACGACGACGACGTCGCGCACGCTCAGGAGAGCAGCGCCAGCGCGACGCCGCCGAAGCTGGCCGCGACCATGGGGATGACGAAATTGTCGTCGAGGTGGACGTCTCGGCGACCGACGCGGTGATCGCCAGCGAAGAGCTCGGCGATGGCGGCCGGCACCGCGCCGACCAGCGACGCGACCAGCGCCGTCCCGGTCGAGATCGCGTCGCCGTGCCAGAGCGCGAGCGCCGCGAAGCTCGCAGCGGCTCCAGCGACCACGAAAGCCAGCGTTCCCTCGAGCGTCTTGCTTCCGCGCAGGCGCAAGCGGCCGAATCGCCGACCGACAAGCGCCGCGGCGGGATCGGCGACGCCGAGCACTGCAACACCGATGGCGCACGCGGGCAGACTGTAGAAGAGCGCGAGCAGGGTCAGCGCTGTGACCATCCAGGTCGCGGAGTTGATCTTCCAATGCTCGTCGGGGTGGGCGACGGTGCCGAAGGCGCGCATCAGCAGGCGATTGACGGCCGGCCAGCGACGCCGCAGCAGCTCCGCCGACCACGCGAAGCCGAGGAATGCCAGTACCGTCGCCTGCATCCCGGAACGCCCCACGATCAGGTGGATGTAGAGCAAGATCCCGATGCCATTGCCGACGTGATAGAGGTTGCGGAGGTAGTTGGTCGGCCGGTTGCGTGGCGTCTCGATCGAGCGGCTGCGCAGCGCGATGCTCAACCGGTCGTAGGCCGCCGTCATCCGCACGCGAACCGCCTGCCAGTCCATCCCGCCCTGTGCCGGCTGGGCCTGCTCGGCTTCGCTTGCCGAGGTGGCGATCAACTCCAGCGCGCTGCTCAGCGGATCGACCGGCTCGGGCGTGCTGCGACGAAGCCGGCTGTGCAGCGTCGCCGCGCGGGTCCGGATCCGGGCCAATGCGCCGCGCAAGGTCTCGCTCTGCTCGCCCCGGAGTCGCGCCGGGTCGAGCCGCTCGAGCAATGCGTGAAGGTCGAGGCCGAGCTCCCGTACGGCGCCTTCGAACGCCTCTCTGTCCAGCCCGGCGCCGCCGTCGTGTGCCAACGTCATGGTCGACATCGTTCGCTCCCGTGCCGCGCCCTACCCACGGCGCGCGGAGCGTAGCGCCATTCCGCGGTGGTGAGTGTCACGGATGGGTAAATTCTGCGATGCTCCGACCGTGCCGCGCCGACGCGGCCGGAGGTTCGCCGGGCCATGGCCACTCGACCGACCACGCGCGTAATCGCTGCCGTCTGTGCTGGTGCCGCGATGCTCTGGGGTTGTGGCTGCAACCGCACCGAGGCGCCCGCAACGTCGGTCGACACGGGCTCCACGCAGGGCGTCGACAACGCCGGCCAGGTGGCCGAGACCGTCGCGTCGCAGGACACGACGGCCGGCTCGGATGCGGCCGTCGCGCTGCCGACCTCGCCGACGTGCACGGCATGGGCGCTGCCCGAGCAACGCGGAACGCTGCAAGACGACAAGCTCGACGAGTTGAGCGGGCTTGTGGTGAGCCGCCGCCACCCGGGCGTGCTCTGGACCCACAACGACAGCGGCGAGAAGAAGGCGCGGCTCTTCGCCATCAACGGAGCCGGCAAGCTGCTGGCGACCTTCGTCCTGCCCGGGATCGATCCCGAGGATTGGGAAGACATCGCCCTCGGACCGTGCAGCGACGCCAGCCCGGGGCTCGACTGCATCTACGTCGCCGACACCGGGGACAACGGCCACGCGCGGGACGAGCTCACGATCCTGCGGGTCCGCGAGCCGGAGTCGTTGCCGCCGCTGCGCGCCGACGGCAGCGCGCCGCGCAAGACGCGGGTCGAGGCCGAGGTCGCGACGTTTCAGGTGCGATTCCCGTCACGGCCAGACCTCGACGGCGATGCGCGGAAGCTGGCGGAACACCCCAATATCGAGGCGATGGTCGTCCTACCGGACCGGCGGGTCTTGCTCTTCGACAAGCGGGACGACGGCACGACCACGGTCTTCCGCGTGACGTTGCAGGCCGGAGCCGTCGCCGTCGCGGAGCGCCTCGGGTCGCTGGCGTTGGCGGATGGCGGGCTGAAGAAGGGGCCCTCGCTGCGGACGACGGCGGCCGACACCGATCCGACCGGTCGCTTCCTCCTGCTGCGCACCTATTTTCGCGTCTTCCTACTCGATTCCGCTGGCGCGTTGCTCGGCGATGTGGCCGCGGCCGACGCGTGGCTACAGCAGGCCGGCAAGCAGAAGGTGAGCATCGCGCACGGTTTCGATACCCAGGGCGAGACCATCGCGTTCGATCCCGGCGGTGGCTTCTGGCACGTCTCCGAGGGCAAGGCCCAGCCGATCTTCTTCGTCGGGTGCTCGCCCGGACGCTGACTTCACCATGAGGACGTGATGCCGACGTTGACCTCCCAGATCCGCACGAGCAGCCCCGAATTCGAGGCCCGGCGCGCGCATATGCTCGCGTTGCTGGAGACCTTCGAGCAACGACAGCGGGCGGCACGACAGGCCGGTGGCGACCGCGCGCTCGCCAAGTTGCGCAAGCGCGGCAAGCTCTCACCGCGGGAACGCGTGGAGCGGTTGCTCGATCGCGACGGCTCGTTCCTCGAGCTCTCGACCCTCGCGGCGTTCGGCCAATACGACGACGAGGCCCCCGGCGCCGGGGTCATCACCGGCGTGGGCCACGTCGAGGGTCGCTTGTGCGTGATCACGGCCAACGACCATCGGGTCAAGGGCGGCGCGATCTACCCGGCGTCGGCGGACAAGATGATCCGCGCGCAGCAGGTCGCGATGGAGAATGGGCTGCCGGCGATCGCGCTGACCGAATCGGCGGGCGCCAATCTTCTGCACCAGGCCGAACTCTTCGCGATGGGGACCCGCGGCGGCCGCGGCTTCTCGAACCAAGCGCGGATGTCGGCCGCCGGCACACCGCAGATCGCGGTCGTCTTCGGCAGCAGCACGGCCGGCGGCGCCTACGTCCCCGGAATGGCGGACATCAACATCCAGGTCCGCGACAAGGCCAGCGTCTATCTCGCCGGGCCGCCGCTGGTGAAGGCCGCGCTCGGCGAGGATGCGGAAGACGCCGAGCTCGGCGGGGCGGAGATGCACGCCAGCGTCTCGGGGCTGTGTGACCTGCTCGCCGAGGACGACGCCCACGCCATCGCGCTGGCCCGCGCGACGGTTCGGATGATGCACCGCTCCGGCCACGCCAGGCCCCGCCGCGTCGCCCGGCCGCCGGCCTACGACCCAGACGAGCTGCTCGGCATCGTCCCGGCCGACCTGCGCGTCCCGTTCGATATCCGCGAGGTGATCTGCCGCCTCGTCGACGGCGCGACCGGCGGCGGCGCGGAGTTCCACGAATTCCGCCGCGACTACGGTCCCGAGCTCGTCTGCGGCACCGGTTGGCTCGATGGCCACGCCGTCGCGGTCATCGGCAACAACGGCCCGATCACCTCGCCCGCCGCGCAGAAGGCCGCGCACTTCATCCAATGGTGCAACGCCCAGCGCACCCCGATCCTCTACCTGCAGAATACCGTCGGCTACATGGTCGGGATCGCGGCCGAGCGCGGCGGCATCGTCAAGCACGGCTCGGCGATGGTGCACGCGGTGTCGACCGCGACGGTGCCGCAGTTCACGGTCCTGGTCGGCGGAAGCTACGGAGCCGGCAACTACGGCATGTGCGGCCGCGCCTTCGATCCGCGGCTGCTGCTGACCTGGCCGTGCAGCAAGATTGGCGTGATGGGCGGACCGCAGGCCGCTCGGGTCATGCGCATCGTGCAAGAGGCCGCAATTCGTCGCATGGGTGGCGAGCCCGAAGCCGCCGACATGGAGGAGATGGAGGCGCTCGTGATCGACGAGTTCGACCGAACCGCCGATCCGTACTACGCCACCTCGCGGCTCTGGGACGACGGCATCATCGATCCGCGCGACACCCGGCCCGCCCTCTCGGTGGGGCTGGAAGCGGCGTGGGAGCGCGATCTCGCGGTCGTGGCCGAGCCTCGCTTCGGTCTGCTGCGGCAATAGGAGATGACGAACACGATGAGTCCAGAGCGCACCATCGCGACCGTCCTGGTCGCCAACCGCGGCGAAATCGCCCGACGGGTCCTGCGTGCCGCGCGCGAGCTCGGCCTTCGCAGCGTCGCCGTCCACGGAACAGCCGATCGCGACGCCGTCTTCACCCGGGAAGCCGATTGCGCCGTCTCGATCGGCGACGAACGCGACGGGCTGCCCTACCTCGACGCAGACGCCATCCTCGCTGCGGCCCAGCAGACGGGCGCAGACGCGATCCACCCGGGCTACGGCTTCTTGGCCGAGAACGCGGAATTCGCCGAGCGCGTGCTGGCGGCTGGCCTGGTCTGGATCGGCCCGCCGCCGGCGGTGATGCGCGCGATGGGCGACAAGGACGCAGCCAAGTCGCGGGCCCGCGCGCTCGGCGTGCCGGTCGTGCCCGGCGTCGAGGGCAGGCGGGACGACGGCACACTCCTTACCCACGCCGAGTTGGCGGCCGCGGCCGTCCGCGACGTCGGTTTTCCGTGCCTGGTCAAGGCTGCGGCGGGCGGCGGCGGCCGCGGGATGCGGCGCGTCGACCACGCGGACGCGCTCTTGCCGGCGCTCGACGCGGCGGCATTGGAGGCCGAGCGCAATTTCGGCGACGGGACGCTCTTGGTCGAGCGCTACGTCGGCCGAGGCCGCCACGTCGAGGTTCAGGTCCTGGCCGACCGGCACGGCAACGTCGTGCACCTCTTCGAGCGTGACTGCTCGATGCAGCGTCGGCATCAGAAGTTGATCGAAGAGGCCCCGGCGCCGTTCTTGCCGGCGCACGTGCGTGCCGCGCTCGCCGCCGACGCGGTCGAGCTCACCCGCGCACTGGCCTACGAGTCGGCCGGAACGGTGGAATTCCTGGTCGACGCCGCGACGCTCGAGCACCACTTCCTCGAGGTCAACGCGCGGGTGCAGGTCGAGCATCCGGTCACCGAACTGATCACCGGGATCGACATCGTGCAGACCCAGATTTTGATCGCGATGGGGCTGCCTCTTCCGTTCACGCAGGACGCGGTCCGGCAGAGTGGCTTCGCCGTCGAGGCGCGCATTTGCGTCGAAGATCCGCGCGCCGGCTTCGCGCCCCAGGCCGGCGACGTCGCCCGTTTTTCGGTGCGCGAACAGGCTGGGTTGCGCGTCGACGCCGCGTTGGAGCCGTCCCGCGCAGACGGCTCTGGGTCGATCCCGGTCCACTACGATTCGATGGTCGGCAAGCTCATCGCGCACGGCCCCACCCGCGCAGTCGCGATCGCGCGCCTGGCCCGTGCGCTCGAAGGCACCTGCCTCTTCGGTGTGACGAACAACCGCACGTGGCTGATCGCTGCGCTGCGGCATCCGGACTTCGCCGCGGGGCGGGTCACCACCCGGTGGGTCGACGACGGCGACGGCGCGGACCTGCTCGGGCCTGCGCCGCGACTGGCCGACGTGCCGGACGTGGTCTTGGCGGTCGCTGCGCTCGGGCGGCACCACGCGGCTCTGCAGCGCCGGTTTCGGAGCAACCCCTCGCGCGCGGACGTCACCGTCTTCGAGGCGCCCGATGGCGAGCTCGCGCACGTTCATTTGGTGGCGGATCGGCGGCCCGCGCACTATCGCTTCGCGGTGGAGCACGGTGCCGACGCGATGCTGCACGTCGTGCCGCAGGCGGAGGCCGTGGTCGAGTTGGTCGAAGTGGCGCCGGATCGCATTTTCTTCCGGTTCGACGGTCACTTGCAAAGTGTCTGGCACCTGGATGAAGGCGACGACGCGCATATTTGGCTGCAGTGGAGTGGCGCCGGCGGTGCGACATTCGATGCGGTTGCGCTGCGCGAACGATCGTTGCTGCCCGAGCCAGGTGCGGCCGCGCCGCCGGCCGGTGCGGTCGTGGCCCCGAGCAGCGCCGTCGTCGTTCGCGTCCACGTCGCGGAGGGCGACCGAGTGAAGCGCGGCGACACCCTGGTCACGGTCGAAGCGATGAAGATGCTCACGCCTTTGGTCGCCGGCGCAGATGGAGTCGTCGCGGCCGTGCTGGTGAGCGCAGGTGAGAGCGTCGTCGCCGGAGCGACGTTGGTCGAGGTCGAAGCGAGCGGCGACCCCGGGGAGGCTGAGGGATGAGCGAGCCGTCGAGCCAAGTGGAGATCCGCGAGATTCCAATCGGCGACTTGGCGGTCGGGTCGGAACTCAACGCTCGCTTCGAGTCGATCCATGAACGGGGATGGTTGCGTCACGGCATCCGGCGTTGGCTCGGCTTGTTGTCGCCTGCGTCGAAACACCCGGTCGTCGTGCTCGGTGCCTGGGACCTCGCGCTTGCTGGAAGCGCTTCGCTCTGTGGCGCGATCGTCGGGGTTTGGGGCGACACGCCCGTGCGACGCTTCGACGACCTCCTTCCAGCCGCCGATGGGCTCGAACCGGAGCTCGCACAGGTGCCGGACACCCGTGCGGATGGACCGCTCGCACAGGTGCCGGACACCCGTGCGCATACCCCGGAAGCGCGTCCTTCCGGAGGCTTCTGGCACTTCGTCGCAGTCACCAAAGCCCCAGACACCGAACACCGCGTCGCCAACCCCCTGCTGGAAGCCGCGCTCGACTTCGTCCAAAGCCAACAAGGGGCGGCACAGGCAAGAACGCTGAGCCCAATCGGAGGCCTCGACCGCGTCTGGGCGACACTGGGCGACGGACAACAGCACGGCCCCCCGGCCGCCTTCGTCCGCCAATGCCTCGAATCCCTCTGCACGGCGGACGGCAAGGGCCACTTCCCGATCACGTGGCTACACCCAGCCCGCGGCGCGACGTTGGAAGCCGTCCTGCACGACTCGCGCCGCGACGAGCGTCGCAGCTGCGGCATCACACTGCGCTTCGCCTACGACCTCGACCCAAAGGTACGCGCCGAGAACGCGGCGGCGTGGGCAGCATTCCTGGCGGCACGCGGCGAGGCGGTTCGAACCGGCCAAGCGCGCGAAGCTGGAATCGAAGATCGCTACTTCGCCAGCGCCCCGCTGCCGCCCTGCTTTCGCGACACGGATTGGGGCTGACCAACGGGTGACGCGCGCCCGGCCCGGAGTCGTCCTCGCTAGCGGTCGCGCCGCAAGCGGATCGCGTGAGAACCATCCGGGCCGCGATACGCTTCGACCTCTCCGCGTTCGAGCAAGCCTTCGAGCAGCCGGTTTCGGACCCCCGGATTCTCGTCCAGCTCGGGGAAGCGCCACCGCATCACGAAGTAGAACCGGCCGACGTAGCCAGTCCCGAAGTGACGCTCCGCCGCAGCGAGCGCTTCGAGGATGAGCCGTTCACCGGGGCGCGTCTCGTCCGCGACGACTTCGCTGGGGTCGGCATGGTCGGCGCCGTCGTGGAGCGAGGGGATGCTGACGACGCCCGCCTCGTCGGTCGATGCGTCTTCCGCGACGGCGCCCTGCGACTCCTGCCGGGCGAAGGCGGCGAGGCCGTCGGCGAGATCGACGTGGTCATAGGCCGCGCGCCGCAAGCGCCCGGAAAGTCCGTGCGAGCGCCAAGTCGCGACGATCGCTTGCTTGCCGAGCGAGCGAACGCCCTCGACCGCCGGTGCCAGATCGGCATCGCCCGAGATCAGCACGGCTACATCAAATGCGTCGACGGCCGCGAGCCGTAGCATGTCTGCGACGATCGTCGTGTCGACTTCCTTCTCCTGTGTCGCCCTGACGACCTCACCGCAGGCCTCGCAGCGATGCTCACGCTCGCGCCGGGGAAACCGTCGGACGAAAAAGCCTCGCCGATGCTCGAGATGCTCGAGGAAGCGCTCGAGCCCTCGGCTGCCGTCTACCCCTTCCTCGACGCCGGTGTAGTAGTGCGCCGCGAAGAGCCGGCTGCCGTCGACCCGCTCGACCAGCCACTCGGCGAGCGCCTCGAAATCCAGCGTCACGTTGGACGCCTCGCGCTTCCAACCGCTGTAGAAGTTCTTGCCGTCGAAGAAGAGCGCAACTTTCACAACGGACTCCGAACCAGCAACGCCGCAAGACGGCCAAAAAGAGGTGAGCCGGCTGCCTCTCGACAGCCGGCCCGATTATAGTACACGCGGCCAAGTCCGGACGCGGGCGAACATTCTCCTCACAGCGTACTGGGACGACACGACATGTCAAGCAAATCGACGCCGCGACGGCCGCGGCTCAGCGCTGGGTGCGCGTGCGGCGGGCGCTGGCGAGGAGCGCGATGGGCTTGCGATTCAACTGCCCGTCGAAGCGCCCCTCGGCGCCGCTGCGTCGCAGAGCGAGCTTGAGTGTTCCGTTCATCCGCATGCCGCGGCAACGCAGCTCGACGTCCATCCCGGTCACCGGCCCTTTCAAGGCACAGGCGAAGAGGCCCCCGCCGACGCTGCCGGAGAGACTCCCGGAGGCATGACCGCCAATCGCGTCGACGCGGATGCGAAAATGCCCCGCTGCACCGGCATCACCGCGCACTGCGCCTTGCCAGACGGTGCCCGCGACCACGAATCGCGGCACCGCAGCTGGTGCCGTCAGCGCAGGCCGACTCGGCAACAGGGCGGCGATCAGCAGCGCCGCGCCGGCGGCCAAGATGGCGCCTGGCTGGGTGCGGGCAGGCAGTTGCGATCGGGGGGCAGCGTGCATCGTCGACTCTCGCGCCAACATCGCGTGGCCGAGCGATCGATAGCGCGTCAGCGCCCCGCCGTCGAGCCGAATTTCAACTGTGTGCCGACTTTGGTCGTCGGGGCTTCGCCAAGCACCGAATGCGCGAAGAGCCGCGGCAGCGCGACGGCGAGCGACTCGAGCTCGACGCCCTCGTTCGGATTGGAGCGGCGCCCGATCGCACCGCTCAGCCAGAGCTGCGAAAAGCCGTGCACCAGCGACCAAGCACCAAGCTGGACGAGCGACGCCCGCTCCGCCGCGATGATGCCACGCGCGACCGCGGCTTCGACCGCTGCCGAGAGCGGCGCCCAAGCACGCTCGCGGGCCTCGACCAGCTCGGGCCGCTCCAGACACAACAAATCGTCGCGGAACATGAGCATGAAACACTCCGGTTCGCGCAACGCGAAGCGGATGTAGGCAGCGCCGATGCCCGTGAGCATCTCCGCCGGATCGGTCATCCCCTCGACAGCATGGCGCAGCGCCGCTGCGAGTCTCGAATAGCCTCGCGCGGCATAGGCCGACAGCATCCCCGCCCGGTCGCCGAACAAGGCGCCAGGCGCGCCGTGCGAGAATCCGGCCGTGCGCGCCACGGCGCGAAGGGACAGCTTGGCAAGACCATCCTTGCGAAGGGTCGCTTCCACGGCGTCGAGCAGCGCCTCTCTCGAGTCGCTCGAGCCGTCCATCTGCGCAGACATCCACCACTCCCATCGGGCCCCTGGGGGGGGGCCCGTCCGCCAACCAGATGCTGCGTCAGAACGGCAGGTGCGGCAAGTCGTTCTCGGATATCGACGGGAGGCTCACGATTCCAGCAGCACGCGGCCAGCGCGGGTCTCGACGCGCCAACGAAACGTGGCGTCCGGCGGTGCTGCCGGGGTAGCGACGGCTGTTGGTGCCGGGCAGCGCGAAGCCGCTCACCAGCACCCGTCGAGACCGCTGACCACGGTTCGGGCCACTGCCGTGGATCGTGAAGGGCCCGAAGATGGCGACGTCGCCGGGAGCGAGGTTGGCCATCCGCGCAGCGTCGCGATCGAAGGCTCCATCGGGCAGCACCCGTCGCTCGTCGTGCGCGAGGGGGCCACGCAGGTGGCTGTGCGGGACGAATTCCAACGGACCGTTGTCGGGTCCGCAGGGATCGATGGCCACGAGGCACTGCAGGTATCGGCCGCTGCGGTGCGGGTCGTGCCAAAGCGGCGTGCCGAAGCGTCGGTGGACCGCATCTTGGTGCCAGCCGAACGCGACGCCGTCGCCGGGCTCCTTCGGATGCAGCTGCGAGATCAACTGCTCGAACTCGGTGCCTCCCAGCGCGGCCGACGCGATCCCGACCAACCGGCGGTCACGGGTGAAGGCATCGAGCCCATCGTCGGCGCCAGCGACCCAGACGACCCGCGCCACCGCGCCATCCTCTCCGACCACGACTTCTGCGCCGTCCAGCCCCCACGTCCCGGGTGGCGGTCGCCCGACGCGGCCGAGCAGGCGGTCGATTCTCGCCGAAGCGTCGGCGATCTCCTCGGCCACGAAGACGCCTCGAAGGACGGCGTAGCCCTGCCCTCGCAGCGACGCCATCGCCTCCGGTAGGCCTCTCAATGCTTCAGCCCTGTGGACGACCATTTCCGCCTCCGTCGCGCCCGACCCTACCTCCCGGCCGGTCCGAGTCGCCCGCCCAATCAGACTGCCCGTTGCCCGCAGGCCCGCCAATTCTGGCGCCTCGGCCGATTGGCTCGCCCTTGCGGACCTCGATCAGGTAGCTAAGCTCGGCGCCATGAGCGACACGCACGACACCGGGCATATTTGGCAATCACTGGCGGTCAACGTCGCCATCGCCGTCGGCAAGGGCGTCGCGGCCGTGGTCTCTGGTTCCGGGGCGATGCTCGCGGAGACGCTGCACAGCGGCGCCGACTGCGGCAATCAACTTCTGCTCTTGCTCGGGGTGCGGCAGGCGCAGCGTCCCGCCGATGCGCAGCACCCACTGGGATACGGCGCCGCGCTCTACTTCTGGTCGTTCATGGTCGCGCTGCTGCTCTTTTCGCTCGGCGGCGCCTACTCGGTCTACGAGGGTGTGCACAAGTTCTCGCACCCCGAGGCGGTCGGCGATCTGACCTGGCCCTTCGCGGTCCTCGGTGGCTCGTTGCTGCTCGAAGGCGGCGCGACGCTCGGCAATATCCGTACACTGAACCAGCGACGCGGCGAGCTTCCCTTCTTTCGCTACCTGCGAGAGACGAAAGACAGCGACCTCATCGTCATCTTCGGCGAGAACGCGGCGGCCGTCCTCGGCTTGGTCTTCGCGCTGCTGGCGTTGCTCGCGGCGTGGATGACCGGCGACGGTCGGTACGACGCGATCGGCTCGATCGCGGTCGGCGTCGTCCTGATCGGTGTCGCCATCTTCCTCGCCGTCGAGGTGCAGAGCCTGCTCGTCGGGGAGCGGGCCGACGCGAGCGTGGACGTCCACGTCCAGGCAGCGGCTGCCGAAGACGCCCGCATCCTCTCTGCTTTCCGCCTGATTACGGTGCAGAAGGGCCCCGGCGAGGTGATGGTGGCGGCCAAGCTGGAGCTCGCCTCCGACCTCGACACCGCAGGCGTCGTCGACACGATCAACCGCTTCGAGCGCCGGCTGAAGGAGTTGGCACCGGCGGTGCGCTGGTGCTTCGTCGAGCCGGACGTACCCAAGCGCGGCCCGAATCAAGAGATCACGCCGACCGCCGAGGACTGAGCAGCCTCCTCCTGCAGCGCCTCTTCGACCAATGCACGCAACGCCTCGGTCGAGAGCGACCCGCCCCGCGATTCACCAAGAACCTGCGCTGCGATCTTCGCCTTGCGGCGCTGCAGAGCACGGATCTGGGTCTCGACGGTGCCCTCGCTGATCAGGCGGAAGACCGTGACCGATCGATCCTGACCGATGCGATGCGCCCGGTCGGTCGCCTGCGCCTCGAGCGCGGGGTTCCACCACGGATCGAGCAGGACCACCGCGTCCGCCGCGGTGAGCGTCAGGCCGGTGCCGCCGGCCCCCAGGCTCAGCAGCATCACGTCTGCGCCACCGGCCTGGAATGCGTCGCAAGCAGCGGCCCGCTCGGCTCGGCCCATGCGACCGTCCAACCGTAGGACCTTGGCTCCGTCCTGCAGCAGCGCCGCGGCGCAGAGGTCGAGGTGGGCGGTGAACTGCGAAAAGACCAGCGCACGACGACCCGCGAGGCGCAACTCGCCCAGCAGTGCCCGGACACGTGCGAGCTTGGCCGAGGGCGTGGTGCACGCCGGGTCGCAGAGCCGGGGATGACACGCCAGTTGGCGCAGCCGCAACAGCACGGTGAACAAGACCGCCCGCTCGGCCCCTTCGCCGCCCGCACCGCCTTCGCGCTGCTTGGCGAGCTCTGCCCGCGCCGCCCGTCGAACCGCGTCGTAGCGGGCCCGCTCGTCACGGGTGAGTTGGACCGGGACTTCGATCTCGACCCTCGGCGGCAGCTCGGGCGCGACCGCTTCCTTGCGGCGCCGCAGCACGTGGGGCGCGAGCAGGGCCGAGAGCGCAGTGGCGGCCGCGCGATCGCCGTGCACGTCGATCTTCTCGCCGAATCGCTCACGAAAGCTGCGCCGCGTCCCCAACAAGCCGGGGATGGCGAGAGAGGCCAAGGCCCAGGCCTCTTCGCTGCGATTCTCGACCGGCGTGCCGGAGAGCAACAGGCGAAAGTCCGCGCGGACGGCTCGAGCGGCGGCGAAGCGGGCGGTCGTCGGATTCTTCGCCAGCTGCGCCTCGTCGAGCACCAGCGTGGCGAAGTGCGGCCGGGCAAACTCGTCCGGCAAGCGCGCCAGCTGCGACCACGTCGTCAACCACACCTCACCGGCCCGGCCAGCACGCTCTCGAGCCGTCTCGCGGCGCACCACGCGTGTCGTGAGGTCGGGTGCAAATCGCGCGATCTCGCGGCGCCAGACCATGAGCACCGACGCCGGCGCAACCACCAACGCCGGACCGTCGCCGCGTCGATGCAGCAACGCGGCGATCGCCTGCAGGGTCTTGCCGAGGCCCATATCATCGGCGAGGAGGCAGCCACCGGTCCAGGCGGCGGCGCGCACGAGAAAGCGGAACCCTTCGAGTTGGTAGGGCCGCAACGTCGCCCGCAGGCCGCTCGGCTGGGAGATGTCCGGCAGCGGCGGCACGTTCGCGTCGCGCGCCGCCGGGCCGAGGGCGTCGAATTCGCCGGCGAGGCTGGCGGCGACCGCGGCCGCGACGGTCGGGCTCGACGCCTCCTCGCGCTGCTGCAAGAGCAGGCCGAGGCGCACGAGGCGTTGGCGCAACGTGGCACTCAGGGCGGCGAACGATCCGGGCCGCAACCGCACGTACCGCGCGCCACCGCGGAGCTGTTCGAGCAGCGGCTGCAGCTCGGCGACCTCGCCGTCGACCTCGACACGCGCCGCCGTCCAATCGGTGCCGCCTATCTCGATCCGCAGCTCGTCCTCCTCCACCCGACGGACCGTCGGCGGCGCAGAATCCCATCGGATGTCGACCGCATGCGCGTGGGCTTCGAGACGCTCGACCAGCGCGCACATCGCGTCGGCACCCTCGATGAACCAGGACATCGTCGGGTTGCCGGGCAACGCGAGCCGTTCGACGACCGCGCCGGCGGCTTCTCGCTCACCCGCGAGGTCACGCACGCAGCTGGCCAGCCCACGCGGGCCGAGGCCGAGGACGCGCTGCTCGCCTTGGCCCGGCTGCCAAGTGGCGCCGTCGCCGAACGGCGCGACGCGAAGCGCGACGTGGAGAACCCCCTCAGCCTCGCGCAGGCGAAGCTCCATGCGACCGCTGCGCAGCGCTTCGCCGACGTCGAGGTCATCGGCAACGGCCACCTCGATGCCGCGTCGACGGAACGCGCGAATGGCGGCGACGATCGCCTCGGGCGGTAGCGCGCAGGCCAAGGGCACGACCCCCGGGGCAAAGACGGACGCGAGGCACGGGTCGACCTCGAGGATGCGGAGCGAGGTCTCTCGCAGAAGCAAGGCGAAGCCGTCGCGCGCGCCGGCGGCGAGGCAGCGCGCTGCAACTCCCGATTCGAGGTCCGAACCGCCGGCACAGCCCAGCGCGAAGCCGAGTTGCTCGTCTCCGAGTCCGACCAGTCGCGGCTGCGCGGCGTCACGCTGCACCGAGAACCGCACTCCGTCGGCATCGGTCAGGGGGAGCCCCGCGTCGGCGAGCTGGCGGACCGCCAGGGCCCCCAGCGACGCACCGCCGCTGCCGTCGTGCTGCCAGGTCAAAGCGGCGGCTGCATCGTGCAACGCCAAGACGCGCAGCTCGATGGCGGTCGGCGGACGCCCTGTCGCCTCGGTGAAGAGGCGGCGCGACCAGGCCTCCTCCCAACGCGCGAGGCGCCGTGTGCGTCGGCCACACGTCGAGGGGACGGTCGGGGCGACGACCAGCTCATCAGCCGCGCTGCGTTCCAGCCGCCAGAGCACGGGCGCATCTTCGGCCGAACGCAACGCCTCGAGTCGACGCTGGACGTCCTCCGCGTCCGGCGGCGGCGAGGCGGCGACCGCGCTCGTTCCGACGGGGTCTTCGGTGTGCCGGTGCGCCGGCTTCAGCGCATCGGCGGTCGTCAGTCGAAGCCGAGACCGCAAGGCCGCGAGCTCCCTGCTGCGGCTCGTGGCTCGTCCGTTGTCTGCTGCGGCTGATCTCTGCATCGCCATGCCCTCCGTGCCGGGTTCGCTTCACGGCCGAACGCGGCCGCCGGCAGAACCTGGCAGGGGGGCAGGACGTGTTGTGTCAGACCTGCGCGGGGGCTAGAGCGATTTGGCGCCGGCGACGATGGCCTCGACCACGCTCGGATCGGCGAGGGTCGAGACGTCACCGAGCGCTTCGGGCTGGCCCTCGGCGACCTTGCGCAAGATGCGACGCATGACCTTGCCCGACCGCGTCTTCGGCAGGCCGGGCACGATCTGCAGCAGATCGACCTTGGCGTGGGCGCCGATCTGGGCCCGGCAGACGTTGTTGACCAGCGCCTGCAGGTCCGGCCCCGGCTCCGCACCGGGTTGCAGCACGACGTAGGCGTAGACGCCCTGGCCCTTGACCGGGTGCGGGAAGCCGACCACGCCGGCCTCGGCGATGGCCTCGACGGTCACGATGACGGCCTCGAATTCGGCGGTCCCGATCCGATGGCCAGCGACGTTGAGGACGTCGTCGACGCGCCCGGTCACGAGGTGGTAGCCAGCGCCGTCACGACGGCAGCCATCACCGGTGAAGTAATAGCCAGGGAAGGTCGCGAAATAGGTCGCGACGTAGCGCTCGTGGTCGCCCCAGACGGTGCGAGCCATGCCCGGCCACGGCTGGCTGAGGCAGAGCCGTCCCTCGCCAGGACCGACGATGGGTCGGCCGTGCTCGTCCATCAACGCGGGGACGATTCCTGGGTTCGGCAGCGTCGCCCAGCCCGGCCGGGTCGGCGTCGCGGGGGCGATCGGGGTGATGCAGATGCCGCCGGTCTCGGTCTGCCACCAGGTGTCGACGATGGTGCAGCGGCCCTCGCCGACCACGTCGAAATACCACTGCCACGCCTCCGGATTGATGGGCTCGCCGACGGTGCCGAGGACGCGCAGCCGGCTGCGGTCGTGCGCCTGGACGAAGGCGTCGCCCTGCGCGGCGAGCGCGCGGATGGCGGTGGGCGCGGTGTAGAAGATGGTCACGCCGTGGCGGGCGCAGAGCTCCCAATAGCGGCCCGCGTCGGGGTAGCTCGGCGTCGACTCGAACATCAACGTCGTCGCACCGTTGCAGAGCGGTCCGTAGACGATGTAGCTGTGGCCGGTGATCCAGCCGACATCGGCGACGCAGGCGTAGACGTCGTCTTCGCGCAGATCGAAGACCGTCTGGTGGGTCCAGGAGGTCCAGGTCAGGTAGCCGGCCTGGGTGTGGCACAGGCCTTTCGGCCGGCCGGTGGAGCCCGAGGTGTAGAGGATGAAGAGGGGGTCCTCCGCGGCGCAGACGACGGCGTCCTCGACCGGCGTGGCCTCGCTCATCGCCTCGTGCCACCAGACGTCGCGTCCCGCCGTCCAGCCGACGTGCGCGCCCGTGCGCTGGAAACACAGCACGTGGCGCACGCCTTGTTCGCCGAGCAGCGCCTCGTCGCAGGTCGCCTTGAGCGGGATGGTGCGTCCGCCGCGCAGGCCCTCGTCTTGGGTGATCACGACCTCGGCGCCGCAGTCGCGGACCCGATCGCGCAGTGCTTCGGCGGAGAAGCCGCCGAAGACGACCGAATGCACCGCGCCGAGCCGGGCACAGGCCAGCATGGCGATCGCGGCCTCGGGGACCATGCCCATGTAGATGATGACCCGCTCGCCCTTCTGCACGCCGAGCGAGCGCAAGGCACCGGCGGCGCGGCAGACTTCTTGGTGCAGCGCGCGGTAGGTGAGGCTGCGACCTTCGCCCGGCTCGTCGGCCTCCCAGAGGATGGCGACCTTGTCGCCGCGGGGGGCGAGGTGCTGGTCGAGGCAGGACTCGCTGACGTTGAGCTCACCGTCGGCGAAGAACGCGATCGGCCCGTCCGCGATCTCGTGGAAGCCGCCGCGCAAGCCTTCGCTCGGCTCACGTCGCCAGTGCAGCCGGGCCTTCGCCTCGCGCAGCCAGAAGGCGTCGGGATCGTCTTTCGCCGCGATCCACGCCTCGCGCCAGGCGTCGAGCGAGGTGATGGGGTTGGGGCTGCCGGTGCGGACGCGCTCCGGCACCGCGACGAGGTCGTTTCCTGCTTCGGTCATGGCTCGACTCCCGGGCTCGTAGGCGACCGAAGCCTAGCCGACGTCCCGCCGGACGACCACCCGTTCGGGTGCTGCGGACGCCCCGCACTTGTCTGGCCCGTGGCACGTGCCATCCTCCGACGAGATGACGACGCCGCCTGCAAAGCTGTTGCCCTTCGAACACCTCGACAAGGCCTGCCTCGCCGCGACGTCGGCCGACGCCGGGTTGTCCAACGCGCCGACGTGGTCGTTCCGGGTCGAGGGCGCGCTCGCCCCTGACGCGATTCGGCGCGCCGTCGGGTGGCTGCTGTGCGCCTTCCCCAGCGCGGCCGCGACGGCGCGACCATTGGATGCTGCCGAGCGCACCTGGGCCTGGGTCCTCCCGCAGGAGCCGGCCGAGGTCGCCGACGCCATCGTCACGATCCACCCGCCTGCGACCGACGCCGACGCCGCCGCGGACCTCGGCGCCGCGATCCGCGATCGCTTCCTCGACCTTCGAGCCGGGCCACCACTGCGCGTCGATTGGGTCCCCCACGGCAGCGGCGGGACGTTGCACCTGCAGCAGCACCACGGCCTCGCCGACGGGCGGGCGTTCATCGCGTTGATCGAGCGGTTCTTCCGCTTGCTCGATAGCGCCATCCGCGGCGACGAGCCGGAGCCGACGGCGATCAGCGGGCCCGCTCGCCGCGCCGAACTCGAGGCGCTGGCGTTGCCGACGGGCAAGCGACGGTGGTGGACGTTGCGCGGTGCATGGATCTACGTCCGCGGAGCGCTGGCCGACCTCTTCGCGCCGACCACGCCGCTGTGGCAGAACACCGGCAGCGACTACAGCGGCGGCAACCGAACGGTCCATCGCGCGCTCGGGAGCGAGCGGACCGACGCCCTCCGCGCCGCTGCGACGGCCGCCGGCGGCAACCTCCACGCGGCGCTGCTGACGGCGTGGGTTCGCGCCAGCGCCGGCCTCTCTGCCGAACGAGGCCATCCCGCGCGCCGGCTGCTGCTCTCCTCGATCGTGGAGCTTCGCCCGCGCGCTGCGGCGACCGTGGAATTCGACTCGTTCGCCAACCACCTGGGCTGGGTCCTGCCACGGGTCGACCTCCGTCGCACGCCGGACTTCCCGGCGCTGATGCGCTCGTTGCACCGCGAGATGCGCCGCCAGCTGCGGGTTGGCGAGGTGGTCCAGCGCTACCTCTTCGAGCGGTGGGGCCTCTCCAAGCTGCCCCTGCCCGGCGTTCGGGACGGCCTGGCGCGGCCCAAGCGCGCGGTGGTGCACTGCAACGCCAGCAATGTCCTGGCGATCCCGATCCCGTTCTTGCGTGGAGCGGGCTTCGCGGTGCAGGGGGTGCGGGTGACGACTCCGGTTTCGCCGCGCTACGGCGCGCTGCTGACGGTGACCCGCTACGGCAACGAGGCGACGTTGAACATCAACTACAAGGACAGCATCCTCCCCCCCGATGCCGCGGAACGGCTCGCGACGCTGCTCGAGGAGGAGCTCGACGGCTTCGCGGCGACAGCGCCGGCTTCGAGCACGACCGTCCCTGCCCATGGAGGCCGGCCATGATGGTGACCCGCCGCTTCCCGATCCCGTCGGTATTGCTCTTTTCGCTGCGGACCGTGCTGATCGCCTCGCTGTGGGCGTCGGTGGTCTACGCGCTCTACGCGCTGGTGGGCTGGACGATGCTCCGCATCCCCTTCTTGCCGGTCGCGACGGTCGGTACGGCGGTCGCGTTCTACGTCGGCTTCAAGAACAACGCCTCGTACGACCGCTTCTGGGAGGGCCGCAAGATCTGGGGCGGCATCGTCAACCAGAGTCGCTCCTTCGCGGTTGCGACGCTGGCCTACCTCCCGGCCGACGGCACACCGGAGCGGGACGCGCTCCGCCGGACGCTGGTCTATCGGCAGCTCGCCTGGATCAACGCGCTGCGCCTGCAATTGCGCAAGACGTCGCGATTTTTCGACAAGCCGGCGCGGACGACGAAGCGGCGCCTGGAGCGCCACGCCGAGCATATGCGCAACGATTGGCAGCGTGAGTTGGCGCCCTTCCTCGACGCGGCCGAGCTGGCCGAGGTCAGCGCCAACAAGAACGCTTGCAGCCAGCTGACGCGACGCCAGGCCCAGGTGCTGGCAGAGATGCAGCGGGCAGGCGCGCTCGATCTCTTCCACCAGATCGACCTGATGGACGTGCTGGAGAGCCTGACCACGCTCCAAGGCCAGGCCGAACGCATCAAGAAGACGCCCTTTCCGCGCCAGTACGCCGAATTTTCGCGGATCTTCGTGACGGTATTCAGCGTGCTGGTGCCCTTCGGACTGCTCGACGTCTTCGCCGATCACGTCCACGCGGCGGGCGCCGGCGGCGGCGCGCAATGGGGCCCGATCGTGCCGATGATCTGCGCCTCGGCGCTGGTGACGTGGGTCTTCCGCACCATGGAGGGCATCGGTGACTCGAGCGAAGATCCCTTCGAGCGCAGCATGAACGACGTGCCGATGAACGCGCTCTGCCGCACGATCGAGATCGACCTGCGCGAGATGCTCGGCGAAACCGAACTCCCCGCGCCAGAGGCACCGATCGACGGGCTGCTCTACTGATGGGCACCGTCCTGCTCTACGACATCGACGGGACGCTGGTCACCACCGACGGCGGCGCGCGGCAGGCCCTGCTCGACACCATCATCGCGCACTACGGAGACGACGCCGGCTTCGACTTCGGCTTCGGCGGTATGACCGACCGCGGCATCTTTCGGCGCGGCCTGGTGCAGCGCGGCGTCGCGGTCGAGGAGGACCTGCTCGACCGACTCATCGCCGACTATCTGCCTCGGCTCGAATCGGTGCTGGCCCGCGCGGCGGTTCATCGCTTGCTGCCCGGTGCGCTGGAGATGGTGCGCGCCTCGGTCGGCTGGTCAGGGGTGGTGGCCGGACTGGGCACCGGCAACGTCGAGGCCGGTGCGCGGATGAAGCTGCGGCCCTTCGCCGTGGACGCGCTGCTTCCGTTTGGTGGTTTCGGCTGCGACGCGGAGCTGCGGGCGGAGTTGATCGCTGCGGGCCATCGCCGGGGCGCGGCGCGGTTGGGGCTGCCGGTCGAGCAGACCCGTTTGGTGGTGGTCGGCGATACCGTGCACGACATCGAGGCGGCGCGCGCCAACGGCGGCGTGACGCTGGCCGTGGCGACGGGGCGGACGTCGCACGAGGCGTTGGTGGCAGGCGGGGCCGAGGTCGTCGTCCACAGGCTCGACGACGTTGGAGCGATCGCAGCGCTCGCGAGGCTCTGCTAGGTGCCCACGCACGGGTGTCCGACACCTGTGCGAATGTGGATTCGCACAGGTGTCCGACACCCGTGCGACTCGCGACGAACGACTGCGATTCGCGGACATGCCTCGACTCGCCTCGCCTGAAGACGCCCGGTCTGTTAGAATCCGTGGCCGGCCGACACGGCCTACGAGGAGAAGTTGAGATGCACGATCTGCGGACGCCGAGCGTGGTCTTGGTGGCGGTCGATTCGCCCTGGAAAGATACCGGCGGAACGTTCTACCCGTTCAGCTACGGCGTCGAGACGCTCCGCGCGTCGCTGCGGAGCGATCCGTCGCTGGCGGACGTCGGGGTGGCGCTCGTCGACCTCGAGGCCACCCAGGCCGAAGCCTTCTTCGACGCGGTGATGGCGCACCGGCCGACGCTGGTGGCGCTCTCGACCTACATCTGGTCCCTGCCAGTCTACCGCGGCTTGGTCAGCCAGATCCGCCGACACGACCCATCAATCCAGATTGTCGCCGGTGGTCCCGCGGCGCGTCGTTCGGTCTTCGATCTGGCCCCGTGGCAGGGCCTACGCGACAACCTCGACGCGGTGGTACCTGGCGAAGGGGAAGGCGTGATTCGCGAATTGGCGCGGCACCATCGCGAACCGAATTGGAAGGCCGGGATCGCGGGCCTGGAGTGGTGGACCGGGAGCGATTGGCATCGCAACCTGCCGGCACCACGGCCTGATATCGACGCCTACCCCTCACCCTACGAGCTCGGCTTGAGCCCGCGCGGGATGACCGGCTACATCGAGACCTTCCGCGGCTGCCCGATCCACTGCGCTTTCTGCCAGTGGGGCGAGCAGAACGCCGACCGCGTCCACTCCGTCGACTACCTGGTGCGCCACCTCGAAGGCCTGTGCGACGCCGAGGTCTACAACGTCTACTTCCTCGACGCCGCGTTCAACCTGCAGAACCGCGCCTTTCGCAACGTGGTCGAGGCGGAGCGACAGGTTGGCTTGCTGAAGGACAAGACGGTATTCGGCCACCTCTACCCGACCTATCTGCAGGAGTCGCACCTCGAGTTTTTCGACTCGATCGGCCGCGTGCACGCTGCGGTTGGCATCCAGAGCTTTGACGAGGAGGTGCTCAAGCGGATGGGCCGCCCCTTCGACATGCGCAAATTCCACCGCACGTTGGGGATGATGAAGGGCAGGCTCAAGGTCGAATTCGAGCTGATCTTCGGCCTGCCGGGCGACAATCCGGACTCGTTCCTGCGGACGCTCGACACCGCCATCGAATACGGCGACGCGATCAAGGTTTTTCAATGCCTCGCTTTGCCGGACGCGCTGCTCGAGCGCGCCGACGCGATGCAGATCGAGTTCGACCCCGAGACGTTCTCGGTCGAGTCGGCGATGGGCTGGACGCGGGCAGATTGGGAGCGGACGTATGAGAAGGTCCTGCGCCGCACCGAAGAATTCGAGGAGCGCGTGCAGCACTTCGATTGGCTCGGATTCGTCTGCAATCCGGACGGAAATGCCTCCCCCGACCGCCAGCAACACATCCGCCCGATACCGATCCCGGCCCTCGAGATCGACGGGCTCCCGGGCGCAGTCGACGCGGTCGCGAAGGGCTGGAGCTTCGATGGCGCGCGGCAAGATGGAACGCGCGTGCTCTTCGACCTCCACGGCCCGAAGGGCACCGTCGAGCTACAGGTCGAGCGGCAGACGCCGGAATCACGCTTTTTCCACGCTCGGGATGGACTGGTCTATTCCTACCGAGGCAAGGTCGGCCAGACCGAAGCGCCCGATCTGTTGCGCGTCATCGAGACGCTGCACGATCACGCCCGCGGCATCGTCCTGGCCGAGGTGAGCACATGACCGACCCGCGCGTCGCCGACGGCTAGCCGACACCACGACGCGGCTCGTGGAGGGGGAAGGTTCGCGAGAACCACGCTTCTCGCGACCTGGGGGCGCCTAGCCCCCCAGAGAACAGAAGAGAGACTCGGCCAGAAAATGCGAAACTGCATTTTCTTTTCGCGTCTCTAGTCGGGCCGCACCGGCGGCTGCCGACGGAATGCCTCGGCCCCCACCAATCCCTTGCGCTCGTCGAGCATCAGCTCCCCCTTGTCGCGCGCGGTGATCTGCTGGACGGCCACGCGCAGCACGGCCGAGAGTTGGGCTCGCTCGCTGGCGGCGTCTGCGTTCGGCGCGACTTCGAGCGAGCGGTAGGCCAAATCGAAGCTCTGAGTCCGGGCCAAGGCGGGTCGGTCGTCGCTGCGACGGTTCAACATCAGATCGACGCTCGAACCGGCCGGCGTGCGGAAACGGAAGGTGCAGCGGCGACGGTCGAGCATCAACGCCTCGAGGACCACGCCCTCCGCTTCGGCGACACCCTCGACCAACGCGGCCCAATCGGGGTGGTGCGCGATGGGATGACTTCCGCCGCGAAGCGGGTCGTCGGAACCCACGGAGGCACCGTCGATCGGCTCCTGCCACGGCGTGGTCCGCGGAACCGGGACCAGGGTCGCGCGGTCCCAGCCGAATTTCTCGATGTAGGGATGGGTCAAGCCGAGGCAGGACTCTGCGTGTTCGCACTTCGCCTCCCAGATGCAGGCAAACCGCGGGTAGATCTCGTAGAAGCCCTCGACGATGACGACATCGGGCTGGGTGTTGTCGAGCAGGTGACCGTATTCGCCCAGCAAGCAGCGCGGCACGTACTTCACCAGGGCGCGGAGGCCGAGTTCGTCCGCGCGACGCAGCGCGCCCCGCATCGCCGGGCCGAGCCGCTGCATCGGCACCAGCAGGTCGCGCTCGTCGCCGTAATCCTCCATCGGGAGGTAGTTCCAGAATTCCATCCGCGCCGGCTCGAGCGGCGCGACCGTCTCGACCAATTCGGTGAGCGTGTCGGCGTTCATCGTCGTCAGGACGGTATTGGTCATCAACACCGCGCCGAGCTCCTTGACGTTCTGCATCCCCCGCCAAGCCTCGTCGAAGGACCCCTCGCGCTGCGAGGTATAGTCCTGGACTTCGGCGTTGTGGCCGTGCAGCGAGACGAAGAACTCGTCGATCCCATGGGCGACGAATTCCTTGGCGCGCTCCATGTCAGCCAGCCGACGACCGTTGGTCTGCACGCGGATGTGGTCGAAACCACCGTGCTCGCGAGCATAGTCGACGTATTGCAGCAGCTTCTTCTCCAGCGTGACCTCACCGCCGGTGAACGTGACGCGGCGATAGCGCGGCGCTTTGCCGTTGTCGTCGACGGCCTGCTTGAAGCGATCGAAGGAGACGCCGCGGAAGAGGTTCATCCCCTCCTGCACGATGCAGAACCTGCACGCGCTATGGCAGTGGAAGTCGACGGTGACGGTCAGATCTTCGAAGCGTGTGGGCTCGAAGCGCCCCTTGTAGCTCTGCATCGCGCCTGCCCTCCTAGAGCGTCCCGTAGAAGCTGGTCTTGGGGTAGTCGATGCCGCCCTGGCCGTCGGGCTGGTAGTCGATCCCGACGTCGAAGTAGAGGTGATCGAACGCGTCACCATGCTCGCGAACGAAGCGTCGGAGCGCCAGCGGATAGTCGAAGCGGCGCAAGAATTCGGCGAGTTGGTCGATATCGATGCCCGAAAAGTAGATCCCGTCGCGCAGCCGCTTCTTCGCCACGCACACGCGACGGCAGGCGAAGTAATTCGGGATCAGGACCTTCGCGAGCAGGGTTGGGTCGGCCTCGTAGTCGACCCACATGCTGCTGGTCAGCAGGGGCAGGACGGTGTCGATCTCTCGCTTCGGCTCGAGGAATCGATAGTAGTTCTCGAATTCAGCCGGACGGTCTGCGTAGACCTTGTAGCTCCGGCCCTCGTGCAGCTCGCTGCCGGTCAGGTAGAGGTTCAACTCGTCGATCTGGCCGCGGCCGAGGATGCCGGCGTCGAGGTCGAAGCTGACCATCATGTACGGGATCGACTCGCGCACCGCCGGGCGCAGGTCGAGCCAAGGCGCGAGCGTCTCGCGCAATCCGGCGACCGTGGCCTTGGGGTCTTCCTTGCGCGGATCGTAGATGTAGAACTCCCAGAACATGCGGATGCCGTTGTTCTTCGCCCCCCAGACGACCATGTCGCGGCCGAGCGAACGCTGCAGCGCGAGGAGCGGCGGTCGGGCTTGCTCGAGCAGACCCGCCTCGTCGAGCGTCTGCCAGAGCAGGTTCTCGCCGCGCAACTTGCCGCGTGGCGAGCGCCGGGGCTGGTAGGGCTGCAGGCAGTAGTCGAAATAGCGATCGCCCGGCTCGCTCCGCAGCAGCTCGAAATTCAGCGGCTTCGCGGGTGCTTCGGCTTCCGCGCGGAATGCGGCATCAATGGGCGACGACATCGAATCCCTCCGGTGGCTGTGGCCACGTCCACTCCGCCGCGCCTTGCGCCACGCGGGCCGCTGCCCAAGCCATCACCGTGGCGACCTCGTCCTGGCGCGGCTCGCCTGCACGGACGCGATAGGACAACGCGTGCTCTCCGGCGACGCAGTAGGCCTGTTCGCGGCCCGAACGCGGCGCGACGAAGATGCCGAGCTCGCCGCCGGGCGTTCGCACGCAAACCACCGGGTCGAGGCTCCACAGCGGCCTACCCTGCCCGAGCGGCTTGACGTACGCCACCCACGACGCGCCGTCCTGCGCGAACCCGACCGAGCGGACCTGCTCCCAGGGGAATGGAATCGCAGCGGAAAATGCCGCTTCATCCCAGCCTGGAAGGGCGTGCAACAGGGCGCGACCGTGGTCCGCGTCGGTCGGTGCGAGGAAGACCGCGCGGCCGCTGATGCCGCCATCCTCGCCGATATCGGCGCTCTGCACGACTCCGGCGAGGGGTTGGCCGGCGGCGAGCCGATGTAGCACCGCGGGAGCATCCTCGGGCAACGCCGGCAGCTGGAAGTACGCCTTGCGCTCGACCCGAACCTGATCGCCACCGATGCGACCGACGTTGATACCGAGCACGTGCGGCGCCCCGCGCAGGCCGAGGGCGTGCGCGATGCGCTGCCGCACCATGCGTGAGGCGTCCGAGAGGTTGAGGTAGAGCTTGGCGACCGGCCGCTCGCGGCCGCGGTCCCATCCGGCGATGACGGGCGCGTCAGCAGCGACCCGAAGCAAGCGCTGTGCTGGCTCGATCGGCATGCCCAGAGCGGCGAAGAGGGGCTCCACGAGAGCGGGTCGTGCTTGCTCGATCATCATCCGGCCACCCTCGAAGCGGCCATTGCGGAAGCGAGCCGAAGCCTCGAGCGCGTCGAAGGTCAGACCCTCGCTGGCCAACACCTGCAGCGCAGGCTCACCCCGCGGCCCGAGGCTGCGTTGTAGTGCCGCCAACGCCTCGGCCCGCGCGCGCGCGCCGTCGCTCATCCGGCCGCCAGGGACGTCAGAGGCACCGATGAGAGGCTCGGATCGGCCCACCCTGCCGGGGGCGTATCTCCTGCGGCGAAGTAGGCACCGACGAAGATGCGCTCGCCGTCGCGCAGCATCGGCATGACCGCGTGCCAGGTGCACTCGTCGATCACGATCATGGTGCCGGCGGCAGGTCGAATCTCGACGTCGTTCGGCCAGCGCTGCTGATGGATATCGTAGGGTGGGCGACAACTATCGCCGACCCGCCGCGGCATCACCAACACCGGGCCGCCGTCGGCGTCGACATCGTCGAGATAGAGCAGGGTGAAGATGCGGCGCAGCCGATCGATCTTCGGCCAAACGCCGGCGCGGTATCGCTCCGATTCATCGGTGCCGTCGATGTGCGTATGCCACTCGAAGAAAGGCCGTCTGCGATCGGTGACCACGGTGCCCAAGATCTCCAGCCGCGCGTCGGCACCGAGCAACGACTGCACGGCCTCGATCAGCTGCGGCGGCAGCACCAGCGGCCGCAGGTCGGGGTATTCGACGAGCAGCCGGTGGATGACGAATCCGGTCGGCGTGATCATGGCGTTCTCGCCGAACGGGACACTGTCTCTGCTCCACAGTGTTGGCGGAGCGTGGCGTTGAAGGAGTGCACGAATCGCCGACCGGAGCTCGGCGACGCCGACCTCATCGGGCGGGCGCACCCATCGCGCCCATCCGTCGGTCAGCACGCTGGCGAGGGCTTCGGTCGCTGTCGTGCTCGGCTGTAGCGTTGTCATGTCGCCTCCTGCCGCCGATGCGGCGCGACGGGCCAAAATGCTGCGCATCGCGCCGAACCGCGTCAAGCGCGACCGGCATGGGCTCAACCTGCGCCGACGTTGCGACCGCTGCTGGTTCCGGAGGGTCGCGTCGCGAACGGGACCAGCCCACGCTCACCGTAGCGCTCGAGGTAGGTGTTGCGCGGACCCACGCAGGCATCGCGGACGGCGCACCCGACGCAGACAGCGGCGTCACCGCGGGCGCCGAAGTTGGCGTCCGGGATCGCCGCGGCGGCGTCGAGGGCGAAGGCGGAGGGCACCGCGCGCAACGTGCACAGCGGGAAGCCACAGGGCCCGTCGGCGCGGACCTGAACGCCCGCGGTAGTGAGGATCCCGATGGCCTCCCGCAACGCGCTCTCGACCTCGTCCAACGGCGCCATCGTCTGCAGCCATTGGTCGCGGTTGAAATAGGCGTTGGGATGCGAGATCGACAACGTCAGCGGGTTCCCTGCGGTTGCTGCAGGGGCGAGATGGGTCGCGAGATGCGTCGCAGTCTCCCGCAAACGTGCGAGGTTCCGGCGCTCCAGCACCATGTTGAGGCTCACCGTGATCCCGTCGGCGAGGGCCGCGAGGATGCCCTTCTCGGTGCGCGCGTGGGTGCCGGGGGCACGCGTCATCTCGTCCGAGAGCGCCGGGTCGTGCGAGTGGTAGGAGACCGAGGCATAGCCCAGCCCGGCGTCGCGCAGCCCCTTGCGCACGTGCGGCTTGGCGAGCTGGATGGCGTTGGTCTGGATGCCGGTCCTCATCCCGAGCGACCGCGCCCGCTCGAGCAAGGGGAGCAGATGCGGGGAGAGGGTTGGCTCGCCGCCCGAAAGCACGACCAGGGGGACACCCTGCTGGTGCGCCTCGTCGAGCCAGGTTTCGAACTGCTGCAGCGGAGGCGAAGGCCATGTGCGGTCCTGCCAGCAGAAGCTGCAGTCCTGGTTGCAGCGGAAGGTCAGCCGCAGCAGCAGCTCTTGCGGACCGATGGTCGCGAGCTCGCCCGGTGGAACGGCATGTGCCGCGCGGTGGGCGCGGACAGCAGCGAGAAAGGCGTCCCGTCGGGGATCGCCGGTGCGGTCGAGGGCGGCCAGGCGGCGCTGCAGCGGCGACGTGAGGCTGGCGAGGTCCTGGGCGCTGGCCATGACCTGCAGCTGCAGCCGATGCGGGGTTCGCGCTTCGCTGGCGCCGGAGGATTCGCCGAGTCGAAGGCGCAGCGGCGCGTCCGTCGGGCCGATCTCCAACTCCAGCCAAACCCGCTGTTCACGCTCGGGGACGAGGTCGCGGTGGCGCAGCGCCACCGCGTCCGGCAGGCCGAGCAATGCGCGCAGGGCGTGCTCGACGCCTTGGCTCGTGCCGGGCCGGTACGGACTCAAGGTGGGCGTGGTGGCGGAGGAAATCATGCTGCGTCGGGCTGTTGGCTCGGGCTTCGGAGCGACTGCAAGGTCGCTGACCCCCTGGGGTGTGTCAACGTCCCCAACGGGCACCGGGACGAGGACGAATCGAACCCCGCACGGGTGTCGGACACCTGTGCGACTCCGCACGGGTGTCGGACACCTGTGCGACTAGAGCCGCCAACCGGCGACGACGAGCCGCGGCAGGGAAGCGCGCGCGCCGAAGGGGCGCAGACTCACCGCCGGCATCGCGCCGGTGAGGTTCTGCGCCTGGACGAACGCGCTGCCGAACTTGCCGAAGCGATACGAGACGGCCGCATCGACCTGCGCGATGGCGTCGGTCCCCGGAGCGAGGCCATCGCCGACGCCGATCTCGAGCTGGCTCGGCGTATCGTGCATCGGGGCGACGTAGCGAGCCTCGACCGAGACATCCAACGGCCCACGGCGCAACCCCGTCCGCGCGCTGAGCTGCAAAGTCGGAACGTAGGGCACGGCGTCGCCGGCCGAGACGTTGCCCCACGCGGGATTGCTGGAGTCGAAGGAGGTCTGGAACGTCGCGCGCGCCAGCGTGAGGGCGAACGAGACGGGGACGCGGATCTTGGCCGGCGCCGCGAGCAACGCACCGGCCGACGCCTCGAGACCGTAGACCTGGGTGCGCCCGCCGTTGAACTGGTCGCCCACCTGCGCCGCTTCGCAGCCAGTGCTGTTGCTGCAGGTGCCGACGAGGTTGTCGTACAAGCCGGCGAACCCGATCAGCTCGGCGCGCGTTCGCTTGCCCGTCCAGCGGACGCCGGCATCGAGGTTCCAGGCCTCCTCGGGCCGGACGCCGTCGGGTTGTCCGGGCGCGACCGGCGCGTAGCCCTTGAAGATGCCGCCGAGCAGCACCAGGCCGGGCGCGAGCTGCCAAGTCACGCCGAGGCCGGGGATGATCCCGGTGCTCCCGCCGGAGCGGGTCGGCGAGCCGGCGAGTTGGTCGGTCGCCTGGGTGAAGACCTGCTCCAGGCGGACGCCGGCGGTGAGCCGCAGGTCGCCCCAAATCGCCGTATCTTGCAGCCAGGCCGAGAGCGCGAGCGCGTCGGACGCCAGGTTCACCGTCGGCCGATCCCCCAAGCCGTCGTCGGCCAGCTCGCCGCCCGCGACCACCACGCCGTGCGCGGTCGACTTGCGCAGGGCGTCGTCCCGGTGCAGCCGCGCGCCGACGTGGAGCTCGTGGCCGAGGCCGAAGGCTTCGCCCTCCCACGAGAGCTCTGAAGAGAGCCCCATCGCGAGGAAGGTGCGGTCGTTGCGGCCCATCTCGATCGTCTCCGCGGCGGAGAGGCTGTCCTGCTCGCCGCGCAAAACGGCGACGAAGATCGCGTTGCTGCCCGCCGTCGGGTTGCGCAGGACCTCGACCAGCGAGCGACCGGCGAAGCCGTCGACCTTGTCCCAGACGCGATGCAGCCGGTGCGCGTATGCCGTCGTGTCGAGCCGCAGGGCGCCGCGCTCGAGCCGATGCCGCAGCCGCGCGCTCTGGTGATTCCAGACCATCTGGTCGCGCTGCGTCGCGAGGTAGCGCGCCGTCGGGTCGGCGGCAAAATCGGCCTGCGTCTGGCCGAGGTAGGTCTCGTGGCTGTCCTCGTCAGCGTAGCCCAGGCGAAGCGAGACGGTGTGCGAGGTCTCGGCCGAACCGCCCCGCCAGCCGACGGTCAAGCCGAAGTCGCGACGCAGAAAGCCGGCGTCGGCGCCGGTATCTCCGCCCTTGCCGTCGCGGATGGTCTTCCATCCGTCGCTGCGGACCAGCGCCGCTTCCGCCAGGACCGCGAAGTTGCCGAAGGTCTCGCCGACGCGCAGCAGGCCGCGGCCGTAGAGCGTATTGCCGCCGGCGATCTCGGCGTCGAGTACGCGTTTGTCGGGAAGCCCGTGCGAGACGAGGTTCAGCGCGCCGCCAATCGCGTTCGGGCCGTAGCGGATCGCGGCGGGCCCCTTGAGCACCTCGACCTTGGCGATGCGCAGCATCAACGGGAAGTAGTAAGCCGCCGGCGCCGCGTACGGGCCGGGCGCGGCCGGCACGCCGTCTTCCATCAACGCGATGCGCGTGCTGCGTTCCGGATTGGCGCCACGCATGCCGATATTCGGCCGCAACCCCCAGCCCTCTTCGTCGCGCACGGTGGCGCCCGGTACGTCGCGCAGCACGCGCCCGATATCGTCGTGGCGGTGCCGCTCGAGCTCCTTCTCGCCGACCGTGGCAGCAGAACCGGGCTGCAGCGCGGCGCGGCGTCGGCGCCCGAAGACGGTGACGGCGCCGGTGCGATGCCGTGCCCCGCGACGACGGACTCGCTGCCCCTTGCGGCGGCCGCGCGCCTTGCTCGATCCCGCCTCGTCGTCGGCTTGGTCGCCGGCCTCGTCCTCGCCGTCGGCGTCCTCGGCGTCGGCATCGGAGGTCGCCGCCGCGGGGAGGTCCGCCGGCTCGGCGAGCACACCGGCCGGCGCGCCGAACGCGCAGGCCCAGGCGACGATCGCCGCCCACTGCCGCCACTGCTTCATCGTCTGCTCTCCTCGCTTCATCGGGCGCCTCCGGCCATCGCGACGCGGCCGAGGTGGGCGGCGCGGTCGGTCGGTCCGGGCAGGATCCACGGCTTGCTCGCACACGTGTCCGACACCTGTGCGAGGTCCGTCTCGGGGTCGATCATCCGCCGCGGCGGCCGCCCGTTCAGGCTCACCCACGCATCGGCGAACACGGCCACCTCACCGTGGCCGGCGGCGCGATGGTCCGCCGCCACCCGCTGCGCCAGTTGCCAGATCAGGTCCGGCTGACTCGCCATCTCGCGCTCCTGCTCACCGTCCAACCAGCGGCGCGGCACCTCGACCACCGAGCGGCCATCGGGCAGGCGCACCCGAAAGCTCACGTCGCCATGCTTCTCGCGCACCATCACCCGCCAGGAAAAGCGCATCCCTTCCTCCGCCCAGAGCACGTTGCCGGGGTAGAGAAAGGCCCGCAGCGGCAGCAGCACCTGGATCGCGAGGTAGAGCGCAGCGAGCCCAATCGCCCAACGCGGCAGCCGCGTGGCGGTCGGGACCGGCAAGCGATCCAGCCAGCGGACCACGTGTCCGCCGAGCCGACGCGGCCAGCTCGGATCGAAGAAGAGGGTCGCGTTGACGGTCATCAGCCACGGGAAGATGCCGATGCGGAAGAGCAGCGCCGTCATGCCGTGGAAGAGGAGCAGCACCGCGAACGCCGGCAACCTCGTGCGCCGGGCCGAGAGCCACCACACGATCGTCAGGTCGAAGAGCATCCCCGCCCACGACATCGCCACCGCCGCCTCGCGGTAGGCGAAGAAGCGTCCGAGCAAAGGCCAATCCGTCCTCGCCAAGAGCCAGGTGTTCAGCGGCTGCCCATCGAGCAGCCAATCCGGGCCCATCTTCGCGACGGCGGCGAAGGTGTAGACCACCGCCACCTGCGCCCGCAGCAACCACAGCGCTCCACGTGGAACGCGCCCATCCGCCGGCAGCGCCGCACAGAGCGCGCAGAGCAGGACGACGAGCCAATGGTGGTTGAGGTAGCGGGTCAGGTCGATCGCGTCGGCGTAGGCGGTGCCCAGGGCGAGGAGCGCCGCCATCCACCGCGGACGCCAGCTCACGGCCAGCGCGACGCCAGCCGCCGCGAGCAGCAGGTGCAGCAGGTCCATGCCCGGGGCGGGCAGCGGCGCGACGGGGCCGATCAGCCAATAGTAGAAGCGGTGGACCGGCGTCTCGTAGAAGCGCTCGGTCCAGCCCTCGGTGACGAAGCGGAGGTGGGCGACCGCCAAGATCAGGCCGAGCCCGAACCGCCACGTCGCCAGCGAGGCGCCGTCGACCGGCTCGGCGGCCCGACGGACGAGCGAGGCCGGCCAGCGCATCAGTCCGCGTCCGCGGCAGCGGCGTCGGGTAGATCCAAGCCGAGGGTGGTCAGCAGCTGCGTCTTCATCGTCCGCATCAACTCGACGAGCGCGTCGTACGCCGCCTGCACGGCCTTGCGCCCAGCGCCGTCGGCAGCCCCCTGCAGGGCCTCGTCCAGCTCACCGGGGATGGCGGTGACCGCCGCGATCGCCGCGTCGACTTGGCTCTCCAGCGTATCGGCCAACGCGGCCGCGTCGATCGCCCGCAGCCAAGCCGCGACGCCGGGGCCACGACCGCCAGCAGCCAAGGGCCGGCCCTTCACCACGGTCGCGAAGGCCTCCAGGTTGGCGAGGATCGCGGCCTTGTTGGCCCAAGCCCAGCGCGACTCCAGCGCGAGCAGGCAGGGCTCGCCGAAGATGCCACAGGCGTTGCCGGCGATGCCGGCGGGCTGGCCGACCTTCATCGTCTTGGTCTCGGTGTCGAGGTAGAAGAGCGCGTCGGTGAAGTGGTTGATCGCCTCGCGCAACGAGGGGAACGCGCTGCCGGACTCGCCGGCGTGCTCCAACACCGAGACGTAGTCGCCACCGTCGGCGCGCCAGGCCTGGTCGAGCGCATCGGCGGCCGCGACGAGATCGACCGCGACCGCGTCGGCCCAAGCCGCACGGCGCTGCCAGCGCTCGGCCTCGCTCCAACCGGCCCAGTCCTTCGGCGCCGCAGGTCCAGGGCATTCGTGCTCGGCGCTGTCGCGGAAGAGCAGGAATTCGAGCGCGTCGAGCCCCTTTCGGTTGGGCAACGCCGCGGCGGCGTCACAGGCCGCGCTCGGGTCGCATGCGGCTGCGCCCTGATCGACGGCGCAAGCGCTGACCACCGGCCAGCCGTAGATGCGGTCCCGCATCGCGTGGCTGTCCATCGCGGCCGGTCCGAACTGAAAGACCTCGAGACGTTGCCAGCGCTGCCACGCCGCCTGCCAGGCCGACTGCGCGGCGTCACGCCCATCGGCCGCCGCGCCGGCCTTGCGCCAGGCCGACACCGCCGCCGCGAGCGCCGCCGCGTCCTGCCGAAAGCCCGCGACTTCGGGTCGCACGACCTCGGCAGCGAGGTCGAGCAGCATCGCCTTGCGGTCGTAGCGCGCGTCCTCGAGCCAGCCGTCGCTGCTGCTGCCGCCGCTGCCGGACCGGCCGCATCCCACCCCCATCACAGCGAGGAATGCGGCCAGCCCGACCGAACGGGACCAGCGCGATCGCCATCGAGCGGCGTTCGACATCACCAACCTCCCTCGCCCGCGTCGTCGCCGGCGAGGGCAGCAGGGAAGGCGTAGGCGTCCATGAGCATCTTCCGCGCGTCGAGCAGGCCTTGCTTGGCCTTGGCGACCGCGTCGGCCGAAGCGCCCTGCAGCACCGGCGCCATGCCGATGTGGCCGTGCAGGGTCTGCTGCGCCTTCAGGTCGAGCTTGCTGCGGCGGTTGAACTGCAGCGAGAGCGCGAGGCCCTTCAGCTCCGACCAATGCTTCGCGGCGTCGGCGTGGCTCCAGCCTCCGGCACCGAGCTTGGCGACGTCGACCAGCGCCTCGTTGACGTAGTGCACGATCGACGCAGCGAGGCACGCCTCCCAGGCCTGCAGCACGGCGTCGCGATCCTTGCGCAGCGCGTCGAGCGTCGCGGCGTCGACCTTCCCGAGCGGCGTCTTCGCGATCCGCGCCCGGCCGCGCAAGAAGGCGTCCCACACCGCTCCGGTCAGGTCGATCTCGGCCTTGCCGGACGCAGCGTGGTCGCGCTTGCCGCAGTAGAGCGCGAGGCCGCGGTTCCACTCCGAGCCGAGGTCGATCGCGCCGTCCCCGTCGGTGTCGAACGCGCCGGTCTTGCGTGCGGCGTCGCCGGAAGCACCGGCCAGCTCGGCATCGGAGTAGGCGCCGTAGTCACGCGACGCGCCGAAATAGCCGAAGCCCTCGTCCCAGGCATGCTCGAGCGCGGTGTAGGGCTTGCCCTCGGACTCCGCCTTGCTGTGGTCGGAGAGCAGCCCCTTGCCGTCGGTGTCGTCGTCCAGATAGTCGTCGGCGGCCTGGCTCCAAGCCATCGCGCCGAGCAGGAACTTGCTCACCAACTCCTCGAGGTGATGGCCGCCGGCGGTGATGTGCACCTCCGCCAGCGGCTTGCCGTCGGCGCCCGTGCCGATCGTCCCGGCGGATCGGTCGGCGGCGAGCTGATCGAGCTCGGCGAACCAGTTGCGCAGCTGCGCGTCCGGCGTGGTCGCGCCCTGCCAGCCGATCATCCCGGCGGTGGCCCAATCACGGAACTGGCCGACCGCGTCGTTGCCCGCCACCTTCTCGACCAACTTCTTGCCCGACGCCGCGCCGAAGGTCGCCTGCTTCGCGGCCGGCGTGAAGGAGAGGCCGTGCGGGACGTCCGCACCGGCGGCGACGTCGTAGTCGTAATAGAAGAGCAGCAGCGCCTGGACCTCGCCCTTGCTGTACGCCTTGCCGCCGTCGATGGCCGCGGTCAGCCCCTCGATCGACTCGCTCAGGGAGGCGAGCAGCACCGAGCGCCCGACCTGGCCGCCGTAGTCGACGCTCGACGCGCCGCTCTCGAGCTGGCTGCCGAAGGTGTACGTCGTCGGCACCTGCAGGGCGTCGTCGCCGGAGTTCCCGTCGTCCGCGCCGCACGCCGCCAGCAGGCTCAAGCCCAGGGTCGCGGTGATTCCACGCCAGTTCTGCATCATCTTCGTTCCGTTCACGAGCCGCTCCTGGATTCGACGCGATCTCCCCGCCCGGTGGGGGAGCGAAATGTAGGCAGGCGGAGAATGAAAGCAACATTCACTTTCACCGCCGGTGCACGGTATGCCGATACTGAAAGTCAATGTCAATACTTTTGAAAGCCGCTTTCAGCGACGCGTGAGAGCCTCGCGATTCTGCTTGGTTCGATCCGCCAGTGCGGGCCTAGCCGAGGTCGGCGAGGCTGCCGAAGCGCAACGTGCCGTCGAACGGAGCGCCGTCGACGAGCACCTGCAGGGCGTCGCCGGTGCGGATCACCGTCATCGCCGCGCTCCGCCCCATCGCCTCGGCGACGTCGGAGACCAGCGCTCCCGGCAGCGTGAGCACCTCGATCTCGACGGCGCGGTGGACCCGAGCTTCACGCGCGAGCTCGCGTCGCAGGGCGTCGCGGCCGTCGTCCGGGCCCTTGTAGACCACGACGACCAGGTTCGGCACCGACTTGGAGCGGATGTGCAGCCGGCGCGCCGTGGGTGCGCCGACCTCGATCCACTCCGCGACCTGGCCGAGGTCGTCGTGCCGCCACAGCGCCGGCTCTTCGGCGTCGGCGAGGTCCTTGGCGAAGCGCAGGCCCTCCTGCCAGCGCAAGGCGTAGGCGAGCAGCCGCGCGACGAGCCGTTCGGGCTCTTCCGAGGGGTGCAGCGCCAGACGCAGCTTCTCTTGCAGGTAGACGCCGCGATCGACGTCTGCAACGTCGAGCTCGATGCGGAAGATCGTCGCCGAGAGCGCCACCTCAGCGGCCTGCGCGGGCGTCTTCGGCCGCCTTCAGATCGGGCAACGCGACGGAGGCATCCAGGGCCACGGCCTGCTTGAAGCTCGGCAGCGTGTCGCGCGCCCGGCCGGCCTCGAGGGCGACCTCACCGCGGAGCCGCCACAGCGCTGCGGCCTGCTTCGCCGGCATCGACTTGGTCGACTGTCGGGTCCAAGTGATCAGCTCGTCGTGGGCCTCGGGCCAGCGGCGGGCCTCGCGCAGCGCGTCGACCAGGCTGGCGGTGTCGCCCATCTCGCGCGCCTCCTTAATCCGGGCGTCGCGGCGGCGCCATTCGAAGGCGGAGAAGCGGATCTTCTCGGTGCCGACCGCAAGCTCCAGCGGGTACCAGCGCGCGGCCGTGATCAGCCACTCGGAGCGATCGCGCCAGAGGCTGTACTCCTCACGCTGCAGCACCGTCCCAGATGGCCGCATAATCCGAAGATCAGCGATCAATTTGGCGCGGTTCTGCTGCACCTGGACGTCGACGAAGGGGATCATCAAGACCGTGCCGGTCTCGCGCGCACGGTGCATCTCCTGGATCCAGCGGTCGAGGAGCTGGTCGTAGCCGAAGACGACATCGTGCGGATCGGGCTCGTGGCTGCGGGCGTAGACGATCTCGGCGTTCGACGCGAACGGACGCAACGCCGGGCCGAGGTGGTGAAAGACCAAGCCAGAGCGACGCGCCGAGAGCACCGCGCGCATGACCTCACGCTCCGCCTTGGCATAGCCCTCGCGCGGCGCACGCACCGCCTCGATCGGACCGCACGCGGCAGCGCCGAAGAGCGCGCCTCCCGCCACCGTCGCCAACCGGCCGAGCGCGGCTCGCCGGCTGCACTCCACTTCCGTCGCTGCTCGCGCTGTCATTCCCACTCCTGCTCGAGCCCCGACGAGCGTTCTTCAAGGTTCTTCACGATAGCGCAGATCGGTGCGGGATGATACATGCGCGGCCATGCGGGAGCCCCGACCGCCCCGCTCCAGGAGCCCCATGTCGACCGCTCGCAAGCCCGCCGATTCCCGCTCGATCGCCAACGCAAAGATCTATCTGCAACAGGAGCCGGACGCGGAATTCCGCGATCAGCTGCAGCACCTGCTCGATCGCGTCGGCCAGGGCGACCTCGACGCCGGCACCGAGCTCGATGATCGATTCGCCGGCACCCTCGCCTTCGGCACCGCCGGCCTGCGCGGCGCGATCGGCCCGGGCAGCAACCGGATGAACCGCGTCGTCGTCGCGCGGGCGAGCTGGGGCCTGGGCGCGATGTTGCTCGAGCAGGGCCTCGGCCGGCCGGCCAGCGACGGCGTCGTGATCGGCTTCGACGGGCGCCGCAGCAGCCGCCGCTTCGCCGAAGACACCGCCGCCATCCTCGCGGGGCACGGCATCCCGTGCTGGATCTTCGACACCGTGGCGCCGACGCCGCTCTGCGCCTTCGCGGTGCGTCACCTCGGCGCCGCGGCGGCCGTCATGGTCACGGCGAGCCACAACCCGCCGGCAGACAACGGCTACAAGGTCTACCAAGCGAGCGGTGGCCAGATCGTGCCGCCACAAGACGGTCAGATCGCTGCGCACATCGCCAAGGCGCCGGCCTACGCCGAGATGCGCCGGCTGACGCCCTTCGAGGCGGCGCAGGTCGGGCTGCGCCGCGCCGTCCCACCGGAAGTGCGGGATGCCTGGCACGCCGCGATGCGCCGCGTCTCGCTGCACCCCGGCGCCGCAGCGGACGCGCCACTCTCGATCGTCTACACCGCGATGCACGGCGTCGGACACCGCGACGTGGTGTTGGCGCTGCGCAACGCCGGCTTCGAGGGCGTCGCCGTGGTCCCCGAGCAGGCCGACCCGGATGGCGCCTTCCCGACGGTGGCCTTCCCGAACCCCGAGGAGCCGGGTGCGATGGACCGCGCGCTGGCGATGGCGGCCGAAGTCGGCGCCGATCTGGTCGTCGCCAACGACCCCGACGCCGACCGCCTCGCCGTCGCCGTGCCGCTGCCCGAGGGCGGCTACCGGATGCTCAGCGGCAACGAGGTTGGCTGGCTCCTCGGCGCCGACGCGCTGCGCCACGACCCGCCGGCCGGCTGGGGCGAAGGTCCTGATCGCAAGCTGGTCGTGACCACCATCGTCAGCTCGACCATGCTCGGCCGGATGGCCGAGGCGATGGGCGCCGACTACGCCGAGGTCCTCACCGGCTTCAAATGGCTGGCCAAGGCTGGCGACGACGCGCTGGCGGCAGGGACCAGCCGCTTCGTCTTCGGCTACGAAGAGGCGCTCGGCTACGAATGCGGCGGCCTGTGCCGCGACAAGGACGGCGTCCACGCGACGGTTCGCTTCTGCGAGCTGGCGGCGTCGCTGAAGGCACAGGGGCAGACGATCCTCGGCGCGCTGGACCAACTCGCGCTCGAGCACGGCCTCTCGGTCGGCGCGCAATGGTCGCATCGGCTGCCCGGCCAGGATGGCTTGGCCCAGATCGCGACGCTGATGGCGACGCTGCGCGCCGATCCGCCGACGGCGCTGGCCGGATTGCCGGTGACCCTGCGCCGCGACCTGAAGTCCGACGCCGTCTGGAGCGCAGACGGCAAGGCCAAGCCGCTGGGCATGCCGCCGAGCAACGTGCTGGTCTACAAGGACGCCGACGGCACCCGCCTGATCGTGCGGCCTTCGGGCACCGAGCCGAAGATCAAGTTCTACCTCGAGGCGGTCGGGCGGCCTCGCGACGTCGGCGCCATTGCGGCGGTCCGGGCCGAGCGGCAAGAGCGGCTCGCCGCCATCCGCGCCGACCTCGAGGCCCGCCTCGGCCTGCAGTCGGAAGGATGAGAGGCCCGCAGGGCCCCGCCCCGACGACCTGGGTCGATCCGCCGCCAGTTCCGCGCCAGACCGGGCTCTTGGCGCTGCGCCACCTCGACGTCAGCGCCTTCTTCTTCATCGTCTTCGGCACGCTCTTCGGCGGGCTCGGCGGCGGGCTCGGCTTGCTCTTTCTCGCCATCGGCCTCTACGCCGGACCGCTGATGATGGCGGCGATCGGCGGCTTCTTCTTCCTGATCTTCGGCGGAATCGGCGGCGGCTTCGGCTTCTACGGCGCCTCGCGCATGCGTCGCCTGGCTGCCATCGTGCGCGAGGGTGAGGTCGTCGCCGGCCGGATCGAGCGCGTCGAAGTCGACCGCAGCGTGCGACAGAACGGCCGCTCGCCGGTCGTCGTCCACTACAGCTTCACCTGGCGCGGCGCGACCATCGACGGCAACACCACCTGCTGGAAGATGTCGCTGCTGCGGGCCCCTCCCGGTGCGCCGCTGGCCGTGCTCGTCGACCAGAGCGACCCGCAGCGAAACCTCGCGTGGCTGCCGGCGCGTTGACCGTTCCGGCTTGCCGTCCCGCCCCCGCCACGGCACGCTCCCTGCCGCGGATTCACCCCGCATCCCGGCAGGCGCGTAGGCGCCCGGAGGTCGCATGAGCATCGAAGAGACCCGCGAATTCGCGGCCATCCAGACCGACGCCGCGCCGCGCGCGATCGGCCCCTATTCGCAGGCCTTCTCGGTCTCGCAGGGCCGCATGGTCTTCGTCAGCGGCCAGATCGGCATCGACCCGGCGACGGCGAAGATGGTCCGCGGCGGTGTGCCGGAGCAGGCCAAGCAGGTGATGCACAACCTCCGCGCGGTGCTCGAAGCCGCCGGCGGCACCCTGCGCGATATCGTGCGGACCACGATCTACCTGAAGAACCTCGAAGACTTCGCGACCGTCAACGCGGTCTACGCCAGCTACCTCGAGGCCCCCTACCCGGCTCGCGCGACGATCGAGGTCGCGCGCCTGCCGATGGACGCGCTGGTCGAGATCGACGCCATCGCCGTCGTCGGCGACCAGTAGCGGCACACCCGCTCGCCGCGGGCCGCATCTGTCGCGTTCGCGCTCGACGCCAATTCGTCAGGGCCTGCTCACGGAGCCTCATCATGCAAGACAAGATCCGCGCCATCCTCCGCGACATCGGCGAGAACCCGGACCGCGAAGGCCTGATCAAGACCCCCGAGCGGGTCGCCAAGGCCCTGAAGTTCATGACCAAGGGCTATGACGAAGACCCCTTGGCGATCCTGCGCTCGGCCCTGTTCACGGTCGACAACCAGGAGATCGTCCTGGTCCGCGACATCGACTTCGCCAGCATGTGCGAGCACCACATGCTGCCGTTCATGGGCAAGGCGCACGTCGCCTATATCCCCAACGGCAAGGTCGTCGGCCTCTCCAAGTTGGCCCGCGTGGTCGAGACCTTCGCCCGCCGCCTGCAGGTGCAGGAGCGCCTGACCACGCAGGTCGCCGAGGCGCTGCAAGAGGCGCTGAACCCGGTCGGCGTCGCCGTCGTGATGGAAGCGACCCATCTCTGCATGGTCGTGCGCGGCGTGCAGAAGCCGAACGCGATCACCGTGACCAGCGCGATGCTCGGTGAGTTCCGCGACAACCCGATGACGCGGGCCGAGCTGATGCAGCTCGTCCACTCCGCCAAGCACTGAGCCCAGCACCGAGCGCAGCCGTGTCCGAGCCCGGCCAGACGATCTTCGCCCCGGCGACCGGCCCCGGCGGCGCCATCGCGGTGCTGCGCATCTCGGGCCCCGATGCGCTCGCGGCGGCGGCGCAGCTCTGCGGCATCGCGCCCGAGGGCCTACGCCACGGGGTGCTGCGGCCACGGCTGCTGCGCGACGCGAGCGGCCAACCGCTCGACGAGGCCATGGTCGTCGGCCTGCACGCGCCGCGGACCTATACCGGCGAGCCGATGGCGGAGCTGCACCTGCACGGCGCGCCGGCGGTGGTGCAAGCCGTCTCGGACGCGCTGCGCCGGCTCGGCCTGCGCCCCGCCGGGCCGGGCGAGTTCACCCGCCGCGCCTACCTCAACGGCAAGCGGACGCTGCTGCAGGCCGAAGCGATCGCCGATCTGGTCTCGGCACGCTCCGAAGCGGCGCGAAAGGCCGCCCTCGCCGGGGTCGACGGCCGATTGCAGCGCGCGATCGACGCCCTGCGCGCGCCATTGGTCGAGCAACTGGCCGAGGTCGAGGCACGCCTGGACTTCGGCCTCGAAGACGACGTCGACACCCTCGACCGCGACGCGACGGCTGCGACCGCGCGCGAAGCGGCCGTCGCCATCGACCGCCTCGCCGCCACCGCCGAGGCCGCCCGGCTGCGCTTCGGCGGCGCCCGCGTCGTGCTGCACGGGCCGACCAACGCCGGCAAGTCGACCCTGCTCAACGCGCTCTGCGGCGCCGACCGCGCGCTGGTGCACGACAGCCCGGGCACCACGCGGGACGTGGTCGAGGCGCCGCTCTCGATCGGCGGCATCGCCGTCACCCTGGTCGACACCGCCGGCGTGCGCGACGTCGACGCCGCCGGCTCGGACGCGCTCGCCATCGAAGCCGCCGGCATCGCCCGCGCCCGGGCCGAATTGGCCGCTGCGGACGTCGTGCTCTGGCTCCGCGACGCCGCCGATCCGGACCCGGCGGCAGCCAACCGCCCGCCGCCGGAGCTGCCGCAGCACGCCACCCTGTTGCGCATCTGGTCGCGCGCCGACCGGGCGCCGACGCGCGTCCCGCCGGACGATATCGAGCTCCGGCTCGCCGCCTCGGACCCAGCCAGCGTCGACGCGGTCCACGCGGCGATCGCGGCGGCGCTGGCGCACAAGGTCGGGGACGACGCGCCGGGTGGCCTCGCGCTGCTGCGGGCCCGCCACGCCGACGCGCTGCACCGCGCCGCCGACGCCGCCCGCCGCGCTGCCGACGCCGCCCAGGCGCCGCTGCCGCTCGAATACGTCGCCGCCGACCTGCGTGACGCCGCCCTGGCGCTCGAGGAGTTGATCGGCCGAGTCGCGCCGGACGATGTGCTCGACGTCGTCTTCTCCCGCTTCTGCATCGGCAAGTGAGCGTGCTACACCGCTGGCTCCGTGGCTGGCCGGCCGCCCGCCTACCCAGGAGGCTCCGATGACGAGCGACAACCCGTTCCGCACAGGTGTCTGGCACCTGTGCGAGGGCTTCGAACACCCCGATCTCACGTACCATCGCCACAACGAGCTCGGCGTCGTGCGGATCGCGTTCAACCGCCCCGAGGTCCGAAACGCCTTCCGCCCGGCGACGGTCGACGCGCTCTACCGCGCCCTCGACCACGCCCGCTGTAGCCCCGACGTCGGCGTCGTCCTGCTCACCGGCAACGGCCCGTCGCCGAAGGACGGCGGCTGGGCCTTCTGCAGCGGCGGCGATCAGCGCATCCGCGGCAAGGACGGCTACAAATACGCCGAGGGCGAGACGGCCGCCGGCGTCGACCCGGCGAGCCTCGGTCGGCTGCACATCCTCGAGTGCCAGCGGCTGATCCGCTTCATGCCGAAGGTCGTGATCTGCCTGGTCAACGGCTGGGCGGCGGGCGGCGGTCACAGCCTGCACGTCGTCAGCGACATGACGCTGGCGAGCCGTGAACACGGCCTCTTCAAGCAGACCGACGCCGACGTCGCCAGCTACGACGCAGGCTACGGCTCGGCCTACCTGGCCCGCATGGTCGGGCAGAAAAAAGCCCGCGAGATCTTCTTCCTCGGCGAGACCTATACCGCCGAGGAGGCCGCGGCGATGGGGGCTGTCAACAAGGTCGTGCCGCACGCCGAGCTCGAAGACGAAGCGCTGCGCTGGGCGAAGATCATCCTCGGCAAGAGCCCGACCGCGATCCGCATGCTGAAATACGCCATGAACCTGCCGGACGACGGCTTGGTCGGGCAGCAGCTCTTCGCCGGCGAGGCGACGCGCCTGGGCTACGGGACCGCCGAAGCGCAAGAGGGACGCGACGCCTTCCTGCAGCGCCGCCCGCCAGATTGGTCGCCCTTCCCGTGGCATTATTGAGCGCGACGGCTACACTGCCGAAACGATCCCGAAGGAGGCCCCACCGATGCCGACCCTCGTCCCCACCCCGACCCGCGTCGCCGCCGTCGGCTCGCCGCCGAAGAGCATCGACGAGATCGTCGGCCGGGTGAACACCGGCGACGACGCCATCTCCGTCGCGATGATGCGCAGCCCGCCCGGCTGGAACGAGCCGGGCCAGCGCCCGGAATTTCGCGAGATCACCCTGGTCCTCGCCGGTGCGCTGAACGTCGAGCACGAGCGCGCCGACGGCGATCCCGACGGCCCTGGCCGGGTGACCCTGGTCGTCCCCGCGGGGCAGGCCGTGATCACCGAGCCCGGCGAATGGATCCGCTACAGCACCCCGGAAGGCGCCGAATATATCGCGATCTGCACCCCGGCCTTCTCGCCGTCGACGGTGCATCGCGACGACGACACGCCGTGATCCGTCGGGCCGCGCTGGCCCTCGCGCTGGCCCTCGCGCTGGCCCCGCTCGGCTGCGGCACCGAGGACTGCAGCCCCACGGCGTGCGCGCCGCCCGAACCACCGGCCATCGACGCCACCGTCCGCCACAGCTTCGCCTCGGAGGCCGCGTTCCTGGCGTTCTCGCGCATCGGCCCGGCCGGCGGGGCGGTCAAGGTCGTACTCCCCGGCTGGAACGGCGCCGGCGCCTGCCGGGTCGACTTCCTCGACCCCGCGTTCTACGCCCTGCACGACGAGTGGCGCATCTTCCGTCGCCTCAACGGGGTCGACGTGCCCGGCTGCTCCGACGACGCGCTGCCGCGGCCGGCGCAGACCTTCGCCACGATGGCCGATATCTACGCCTATTTCGAGGACCACGACCCGCGCGACTACGGTCTGCAGCGCCTCGGTGGTGGTCGCATCTACGACTGCGCGTTCTACGAGCGGATGATCGGCTCCTGCGCACCGGCCGGCCCGGAGCGCTACGGCGCCCTCCCCGACGCGGGCGGCATCCTCTGGTACGTTCCCGGCGGCGCCACCCCCTCGGGCGACACCATCTGGGCCCTCTCACTCTACCGCTGGGCGGAGCTACACGCCGACGAAGTCCTCGCCCGCGTGCATGCCCTCGAGGCGACGCTGCCGATCGCGAAGGGCACCCTGCGCTGGCTGGCAAACGACGTCGGCTCGCTCGCCTGGCAGACACCGCTCGCGAACAAGGAGCGCGCCGCCGGCACCGAGCTCGGCAGCCGCGTCGTCTTCGAGGCCGAGTTGGTCCGCGCCGACTTCGCCGAGGGCTATACGCTCGGCGTCACCGCCGGCATCCCACGGCGGGTCGAGTTCGCCGGGGCCACCATCACCGACCTCGGCCCCGACGATATCGCCCTGCTGCGGGCGCTGCCCGACGAGGTCGGGCCGGTCGCGGGCATCGTCAGCCGGACCCGCCAGACGCCACAGGCCCACCTCGCGCTGCTGGCGGAATCCCGCGGCACGCCCAACGCCTATGCGCCCGGGCTCTTCGACGATCCCGCGCTCGCCGCGCGCTCGGCCGCCGGCACGCCCATCGCCCTCCGCGTCCGCAGCGACGGCGTCGATTGGCTGCCGCTCGACCCGCAACAATGGGCCGAGTGGAAGCAGCGTTCGGTCGGACTGCCGCTCTCGCTCACACCGATCGAGACCGAGGGCATCGCCGATATCGTCCCTCTCGACGGCCGCTCGCTCGCCGCGGTGCGTGCGGATATCGGCCGCATCGGCGGCAAGTGCGCCGGCATGGACTTCCTCCGCGGGATCGTCGGTGCGGACGACCCTGTGCTCGCGACGCCGCCCGACGCCGCTTGCGTCAGCGTTCGCCTCTACGCCGCGTTGCTCACCGCGCTGCCCATCGACCTCGAAGCGCTGGTCGCCGATCCGCGGCTGGACGACGTCGTCCTGCGTCACCTGGTGCTGCAGGGCTACGCCGACTACGCCGCCGCTCACCATGGGCTGCCGTCGGATCTCGCCAAGGCCGACAAGCGCATCGCCGCGCTCACAGCCGACGACCCGCTGCTCGCGTTGATCCAGGCCGGCGGCCTGGTCGAAGTCCTGCGCAAGGTCGACCTCCTCGATCCTGGGCACCCACTGCACAGCCACTGGCAGGGCATCGGCAAAGCCCTCGAAGCGCGGTTCGCCAGCCACACCACGGCGCAGGCGCTGCGCTTTCGCTCCAGCTCGACGGCGGAAGACAGCGCCGCCTTCCACGGCGCCGGCCTCTACGCCTCCTACACCGGTTGGCTGCAGCCGCCCGACGACGAGCGCGCTGCGGCCGAGGCCGTTGTGCGGGTCCTGGCCTCCTACTTCCGCAAATCCGCCTGGGAGGAGCGCGCGGCGGCCGGCATCGCCCACCTCGACGGCCGGATGGGCGTCTTGGTCCACGCCCGCTTCGACGACGACAAGGAGCTCGCCAACGCGGTGGCGTTGCTCGGGGTCTGGCAAGACGACGCCGGCGGGCTGCACACCCGCCTGGTGATCAACGCCCAGATCGGGGCGGTCTCGGTGACCAACCCGGTCGCCGGGACCGAGGTGCTGCCCGAGATCGTCCGGATCGTCGATCGTGGCGACGGCGCCGAGGTGGCCGTGCTGCAGCGCTCGACCGAGCTACCCGCCTCCACGCGCGTGGTCGACGACGCGACCGCGCAGCTGCTCTCGCAGCGCCTCCGCACCGTCGCCCAGGCCTGGCTCGCTGGACTTTCGCAGGGCCTATCGGCAGCAGAACGGCCGCGTGCGGCGCTGCTCGACTTCGAGCTCAAGCACATGGCCACGGGCTGGCCGCAGCGGCAAGACGGCGCGCTGATGCCGCAGCGCTGGATCCTCAAGCAGGTTCGCCCGCTCTCACGCCGGCAGCGGGTGCCCGACGCCGCGTTCGCCGGCTTCCCCTTGAGCGAGCCGCAGCGCGTCGCCGCCACCGCCGTCCGCGTCGTGCGCTGCGTCGCCGGTCCGGCCGCGGCGCCGGAGCTCGAGGTCTCTGCGCATTGGCTCGATTGGGATCACACCGACCCGCTGATCGGCACCGGTGCACTGCTGGCGCCCGATCCGTGGCCGAGCGGCCAATTCTTCGGTACCCGGCTGCGGCTGCGCAGCGGCGGCGACGTCAGCGAGAGCAGCTCGGACGCCGCCTCCGCTTTGGTCTCGACGGCCACGCCGACGCTACCGGCGGGGACGCCGCTCGAGATCACCGCCGGCGGCCGCCACGTCCGCATCGCGCCGAACGGCGCGTGGCAGGTGACGAGCAGCGGGACCGGCCAGCTGCTCGCGAGCGGCAGCGGAGCCGGCTGCGGCATCGTCGAGGTCGCGCAGAGCCCGTCGTCCTGGCTGGAGACGCTCTTCCCCGCCCCGTGAGCGTCCCTCCACCATCCGCACCACCGGCACGACCTGCGGCACCAGGCCCGCGACCAGCAACAAGACCGCGAGCGGCAGCAGGGCGTAGCGCTCGCGCCGCAGCAGCGGCAGGTCGTCGTCGCGGTCGTCGCGCGGCGGGGCCCCGAAGAGCAGGTGAAAGGCCACCGACACCGCCGCGAAGCCGGCGACGGCGAGGGCCAGCGCCCCGACCACCAGCGTATCGAGGTGGTGCGAAACGTCGCCGTGCAAGATCAGGTCGAGGGCGGCGAAATCCAGCGTCCCCGGCAATCCCCCCAGGGCGACCGCGAAGAAGAGGACGAAGCCGCCGAGCCGCGGGCTGCTCGCCCAATAGCCGCTGAAGCGCCCCAGCCGCAGCCGTCCGTGCCGCGCCCGGAGCGTGATCAGGGTCACGCCGAGCCCGGCGCCGGCCAAGAGCGTCGCGGCCCAGAGCAGCTCGCCGCCGAGGCTCGCTCCAGCGTCGAGCTCGAGCAGGCCGGCACTCGAGAGCGCCGCGCTGGTCGCGAGGAGCAAGGCGAAGGCGCCGCCGGCCTTGCGCTGCACCAGGACCATCGCGGCGGTGAGCAGCGCGCAGCAGAGCACGACCAACAAGGCGACGTGGCTCTGCTCCGGGCTCGCCGCGTGACCGAAGGTGGGGCCTGCGACCCGGAGCAGGAGCGACATCCCGCCGAGCGGCAAGGTGGTCAGCAGGGCCCGACCGGTCAGCCCGTCGGCGACGGCCGCGCGCAAGCCGATCGAGGCCGGGCCGACGCCGAGCTGCAGCAGCACGCCGGCGAGCATCCAGATCGCGGCGGCGAGGCCGACGTGCGGCACGGCGTCCGCCACCGGGGCGAGCAGAATCCCGGGCGGCAGCAGCAGGCAGCCGATGACCGCCATCACCACGCCGCCGCCGCGCACCAACGCCTGCACCCGTCGCGCCCGCGGCTCGGTCGCCGAGACCACCACCGCCGCGATCAAGGCGTCGAGCGCGACCACGGCGGCGATCGAGTCGACCAAGAGCGAGAGCACGACCAACGCCGGCAGGCCGAGCGATTGCGCCACGGTGCGATGGCCCGCTTCGCGTTCCGGCATCGCCAGGACCAAAGCCAAGGCGGTCGCGGCGAGCGGCGCCAGCATCGTGTTCACCGCCGTCGTCAGCGTCAGCAGCCCGGCGAAATGCTCCGCCGTCGCGTCGGCCGCGCCGTGGTCGAAGAGCGCGCTGGTCAGCGCGGCGCAGAGTGAGAGGCCGGCGTGGGCGACCGCGACGGCGCGGGCCTCCTGCCGCGGCGCGAAGCGGCTGAGCGCAGCACCGAGGACGAGCAAGAGCAGGGTCAGCAGCGCGGGGGTGAGGATATTCATCGCGGTGGGTTCTCGGCGTCCTGCGCTCCGAGCAGACCACGGATGCGGTTGTCGAGGCGGTCGAGGCCGCGGAGCAGCGCGGCGATCGGATTCAGCAGCAGCACCCGACCGGCCTGGTCGAGGTACCACTGCTCGAGGCTGAACCGGTACAGCCGGGCGGCGAGGCTGCGCGGCAGCAGCCGCTCCGGTCCGAGCAGAGCGAACCAGGAAGCGCGACCGGTGCGCCGCGCAAGGGCAGCCCGTTCGGCCAAGATCGACGGCGAGCGCAGCAGCTGCCAAGTGCGGACCACGCCGTGCAGCACGATGTGGACCAGCGCGAGCGTCGTCCAGCCCATGCCGACCTCGATCCAGATCAGCGCCACCTGCGCCACCGAGGCGTAGCCCAGCGCAGTCTTGATATCGGGACGGGTCCGCCCGACCAGCGTCGCATGGACGGCGGTGAGCGCGCCCAGGCCGATGACCAGGCCCTGCGCCAGCGGCACGCGCTCCAGCAGCGGCTCTGCGCGCAGGAGCAGGTACGGCGACGCGTGGATCGAGAGCGCGCCGTAGAAGATCGCCGACGACGGCGTCGGCCCCTCCATCGCCTTCGGCAACCAGCCCGAGAGCGGCACGATCGCGCCCTTGCCCATCGCGCCGAAGACGACCAGCAGCGCGACCAGGGTCGATACCTCCGGCGTCATCGCGAGGTCGCCGAGCCGGTCGAAGTCGGCGGAGTGGGCGTGGTGCTCCAAGATCGCGACCGCCAGCAGCAGCCCGAGGTCGGTCGCGCGGTAGGTCGCGTAGGCGCGCAGGCCGTGGCGCGTCGGGCCGTACCGGCGGTGGTAAAAGGCGATCAGCAGCGCCGAGGTCAGGCCGACGAACTCCCATCCAGCGAAGAGCAGGGTCAGGCTGCGCGCGGTGACGATCAGCTCCATGCCGAAGGCGAAGAGCACGAGCAGGACGTAGAAGCGGAAAAAACCATCGTCCTGATGCAGATAGCGCGCCGAGTAAGCACCGACGGCAGCCGAGAGGGCGAAGGTCAGCACCAGCAGGGTCAGCGTCGTCGGCGTGAGCTCCATCGCCAGGTCGAAGTGGTAGCCGCGCAGCGAGAGCAGCGGGCCGAGGTCGATGACGACGTGCGGCACGTCGGCCATCGCGAAGGCGACAAAAAGCGCCAGCGCACCGCCGAGGCCGACCGCGAAGATCGAGGCCGTCAGCTGCTGCACGCGGCGCTCGGCGAGCGCGTCGCCGAGGGCGAAGTGCGCGACGGTCAGCAAGAGCAACGCGAAGAGCGGCGCACCGAGAATGGCGACGGTCAGCAAGGGCGCCAACATCATGGCGAGGGCGTTCATGCGACCCTCCGGGGCGCGGCGACCGCGAAGGGCGGCAGCGAGCCGCGGCGACCGCCGTAGCCGTCGCGCGAGACCGCGACCATCGGCAGGCGGTCGACCTCGGGCCGGTGCTCGACGAAGCCATCGTTCTCGAGGAAATAGGCCTTGCCGTCGGAGGGGTCGACGCACGCGACGAGCAGCCAGCGCTGCGCCACCAGCCGCTGCACGGCGGGGTCTGCGGCAGCGGCGCGGGCGGCGACCTCGGGGCTCGCCTCGACGACGGTGAGCAGGCGCATCGGCTCGTGGATCTCGATCATCTGCTCGACCAGGCCGGTCCGCAGGTCGCTCGAGGCGCCGTTCATCACCGCGACCAAGCCGACCACGTTGTGCGGCAGCTTGGTCCCGGCGCCGTAGCGCTCGTTGTCGACGAAGGAGAAGAAATACTCGAGGTTGATGCCCGCGCCGACCGGTCCGACGCTGGCCAGCAGGGCGCCGAGCCGGCTGCCGTCGTCGACGCCCGCAGCGACCGGATCGTAGCTGACGAGAAACGCGCGTCGATCGAGGAAGAGGCCGCGGGTCAAGCTCCGCCGACCGACCACGCAGAGCGCGTTGGTCGCGTGGTTGTACTCCGGCCGGGCCTGCGCGAGGTCGCGGGTGCGGCCGACGACGTGGCGTTGCGCCCCGGCTTCGTCGAGGTCGAGCGGGGCCGAGAGGAAGCGCCGCGTCCGCTCGTGCGCGTCGCGACCGGCGCAGATGTCGAGGTCCCGCCGCAGCCGCGCGATGGCCTCGCCCTGCGTCCGCACCGCGTCCCCCGGATCATCGGCGTCGTAGAGCTGGATGCCGTCGGTCGCGGTATCGTGCAGCCCGCCCAAGAAGCGCGTCGTCGCCGGGATCGAGAGCCCCCGCTCGGCCAGCATCCGGCGGACGTCGTCGCGGTTGGCCATCGCGGCGAAGGCGCGCGCGTTCGGTCCGCCGCTGCCACCGGCACAGGCGCCGCAGTTGTAGCCGGCGGCGTGCGGGTTGTTGACGCTGCTGCTGCCGTGGCCGAGCAGGACGACCAATGCCGCAAAGCCCTCGGTGAGCCCGGCCTCGGCGAGGACGTGGCCGACGATCTGCGCCATCTCTCCGGGCTCGTAGCCGACCGGGAGCCCGTCGCGCAGGCCGGCGGTCGGGTCGCGCTCGATCGGCAGGCGGGTCGGCGCCGCCCGATGCGTCTGGGCCACCGCGGCGTCGCTGGCGTCGGGGCGCAACAGGCGCGCGCCCATGCCCAGCCACGCGCGAATCCCTCCGAGCGGGCCGCGACCGGCGTCGGCACTGCCTTCGGTCGGCTGCTCGACCAAGGCGTGGGTCGGCCGCCGCGGCGCCGGGCAGAGCGAGCGGCCATGGCTGGATCCAACGGGAAAATGGCGCATCGCGACGCCGTAGAAGCCGACATAGCCGAAGGTCGCGTAGCCCGGGTCGAGCTCCTCGAGGTGGCGCCGCAGCGATTCCTCGCGGTCGTCGATGCAGGCGAAGAGCTGGGTATGCGGCGCGAGAGGCCGCGCGTGGCGGTGAGAGGCGCGCCCGTGCAGGAGCAGCGCATCGAGGACCTGCGCCCGGTAGCGTCGCTCGTAGGCGAGCTGCCACAGCCAACGCAGCTGCCATTCGGTGCGGCGATCGGCCAACGTGCGCAGGGCGCGGCGCTCGGCGTCCCGGGCCCGGTCGAGCGCGGCCGGCTGCAGCCCGACGCTCAACGCGACGTGGAAGGTCGGGGCGACGCGGCGAATCTCGGCGTAGGGATCGATGCGGTCCACCCGCATCGCGCGGAGCTGCGGCAACAGCCCCACATCGGTCGCGCGAATGCCGCGCTCGGCGAGCAACCAGCGCAGCGTCGCCCGCTCGAGCAGCAGCCGCACCGCGAGCAGATCGAGCACCCGGGTCGGCGGCAACGCGACGTCGCCGGCGCGGGGCGGATTGCCCGAGGTCGGCGCCAGATCTGGCCGCTCGGCGAGCCGCTCGAACATCCCGCCGAAGCCCGGCAGCGCCAACAAGGTCTCGAGCACGAAACCCTCCGCAGCCTCGGCGGGGAGCGCGGCGCTGCCAAAGCCGAGGTCGCGCAAGCTCTCCTCGACCGAAGCCGCGGCATCGACGCCCTCCGCCTGCAGGCGCTTGGCCTGCCGCCGCAGCCACCGGCCACCGGGGAGCAGCGCGGTGCCCCAAGCGCGCATCAGCTGCAGGCCGCAGGCGTAGAAGCCGGCGGCGCGCCCCGGCATCGCCCAATCGGCCTGACCGACGTCGAGGAAGGCGGCGGCCCAGCGGGTCAGCAGCGGCTCGACCAGCGCGTCGAGATCGGCGCCGAGGTGCCGCGCGCTGAGCACGCCGAGCCGGGCCGGAGCGTCGCCATCTCGCCCCGTTGCTGCGTCGGGCGCGAGGCGGGCGCAGCCATCCCAGAGCGCGTGCAAGACCTCCGAGGTCGGCCCGGCGCTGCGCAAACGCTCGGCGGCGCAGCGGTCCAGGCCGGCGGGGAGGGTGTCGAGCGAGCCGCCCTCGTGCACCGCCCAGGCGCTCGCCTCAGGTGCGTGCAGCCCGGTCTCCGGCGCCAGCATCAACAGGCGCATCACCTCGCGGCGCGGCAGCCGCAACCCGGGCAGGTCGACGACGTCGTCACGCACCTCGCGTTGCAGCACATCGTCGAGGTCGCGTTGCAGCACCCGGCCTTGCTCCCAGGCCTGCTGAAAGAACCGCATCGTCGGCCAAGGCCGCGCGCCGGTGAGGTTCGCGGCACGCTCCACCGCTTCGTGGAAGGGCAGCGCCTCGAAGGCGTGCAGCGGGTTGTGGTGGACGAAATGCTCGAGCGGATTCTGCGTCGGCAGGAGGTGGGCGGCGTGCTCGAGCGCGGCGATCAGGTGTGCACGTGGCAACATTGGGCCCCCTTGCCGACGGCGCGCAGGGCGTCCTTGCCGACCACCTCGAGCGTGCAATCGGGCCATTCGGCGGCGATCTGCTCGAGCCGGAGCAAGGCGGTATGGTCGACGAGCCGGGCGTCGTGGACGTCGACGTCGACCCGCTTGGCGCCCGCATCGTGCAGCGCCTGCAGCCGCGCTTGCAACTGCAACAGGTTGAGGAAGACCGCGGCGCCGCGGACGTGCACCCGCGCTGTCTCGCCCTTCTGCTCGACGACCAGCGCGTCGCTGCGCAGATCTGCCGGGCGCACACCGCGCGCGACGTGCAGCAGCGCCTTGAGCAGCAGGCCCGAGGCCACGCCGAGCAGCAGGTCGGTCGCCAGCGTGACCAGGAAGGTGGTGGTGAAGACGGCGAATTGGTCGACCCCGAGCGTCCAGCTGTGGGCGAACTCGCGCGGCGAGGCGAGGCGGAAGCCGACCACCACCAGCATCGCGCCGAGGGCCGTCAGCGGGATCAGGTGCAGGATGCCGGGCAGCAGGGCGACGAAGAGCAAGAGGTAGACGCCGTGGAAGAAATTCGACCGCGCGTCGGTCGCGCCGGCGTCGACGTTGGCCTTGCTGCGGACGATCTCCGAGATCATCGGCAGGCCGCCGATCAGCGCGACCACCAGGTTGGCGACGCCGGTGGCGAGCAGGTCGCGATCCAGGTTGCTGGCGCGCTTCTCCGGGTCCATCGCGTCGACGGCGACCACCGAGAGCAGCGACTCGACCGCGCCGACCAGGGCGAACATGGCGACGTATTTCCAGGCGACGGCGGTGGAGAGCGCCGAAAAATCGGGGAAGGTGATGGCGCTGGCGATCTTGCCGGGCAGCGAGACCAGCAAGTCCGGCCCCAGCGCGTAGTCGTGGTTGGCGAAGTGGTAGACGTGCGGCGCCGCAAAGTGCGCCGCCGACGCCAGCGGCACCGCCAGCAAGAGCACGACCATCGGCGCCGGCAGCGAGCGCAGGCGCGGCACCGGCAAGTGCGGCCAGGCCAGCAGCAACGCCATCGAGAGCAGGCCGATGCCGGCGACGTAGGGGTTGGCGTGGCCGATCTCGTAGGGGACGTCGGCGAGCATCGCCAAAGGTCCGCCACCGTGGGTCGGCGCGCCGAGCAGGACCGGCGCCTGCTTGGCGACGATGATGACCCCGATCGCGGCCAACATCCCGTGGACCACTGCGGGCGGCATCACCGTCGCGAATTTGCCGGTTTTGCCGAGCGCGAGGCCGATCTGGATCACCGCCGCGACCGCGCCGACGGCCAAGGCGCGCCGGTAGCCGAGCAGCATATCGCCGCCGCCGAGCTCGGTCACCGCGCCGATCGCGATCACGATCAGGCCCGCCGCCGGCCCCTTGATGGTGAGCCGCGCGCTGCCGAGCGGCAGACCGAGGATGCCGCCGACGACCGCCGTCAGCACACCGGCCACCGGCGGAAATCCGCTCGCCATGGCGATGCCGAGGCAGAGGGGCAGCGCGATCAAGAAGACCACGAAGCCCGAAGCGGCGTTGCGCGCCCAACCCGAATCTGGGGTCGCCATCTCGTCCTCCCGCCGCGCCGGCGTGGCGCAGCGGGAACGATTGACTCAATCGCCGTGCCACTTCCCTTCCAGCGGGCAATTGCGCAAGCGAAGTGCGAGGTCCCGCCACCGCCGGGGAGGCCGCTGCTCCGCCGGGATGGGTCGAATCGACACGGTCGGACCGGCCCCACACTGGGTCGAATTGGCTCGCCTGTGTCGCCTTCGCGCGGTGCGGAACGCACATGACGCGACCGACGCCGGCGACTAGACTGCGCCCTGGGGGGTGAAGATGGGCTCGGGCGTGACGCGATACGGGATGGTTCGGGCGCTGCTGCTGGCGGCGCTGCTGCTCGCGACGCCGCTGGGGCAGGCGGGCTGCGCGTCCGATGATGGTGCGGCTGCGGCCGGCACGGCGCGGGCGAGCGGCCACGGCTTCGCCTTCGGTCCGGGCGGCGGCAACCTCGAAGGCGCCAGCGTTCACGCCATCGACGCCGACGGCGTGCCGCTGCCGGGTGCGGCGACGACGACGGCTGCCGGCGGTGCCTGGGCGCTCGACGGCTTGCCGCGCGGGGTCGACCTCTCCTTCGTGCTGGAAAAGCCGGGCTTCGCCACCACGCAGACGCAGGTCTTCCGGCTGGCGGGCGACGTCGAGAAGGTGACGTTCCAGGTCCCGAGCGACGCCGTCTACGACCTGATGTCGGGGCTGGTGAACCTCGAGCCCGACCCGACGAAGTGTCAGATCGCCACGACCGTGACCCGCCGCGGCCACAGCCTCTACGACGGCCACGGCACCCACGGCGAGCCGGACGCGACCGTGTCGATCAGCCCCACGGTCGGCGTCGCGGATGGACCGGTCTACTTCAACCTCGTCAAATACGACGTGATCTTCCCAGATCGCGAGCTGACGGCGACCAGCCACGACGGCGGCGTGCTCTTCCTCGACGTGAAGCCGGGCCGCTACACGCTGATAGCGGCGAAGCCCGGAGCGACGATCCGCCCGGTCACCCTCGACTGCCGCGCCGGTGTGCTGGCCAACGCCTCGCCGCCGTGGGGTCTGCAGGTCGAAGCTGGTGGCTTGGAGCCGAAGAAACCGGGCGAAAAGGGCCCATTCGATTGACCTCAGGAGGAACCGCCATGTTCGTTTCGACCCGCCAATCTTGCCTCGGTAGCGCCACGTTGGTGCTCCTGCTCCTCGCCGCGGCACCCGCCACGGCCGACGTGATCTCGCCCGACGAGGCCGCTTGCCAGGGCAAGACCGAAGGCGCCGCATGCGACGCCGACGGGACCAAGGGCACCTGCCAGCCGGCCGAGTGCTGCAAGCTCGACTATTCGCAGGGCACACCGCCGAAGTCGGTCTGTGGCCCCTGCCTGCGCTGCAAGGACGGCGGCAGCGACGCGGGCGGCGATACGGCCATCGGCGGCGACGACACCGCACCGAGCACCGGCACGACCGCGAGCAGCGACGCGGGAGGAAGCTGCAGCGCCGCCGGGACCGGGCTGCCGCCGTGGACCCTGCCCGGGCTGCTGCTCGGCGCCGGGGCGCTGCTCTGGCTGCGGCGTCGCACCGGCGCGCGCTGATCGCGCAGGGATGAGCCAAGCCGAAGCCCTCGGGCTGACCCTGCTGGTCGAGGCCGTCGTCGGCGCGCTGCTCGGCGGATGGCTGGCCCGGCCGCGTTGGCAGGTCGCCCTGACCTTCGTCGCCGCCAGTTTGTGCACCCACCCCTTGATCTGGCAGGCCAACGAACGGCTGGTCGGGACGCTCGCGTTTCCGGCCCGTGCGGCCGTCCTCGAGACGGCGGTCGCGGTGCTCGAGGGCGCGATGGCCCACCTCGCGCTGCGCATCGGCTGGGGCCGCGGAATCGCCGCGGGTGCTGCCGCCAACGCTTCATCTTTTGCCACAGGAATCCTGCTTTGGTGGCTCGCCCGCTGAGCTGAATCGGGCGTGTCCGATCGGCCACCAACCGGCTCACTGCGCCGCCGAAGGAAGCGCTGCCTCTGGGTTTTGGCCAGGGGTGGCCAGCGCGCGTCCTGTTGCAAGCGCCTCCAGGCGGACGGTACGGTGCAGAAAGAGGTCAGCAGGAAGGGAGGCCTCCCTCCACGCGACGATGCGGGCGTCGAGTGGAGGAAAGGGCACGGGTCGACGCAGGCGCCGATCCGAGCAGGGGAGCGGAGCGGATGCAAGAAGCGGCCTGTTGGCAGCGCGTACTCACCATTGTCTTCGTCATCGGGCTCGCAGCTTGTAGCGACGACAACCCAGCCAACGGTAGCAGTGGCGCCGACACCGCAGTGCAAGACAGCACCGTCGTCGACGCCACCATCAGCGATGGCGTGGCCGACACCGGCAGCAAGGACGGCAGCAACGACGACAGCAGCAGCGACAGCCTCGCCGACGGCGCCGGCGCCGTCGACGTGCCCGACGTCGTCGCCGACGTGCCCGACGTGGTCGAAGACACCGCCGACGTGGTCCCCGACGCGCTACCCGACGCCGTTCCCGACAGCAACGACGGCTCCGGCCTCGGCGAGGTCGTCGACCTCGACGCCAACCCGGTCGACTGCACCACCGACACCGATTGCCCGCTACCCTACCTGCCCTGCCAGGAGCGCACCTGCCAGCAGAGCAAGTGCGCCTTCGTCGCCGCAGCCGAGCAATCGCCCTGCACCGCGGGCTCGGCCTGCGTCACCGACGCCGTCTGCGTCCAGGGCGTCTGCACGCCGCAAGCCTTGAAGAATTGCGATGACGGCAACAGCTGCACCGACGACGATTGCACCGTCGCGACCGGGCTCTGCACCTACAAGCCGACCAAGACCGGATTCGCCTGCGAAGACGGCAACAAATGCACCCTGACCGCGACCTGCTTCAGCGGTGTCTGCATCCCGAAGGGCTTCGTCACCTGCGATGACGGCGACCCCTGCAGCACCGACTTCTGCGATCCCAAGACCGGCACCTGCCTCGCCAAGCCGGCCAGCACCGGGACCGCCTGCGACGACGGCAGCAGCTGCACCAGCGGCGATGTCTGCATCGCCGACGGCTCCTGCATCGGCGGCAACAACACCTGCAAATGCTCGACCTCGGCCGATTGCGCGGTGCACGAGGACGGCAACCCCTGCAACGGCACGCTCTACTGCGAGGTCACCTCGGGCACCTGCGAGATCAACCCGGCGAGCGTGGTGAAATGCCCCGATCTGGGCCAGGGCGCCTGCCAGATCACCGCCTGCAACGTCGGCACCGGCAAATGCGAGGTGCAGAGCGCGCCCAACGGGCAGAGCTGCGACGACGGCGACCCCTGCACAGCCGCAGAGGAATGCGACGCCGGCACCTGCAAGGCCACCGGCAACGTCTGCACCTGCCTCTCGGACGCCGAATGCGCCGGCAAGAACGGCGGCAACCTCTGCATCGGCGAGCACTTCTGCGACAAATCCGCGCAGCCCTTCACCTGCAAGATCAAGCCGGCGTCGGCCGTCTCCTGCGATCCGAAGGACGATACCTACTGCCAGAAGAATACCTGCAACCCGGCGACCGGCACCTGCAAGCTGCAATTCCTCGCCAACGACACGGTCTGCGAGGATGGCGACACCTGCACCGTCGGCGACGTCTGCACCGGCGGCGCCTGCCAATCCGGCACCGATACCTGCGCCTGCGCCGAAGACAAAGACTGCGCCTCGCTCGAGGACGGCAGCCTCTGCAACGGCACGCTCTTCTGCAACAAGGCGACCAAGAAGTGCGAGCTGAACCCGGCGACCGTCGTGACCTGTCCGGACGCGCTCGACACCTTCTGCACCCAGAACGTCTGCGAGCCGGTCACCGGCAAATGCGAGTTCCAGGCGCTCAACGGCGGCAAGGCCTGCGACGACGGCAACGATTGCACCAAGGGCGAGATCTGCCAAGACGGCACCTGCGGCGGCGGCACCAACCTCTGCTTCTGCAACGCCGACGCCGACTGCCAAGACGACGGCAACCTCTGCAACGGCACGCCCTTCTGCAACAAGGCGAAGAATCAGTGCGAGACCAACCCGGCCACGGTCGTCTCCTGCCCGACCGTCGACGACTCGCTCTGCGCGCAGAACACCTGCATCCCCAAGACCGGCAAATGCTCCCTGCTGCCGATCAACAATGGCCTGGGCTGCGACGCCGACAGCAACAACTGCACCAAGGACGACGTCTGCAACAACGGCACATGCCAGCCCGGCGTCAACGTCTGCCAATGCCAGAAAGACGAGGATTGCGGCGTCTTCGAGGCCGAGGACCTGTGCAGCAAGCTCTACTGCGACCTCGGCAGCAAGGAGTGCAAGGTCAACCCCGGCACCGCCGTGGTCTGCAGCAAGGCCGGCGACACCACCTGCGCCACCAACGCCTGCGACCCAAAGACCGGCCAATGCGCGATGACGCCGCAGAACCAGGGCGTGAGCTGCGACGCCGACGGCTCGCCCTGCACCCCGGACGACGCCTGCGACAAGGGCGACTGCAAGGCCGGGGCCAATACCTGCGGCTGCCTCGCCGACGCTGACTGCAAGGCGAAGGAAGACGGCAACCCGTGCACCGGCAACCTGGTCTGCGGCAAGGACAACCAATGCGTCGTCGACCCGGCGACCGTCGTCACCTGCCAGAGCGGCTCGGATACGACCTGCGTCAAGAACCTCTGCGACCCCGCCGACGGCACCTGCAAGATGACGCCGCAGAACGAGAAAGCCCCGTGCGGCAACGGCACGCTCTGCACCGGCGTCGCGCTCTGTGACGCCAAGGGCGGCTGCATCCCCGGCAAGGACGTCGACTGCGACGACGGCTCGCCCTGCACCAACGACTCCTGCGACGATTACAAGGGCTGCCAATACGAGGCGCTGACCGGCGGCGCCTGCGACGACGGCAGCGTCTGCACCGAGAGCGACGTCTGCGTCAAAGGCGCCTGCATCGGCCAGAACAAGCCCTGCCTCGGCGGCACCGCCTGCACCGAGGACAGCTGCCACCCGCTCAACGGCTGCCAATACAAGCCCAAGGTCGGCAGCTGCGACGACGGCAACAAATGCACCGACAGCGAGAGCTGCGTCGGCACCTACTGCGTCGGCAAGGCGATCGACTGCAACGACGGAAACCTCTGCACCACCGACAGCTGCAACCCGAATATCGGCTGCGTCTTTTCGCCCAACGCCTTCGTCTGCAACGACGGCGACCTCTGCACCAAGCAGGACGCCTGCAGCGGTGGCAAATGCGTCGGCCTGCCGCTGACGGTCACGGTCGACTGCGCCGACGGCAACCCCTGCACCGACGAGAGCTGCAACTCGGTCAAGGGCTGCCTCTGGATCAAGACGAACAAGCTCTGCGACGACGGCGATCCCTGCACGACCGGCGATATCTGCTCGGGCGGCGTCTGCCAGAAGGGCACCGAGCCGAAGTGCGACGACGACAACGGCTGCACCGCCGACGCCTGCAACGGCGAGACCGGCGATTGCATCAACCTGCCGCACGGCCCGACCGTCACCTGCGACGACGGCAACCCCTGCACCCTCGGCGACGCCTGCTCCGGCGGTGGCTGCCAAGGCGGCAAGGTCAACGACTGCGACGACGCCGACCCCTGCACCACCGATAGCTGCGACGGCAAGAGCGGCTGCAAGCACGTCGCAGCGACCGGCCCGGCCTGCGACGACGGCAACAAATGCACCGAGGAGGACGGCTGCGTGAAGGGCAAGTGCACCGGCTCCGCGGTGAAGTGCACCGAGGGCAACGCCTGCACGGTCGACTCCTGCCACCCGCTGCTCGGCTGCGTCTACACGCCGACCAGCGAGCTCTGCGACGACGGCAACCCCTGCACCAGCGGCGACGCCTGCAAGGACGGCAGCTGCTCGGGCACGGCCGTCGTCTGCAACGACAAGAATGCGTGCACCGACGACAGCTGCTCGCCGAAGTCGGGCTGCGTCTACGCGCCGAATAGCGCGTCCTGCGACGACGCCGACCTCTGCACCAAGGACGACGCCTGCAGCGGCGGCAAATGCGTCGGCCTGGCGCTGCAGCTCACCGTCGATTGCGACGACGGCATCTTCTGCACCGACGACCTCTGCGGCAAGGAGACGGGCTGCTACCACACCAAGCCGACCAAGCCGTGCGTCGACGACAACCCGTGCACCACCGGCGATACCTGCAAGGGCGGCGTCTGCGTCGGCGGCACCGGCGCGCTCTGCGACGACGGCAACGTCTGCACGCTCGACGCCTGCGTCGCCGGCAAATGCACCTTCGAGCTGCCCAAGCTCTTCTTCGAATGCGACGACGGCGACCCGTGCACGCTGCTCTCGCGCTGCGAGAACGGCGAGTGCTACACGCCGACCGGCGGCCTGCCGAACAAGAACTACAACGCGTGCGCGATTCCGAAGGGCAACAACGGCTACAACCAATCGGCGAACTTCAAGACCTGGTGGGCGAGCTGCTGCGGCGACGACGGCTCCTGCTGCGAGAAGTGGGAAGACCGCTGCCACCAGAAGGACCTGGTCTACGTCGAGGCGTGCAAGAATTGCGCGACCAAGCTGCCGAAGGTCTCCAACGCCCTGTCGTGCAACGACAACAACGCCTGCACGACGGACAAATGCGTCGCCGGCAAGGGCTGCGTCTACACCCCGATCGACGGCGAGCCGAGCTGCGACGACGGCAAGCCCTGCACCGCCGCAGCGGTCTGCAAAGCCGGCACCTGCACCAAGACAACCGAGAAGATCTGCGACGACAACAACCCCTGCACCATCGACGTCTGCGAGGCGGGCAAGGGCTGCGCGGCGACCAAGCTGCCGGACGGCGTCGTCTGCGAGCAGGGTGGCGCCTCGACCTGCAGCACCCAGGGCGTCTGCAAGGCGGGCACCTGCGAAGGCGCGACGGCGCGGCCGTGGACCGTCGGCACGACCGGCAACCTCCGCACCTGCAACGAGTTCGCCCCGGCCGGCACCGGCTGGCTGATGATCGGGCGGAAGAGCGTTGACGGGGTCTGGCTGCCGGCGTGGCAGCAGGTCCGCTACAACGGCACCGTGCTCTGGGAGCGCACCCTGGCCCATACCGCCGAGGGCCGCTTCATCGATATGAGCAACGACGGCAGCGCCGGGGCGTTCTCGGCGGTCGGCGAGACCAAAGAGGGCTCGATCGGCGGCGTCGAGGGCTTGTTCGCGCGCTTCGACGCCAGCCAGCAGGTCAGCAACACGCGCGTCTTCCCCGGCCTGAAGGACGAGATCTTGCACGGCATCGCCACCACCGCGGACGGCGGCCACGTCCTGGTCGGCTCGACCGACAGCAAGGGCGCCGGCGGCCGCGACGGCTGGCTGATCCGCCTCGACGGCAAGGATGCGACGGTCTGGGAGAAGACCGACGGCACGGTGGTCGACGACGAGCTCTACGACGTCGGCCTGCGCAGCGACGGCGGCATCTTCGCGGTCGGCAATTCCGGCTCCTACGCCGGTTGGCTGCTCCGCTACGACAAGGACGGCAAGCAGCTCGGGACCAAGCTCGTCGGCGACAGCAGCAGCAATACCTACCGCTTCCGCCGCGTCTTGCTGTGGAGCGACAATTCCTTCAGCACCACCGGCAACCGGCTGCGCACCTGGGGCGCAGACCTCGAGACGGCAAGCGGACCGAACAAGAACAACGCGACCGCCGACCTGATCCTGCGTCCGAAGGGCGGCTACGGCTGGCTGAACGGCGCGACCCGGCTCACCGACAACAACCTCAACGTCACCTGGACGGCGAAGCAGAACCCCGGCAGCCAGGAGCGCGCGCTCGCGCCGGACGACGACAGCCTCGTCGTGCTGCTCTCGAACAACTGCGGCCTGGTCCGCACCGACGCCTTCGGCAATACGGTCTGCTCCGAATCGCTCGGCTGCTACGCCAAGACCTGGTCGGACTGCCAGGACAGTGACCTCTGCACCAAGAACGAGACCTGCGACGCCGGCTCGTGCGTCAAGGACGTCACGGTCTGCAACGACAACAATATCTGCACCGCGGACAAATGCGACGAGACCACGGGCAAATGCGTCTACACCAACACCGACGGCGCGCCGTGCAGCAGCACCGACAGCGAGTGCGCCATCGCCGGCGAATGCTCGGCTGGCGTCTGCTACAACGACAACGTCGTCGCCTGGCAGAAGGAATTCCTGCCCTTCTACGGCTGCTGCGGCGACAACAACAACGCCAGCAACGAGTACCAGGGCACCCGCCTGATGGCCGTGGCGCCGCGCGTCGACGGCCGCCTCTTCGCCGCCGGCCCCGGCTACAACCGCAACCAGACCAACTCGCTCTACGGCAAGTTGATCGCCGGAACCGCCGGTGCGGACGGCAAATACGACTCGATCAGCGGCTCGCGCTACAGCTTCTACGACCGCGACGACGACAGCACCAACACCGTCCGCGCCGTGGACTACAGCGTCGCCGGCGCGGCTTCGTTCAAGAACCTCGTCAGCGCCGGCCTCTCCCGCTACGAATACGAGAAGAAGGTCAACAACTCCTGGACCCACGACAAATGGGTCACGATGGTTCGACTCAACAACGGCAACGGCAAATCGGTGCAGCTCGGCGACGAGACCACGATCCCGGTGGATATGGAGGCGATTGGCGACTACGACGCCGCCTCGCTGTGCAAGCACAAGGACGCCAACAAGAACGCGACGGCGGTCTACTTCACCCGCCACGGTGAGGCCAGCTCACCGCTCGGCTGGGACTACCAGCCGAAGATCCTCGCCACGGCGATCCACCACATCAGCGACGCCGACACGCCGGTCGGCCTCGCGCCGGTCGACGACGGCAGCGCGGTCGTGGTCGCCGGCGACGCCTACACCAGCAGCGACAAGGTCACCCGGCACTACGTCGCCCGGATCACGACCAGCGGCGCGCTGAGCTTCGCCAAGACCTGGGAAAAGACCGACAACTCGGTGTTGAAGGCGGTGGGTTGGACCCAGCAGGGCATCCTGCTCACAGGGCAGAAGAAGATCACCATCGCCGGCACCAACGCCTACTTCGTCTGGCTGCGGCGCCTGGACAGCAACGGCAACCTCGTCTGGGACAAGCAAATCTTGCCGAGCACCGACACCAATCTCGGCTGGTCGGTGGTGGCCAAGCCCGACGGCTTCGCGCTCGGCGCCCAGGTCGACGGCAAGCACGCGCTGCTGCGCTTCGACGACGCCGGCGCGCTGATCGGACAGAAGGAATTCGGCGCCACCAACGGCCGCCGGCTCGAGGATTGGAAGGCGCTGCCGGACGGCTTCGTCGCCGTCGGTTGGGTGCAGAAGGGCTCGAGCTACCAGAACAAGTGGAAGCAATACGGCTTCATCTTGCGCACCGATCCCTTCGGCCACGCGCCGTGCAGCGAAGTCGGCGTGTGTATGGGCAAGGCCTTCTCCGATTGCGACGACGGCAATGCCTGCACCGGCGACTCCTGCGACGGCAAGCTCGGCTGCTACCACTTCGCGGTCAGCGAGGGCGTGACCTGCGAGGACGGCGACCCCTGCACCGGCGCCGGCGCCTGCGACAACGGCACCTGCAAGGGCGCGCCGGCGCTGCAACAAGAGGCGGCCTGCGACGACGGCGATCCCTGCACCAAGGGCGGCAAATGCGATTACGCCGGCACATGCGTCGGCGAAGCGACGTGCGACGACGGCAAGCCCTGCACCACCGACCTCTGCGCCAAGGACGGCACCTGCAGCCACGAGGCCATCGCCAAGGGCGCCGCCTGCGACGACGGCGATTATTGCACCGAGGAGACCGTCTGCGACGACGCCGGCAGCTGCGCCGGCGGCAAGATGGTCTGCACCGAGAAGGTCGTGCTGGAAGAGAATTTCGCCTGCAGCGGCGACTACGGCAAGTGGACCTTCACCGCCAGCAAGACCACCAACGTGACCTGGGCGGTCGACAAGACCCCAGCCGCGGTGGCGCCCAAGGCCGGCGATTGCACGCTGAACCTCAACGACGGCAGCAACTACGCCTCCGACGCCACGGTCTTCAGCGCCGACAACGGCGCCGGGCGCTGGACGGTGCCGAAATACGGCCAGGTCAAGCTCTCGTTCTGGAGCTATTTCGATCTCGACGCGACGCCGGAGACCGTGCACGTCCTGCAGGTCAAGGCTGGCAACGCGACCGTGCAGGATTGGAATTTCGCCAGCAGCAAGCCTTCTGCCAGCAAGCAATGGCTCGCCTTCGAGGCGGATCTCAGCGGCAAGACCGGTGACGGCAACGCCTGGTTCAGCATCCTCATGCTGACCGACAGCAGCGGCAATTCCGGCGCGGGCTGGTTCATCGACGCGGTGAAGATCGTCCACCGCAGCCACCCCGACGGCATGCCCTGCAGCTTCGACTCCGAGTGCAACGACCACGACCCATGCACCCCGGACATCTGCGCCAAGGGCCGCTGCGTCAACGAGATCGTCGAAGGCACCGCCTGCCAGGACGGCGACGCCTGCACCGACAAGGACACCTGCGACGCCAAGGGCGTCTGCCAGGCCGGCCCCTCGACCAACTGCTCGGACGGTGACGTCTGCACCGACGATTCCTGCGACGCCGCCAAGGGCTGCCAATACGTCGCGACCACCGACGGCACCAGCTGCGACGACGGCAGCATCTGCACCAAGGCCGACAGCTGCCAGGGCGGCCTCTGCTTCGGCAAGAACGCCTGCGACGACGACAACCCCTGCACGCTCAACGCCTGCGCCGCCGACGGCAGCTGCAGCAGCAAGACCGTGCTCGACGGCGTCGCCTGCGGCACCGGTTCGGTCTGCGCCAGCGGCGTCTGCACCGCGAAGACCACCACCGGCTGGGCGCGCGGCGTCGAGGCGCCGAGCCGCTCGGACTTCTACGTCGCGCTGCGCAACAACGGCGAGGTCTGGGGCTGGGGCGCGAACGGCAACGGCCAGCTCGGCGACGGCAGCAAGACCGCGAGCAAGGTGCCGGTGCAGGCCAAGAACCTCAGCGGCACCGTGCTGCAGCTCGCGGCCGGAGACGCGACGGTCTGCGCGCTCAACGCGGTCGCCGGGGTGCGGCAGGTCTATTGCTGGGGCAGCAACGACGCCGGGATGGCCGGGGCGTCGCCGCTCGGCGGCTCGCTGACCACGCCGAACCTGGTCCGCGGCAGCCAACACGTCCGCGCCATCGCGCTCGGCCGCCGCAACCTCTGTGCGGCGCGCATGGACGGCACGGCCTGGTGCATCGGCTACGGCGCCTACGGCACGCTGGGCGGTGGCGCCAAGGCGTCCAATAGCAGCTCGCCCGTGACGATCGCCGGGATCACCGACTCCGTCGACGTTGCGGTCGGCACCGACACCGCCTGCGCGCTGCGCCAGGACGGCACCGTCGCTTGCTGGGGCTACAACAGCTACGCCAACGTCACCGGCACCGGGGTGAAGAACAACGGCATCTGGCCGGTGACGGCGCTGCCGACGCTGACCGACGTCCGCACGATCGACGGTGGCGTGCTCAACTTCGGCGCCCGCACCGGCGACGGCAAAGGCTGGACCTGGGGCGGCGCGCGCTACGGCAGCGCCGGCAACGGCAACACCAACGGCTCGACCACCTACATCGGCGTGACCCAGGTGCAGGGCCTCACCGACGCGCTGCAGACCGACCAAGGCTGGCTCGGCGGCTGCGCGCTGCGTGCGGCAGGCACCGTGTCGTGCTGGGGCGCCGGCAACCTCGGCAACCTGGGCAACGGCGCCCTCGACCACGTCGGCACGGCCGGCACGACGGCGACCGGCCTGAGCGGAGCGGTGAGCATCGGCAAGAGCCAATGGGGCGCCTGCGCCTCGACCTCCGACGGCGCCGTCTACTGCTGGGGCCGCAACGACAACGGCCAGCTCGGCAACAACGGCACCGACGACAGCAGCACGCCGGTGCTGGTCTCGGGGACGAAGTGATGCGGCCCGGGCGGGGTCGGCCCGCAGCCATCCTGGGGTTGTTGCTGCTCACGCTGGTCGCGGCGTGTGACGAGAACGGCAGCGACAAGGGCGCCACCGGCGGCAAGCTCGATACCGGCACCGCGGGCGGCGATATCGGCGTGATCGGCGACGCCGGCGGGGGGCTCGATACGAGCGTCGCCGCGGACGCGATCGCCGACGGCGGCGCCATCCTCGACGCGGTGCAGGACGTCGCGGACGTCGCGGACGTCCCGACCCTGCCCGACGTCGCGGACGTCGCGGACGTCGCGGACGTCGCGGACGTCGCCGATACCAGCCCGCCCGAGGACGGGGCCACCGCCGATGCGGTCGATCCGGGCGACGCGGCGACGACCACCGAAGACGCCGACAGCCCCGACGACGCCAACAGCACCGACGACGCCAACAGCACCGACGACGCCGACGCCAACCCGCTCGCCTGCACCACCCACGCCGATTGCCCGCAGAGCGGCGCCATCTGCCTGGTCGCCGCCTGCCAGGACGGGCTCTGCACGCTGCTCCCGGCCGCCGAAGGGCTGCCCTGCGACGCTGGCAGCGGCTGCGTCACCGCGGCCATCTGCACCGCTGGCCAATGCGCCCCGACCGGGCTGAAGAATTGCGACGACGCCAACGCCTGCACCGCAGATTCCTGCACGATCGGGACCGGCAGCTGCACCCACGCCCCGATCAAGGACGACTTCGCCTGCGACGACGGCGACGCCTGCTCGCAGGTCTCGACCTGTTGGCAGGGCGTCTGCGTCGGCAAGGGCAAGCTGAGCTGCGACGACGGCGATCCCTGCACGACCGACGCCTGTGACCCCAAGACGGGCGCCTGCCTGCATCCGCCGCTCGGCGAAGGCCAGCCCTGCGACGACGGCAACAGCTGCAGCAAGGGCGAGAGCTGCGACGCGCAGGGCCAGTGCACCGGCGGCAACAATACCTGCAAATGCTCGACCACCGCCGATTGCCAGCTCCTCGAAGACGGCGACCTCTGCAACGGCACGCTCTACTGCGATCCCGAGAGCGGCACCTGCAAGGTCAACCCGGCCAGCGTGGTGAGCTGCGCGTCGGTAACGACCGGCCCCTGTCAGCACAACGCCTGCGACCCCAAGACCGGCAGCTGCAGCATCACCGACAAGCCCGGCGGCACCGTCTGCGACGACGGCAACGCCTGCACCGCGACCGACGAATGCTTCGGCGGCGCCTGCGTCGGCCTCTCCAACGGCTGCGGCTGCGTCACCGACTTCGACTGCGCCGGCAAGCAGAAAGACCTCTGCGCCGGGGACCTGGTCTGCGACAAGAAGGCCGGCAAATGCGTCGTCGACGCCAGCACCACCACCGTCTGCGACGCCAGCGGCGACACCGGCTGCAAGAAGAACCGCTGCGATCCCAAGACCGGCAGCTGCAAGTTGGTCGCCGAGGACAACGGCACCGACTGCACCGACGACGACAACTGCACCGTCGGCGACGAATGCCTCGCCGGCGCCTGCAAGTCCGGCCCGGATACCTGCGCCTGCACCAAAGACGCCGATTGCGCCAAGCTCGACGACGGCAACGCCTGCAACGGCACGCTCTTCTGCAACCTCGGCAGCGGCAAGTGCGACGTCGATCCGAGCACCATCGTCACCTGCCCGATCGAGCAGAACACCACCTGCGCCGCGGCCGCCTGCCAGCCGGCGACCGGCAAATGCGAGCTGCTGCCGCAGAACGACGGCCTCTCGTGCGACGACGGCAACGATTGCACGCCGGACGAGGTCTGCAGCAAGGGCGCCTGCGAGGCGGTGACCAACGCCTGCTCCTGCACCGAGGACACCGACTGCGGCAAGCTCGAGGACGGCGACCTCTGCAACGGCACGCTCTTCTGCAACAAGGCCAAGCAGGAGTGCGAGCTCGACCCGACCAGCATCGTCAGCTGCCCCTCGGTCGACGACACCTTCTGCCGGGTCAACGCCTGCATCCCGCAGACCGGCAAATGCACGCTCGTGCCGCGCAACGACGGCAAGGGCTGCGACGCCGACAACAACACCTGCACCACGCCCGACGTCTGCAATGCCGGCAGCTGCAAGCCCGGGCCCAATACCTGCCAATGCCAGAAAGACGCCGATTGCGGCGCCTTCGAGCAGGACGACCTGTGCAGCAAGCTCGTCTGCGACCTCTCGACCCACCAATGCACGCCGAACCCGCAGACGGCGGTTTATTGCAGCAAGGCGGACGACACGGTCTGCGCCACCAACGCCTGCGATCCGAAGACCGGCGCCTGCGCCATGACCCCGCGCAACGAGGGCGTGCTCTGCGACGCCGACGGCACCAACTGCACCAAGGGCGACGCCTGCACATCCGGCACCTGCGCCGCCGGCGTCAACACCTGCCAATGCATCACCGACGCCGACTGCAAGCCGCTCGAGGACGACAACCCCTGCAACGGTACGCTGGTCTGCGGCAAATCCGGCACCTGCCAAGTGGATCCCGCCACCATCGTCACCTGCCAGGACGGCGGCGGCAGCACCAACCCGACCGGCGACGCCGTCTGCAGCAAGAACCAATGCGACCCGCAGACCGGAAAATGCGCTTTGCTTCCAGCAAACTTCGGCGCGCCCTGCGGCCTGGGGACGCTCTGCTTCGGCGCCCCGGTCTGCAGCGCTGCGGGCTCCTGCGAGAAGGGCGGACCGACCGACTGCGACGACGGCAACCCCTGCACCTCCGACAGCTGCGACGAGGCCGGCGGCTCGACCGGGGCCGGCTGCAACCACGCCCCGACCACCGGCGCGTCCTGCGACGACGGCAGCGCCTGCACCGTCAGCGACCTCTGCGTCAAGGGCGTCTGCACCGGCGAGACCAAGGTCTGCGACGGCGGCTCGCCCTGCACCAACGCCAGCTGCCACCCGCTGCTCGGCTGCCAATACGAGCCGCGGACCGGCTCCTGCGACGACGGCAACAAATGCACCACCGCCGGCGCCTGCGTCGGCACCGATTGCGTCGGCATCCCCGTGGTCTGCAGCGACGGCAACCCATGCACCAACGATAGCTGCGACAAGGCCAAGGGCTGCGTCTACGTCGCCAATACGGCCGCGTGCAACGACCAGAACCTCTGCACGAAGAAGGATACCTGCAGCGCCGGCAGCTGCGTCGGCCTGCCGCTCGAGGTGACCATCGACTGCAGTGACGACAACGTCTGCACCCTCGACAGCTGCGACGCCAAGGTCGGCTGCACCCACCTACCGATCGGCGGGCTCTGCGAGGACGGAGACCCCTGCAAGACCGGTGACCTCTGCGTCGGCGGCGCCTGCAAGGCCGGCAGCGTGACCAAATGCGACGACGGCAACCATTGCACCAAAGACCTCTGCGACGGCCAGAGCGGCGATTGCAGCCACACGACGGCGACCGGCGAGGAATGCTCGGACGGCGACCCGTGCACCAACGGCGATACCTGCGCCGCCGACGCGAGCTGCCACGGCGGCCCGGCCGATACTTGCGACGACGACGACGTCTGCACCAAGGACGTCTGCGACGCCAAGGCCGAGACGACCTGCGCGCACCTGCCCGTCTCGGCGACGCCGTGCGACGACGGCAGCGTCTGCACCGAGGGCGACGTCTGCGTCTCAGGCACCTGCACCGGCAGCAAGAAGAAGTGCGACGAAGGCACTGCCTGCACCGTCGACAGCTGCCACCCGACCAAGGGCTGCACGTATACGACCATCCAGGGCAGCTGCGACGACGGCGACGCCTGCACCAAGGACGACGCCTGCCAAGGCAAGGATTGCGTCGGCAGCAAGGTGAGCTGCGACGACGACAACCCTTGCACCAACGACGTCTGCAACAAGGTCGCCGGCTGCCAATTCCTGAACAATACGGCGAGCTGTGACGACGGCGACGCCTGCACCAGCGAGGACGCCTGCGCCAACGGCGCGTGCGTCGGCACCGCCCTCGCGACGTCGGCGTGCGCGGACGAAAACGTCTGCACCGACGACGGCTGCGACAAGGTCAAGGGCTGCGTCCACGTCGACAACACCGAGCCCTGCTCGGACGGCAACCTCTGCACCAAAGGCGACGTCTGCGCGGCCGGCGAATGCACCCCGGGCAAGAGCTCGCCGTGCGACGACGGCAACGTCTGTACGACCGATTATTGCAGCCTGATCTACGGCTGTACCTATCTCGCGGTGAAGGACGGCGAGGCCTGCGACGACGGCGATCCCTGCTCGGTCGGCGAGACCTGCCAGGCCAAGGTCTGCACCCCGCCGGCCAAAGGCGGCGGCAAGGATTGCGACGACGGCAACCCGTGCACCAAGGATACCTGCACCCTCAGCGCCGGTTGCGTCCACACCAAGCTCGGCGACGGCACCGGCTGCGCCGACGGCAAGCCCTGCACCGCCGCGGCGGCGTGCCAAGCCGGCGTCTGCGAGCGGACCAAGGAGAAGGACTGCGACGACGGCAACGTCTGCACGACCAATAGCTGCGAGGCCGGCAAGGGCTGCAAGGCCGTCGCGCTGCCCGAGGGGGCGACCTGCGCCGAGGGCAGCGACGCGAGCTGCACGACCTCGGGTCAGTGCAAAGCAGGCGTCTGCGACGGCGCGACCGCCAAGCCGTGGTCGCAGAGTGCGTCGGGGGCGATGCGCGGCTGCCGCTCGCTGCAGGCCCACGCCGCCGGCGGCTACCTGATCACCGGTCGCAAGCACAACGGCAGCAATTGGGAGGCCGCGTGGTCGCGCGTCGCCTTCAACGGCGCGACGCTCTGGGAGCGCACCCTGACTTCGGCGAAGGACGCCGCGCTGCTCGACGCCGCGTCCGACGATCCGAGCGGCAAGACCAGCGGCTTCTCGGCCGTCGGTCGCACGCTCGAAAACTCCATCGGCGGCCAGGAGGGCCTCTTCGTCCGCGTCGACGACGCCGGCCAGCTCGCCAACAAGCGCGTCTTCGCCGGGCTGAAGGACGATACGCTCTGGGGCATCGCGCGGACGGCAGACGGCGGCCACGTCCTCGCCGGCAGCACCGCGAGCAAGGGCGCGGCCGGATCGAACGGCTGGATCGTGCGCCTGGACAAGGACGACAAGACCGTCTTCGACACCACCTACGGCACCGTCATCGACGACAACTTCTACGACGTCGCCGAGCTCTCGGACAGCACGTTGTTCGCCGTCGGTGAGGTCGGCAACTACGCCGGCTGGGCGGCGCGGATCGACGCCAGCGGCAAGCTCCTGGCCGAGGTCACCGACGGCAGCAGCAGCAGCAACGAGCAGCACTACCGACGCATCCGCTACGTCGACGACGACGCCATCTTCGTCTCCGGCACCAAGTCGCTGCGCCGCTACAAGGCCGACCTCTCGTTCTCGGCCACGCCCAACCTCAAGGGCGACGTGCAGGACTTCATCCCGCGCCCCGGCGGTGGCTGGGCCCGCAGCGTCGGCGGCAACGCGGCGCTGCTCGACAGCAGCTACGGCGCCATCTTCACCGCGCAGGGCAGCGTCGGCGGCGGCGGCCGGACCCTGCTCGCCCCCGACGACGACAGCCTGCTGGTGCTCGGCGAGAACGATTGCGGCCTGGTCCGCACCGACGCCTTCGGCAACGCGACCTGCGCCGACTCGGGCGCCTGCCGGAACAAGAAGTTCGAAGCCTGCGTCGACCCCGACAACTCGCTCTGCACCACCAACGACACCTGCAAAGCCGGCAAGTGCACGCCGCTGAACGTCGTCAGCTGCGACGACAAGAAGGTTTGCACCTCGGACGCCTGCGATCCGAAGACCGGCAAGTGCGTCTTCACGCTGCTCGACGGCGATCCCTGCAGCACCTCCGATTCGGCCTGCGCCATCGCCGGAACCTGCGATGCCGGCGTCTGCTACAACGAAGGCGTCACCGCCTGGAGCGTGCTCTACCTGCCCTTCTACGGCTGCTGCGGCGACAACAACAACAACAGCAACGAATACCAGGGTGCCCGCGCCACCCGCGTCGCGCCGCGCGACGACGGCGCGATCTTCCTCACCGGGCCGGGCTACAACCGCAACCAGACCAACTCGATCTACGGTCGGCTCTTCCTCGGCACCGGCAATGGCTCGACCCGCTATTCCTTCTACGACCGCAAGGACAACAACAACGACAGCTACGCCGACAACTACGACGTCCGCGGCGCGGCGTCGTTCAAGAACCTGACCTCGGTCGCGCTGGGCTACTTCCGCTACAACACCGCCAAGGGCAACAACAACTACAGCTCGGCCTACGAGACCTGGCTGCTGCCCAACGCGAGCAAGAACAACACGCTGCAGCTCGGCGACGGCACCACCTCACCGGTCGGCCTGGTCGGCCTGGGTGATGGCGAGCGGGCAGCCACCCTGGCGCAGCACAAGCTCGGCAGCAATTGGACCACGACGGTCTGGATCACCCGCCACGCGACCTCGACCACGCCGCTCGGATCGGTGCAGAAGCCGACGCTCGAGGCGACCTGGACCCATATCTTCGGCATCAACGACTCCCCGGTGGGCATCGCGGCGGTCGGCGACGGCGGCGTCGTCATCGCCGGCAAGACGAACGTCTCGGGGGTCGGCACGAACGTGGTGCTGGCGCGGCTCGACAGCGCCGGCAAGGTGGCGTGGCAGAAGATCTGGGTCGAGGGCGACAGCGCCAACCCCTACAGCGTCGGCTGGAGCCAAAAGGGCGTGGTGCTGACCGGGCAGAAGAGGACCACCGTCGCGGGCACGACCTTCTACCACGTCTGGCTGCGCCGCCACGAAGCGGACGGCAGCTTCGCCTGGGACCGCTCGGTGCTCGGCGACAGCAAGGGCGGCACGCGCGGCTTCAAGGTCGTCGCCCGCGAGAAGGGCTTCGCCGTCGGCGGCTCGGTCAACAACCAGAACGCGCTGCTGCGCTTCAACGACCTCGGCCACGTCGTCGGCGACACCCGCTACGGCAACACCATCTACGATTGGGAGGGCATGAAGCAGGGTTTTGTCGGCGTCGGCTTCAAGCAGACCGGCTCGAGCTACCAGAGCAAGTGGAAGCAGAACGTCTACATCGTCCGCACCGACGACTTCGGCAACATCACCTGCACCGACGGCTGCCAGGGCAAGGTCTGGGACGACTGCGACGACGGCAACCCCTGCACCACCGACAATTGCGACGCGACCAACGGCTGCCAGCACCAAAACCTCACCGACAACCTGGCCTGCCCGGACGACGGCGCGCTGTGCAGTGACGATGTCTGCGTCGCCGGCAGCTGCACCCACCCGAACGCCAAGGACGGCACCGGCTGCGAGAGCGACAGCGAGGCCTGCACCGACGATATCTGCGCCTCGGGCAAGTGCGGCCACGTCGCGGTGACCGACGCGACGGCCTGCGACGACGGCGAGCCGTGCACCGACACGGACCTGTGCAAGGGCGGCAAGTGCGTCGCTGGCACGCCGCTCGGCCAATACGCCGACTGCTCCGATGGCACCAACTGCACCAAGAGCGGCAAGTGTGGCGCCGACGGCACCTGCAAGCTGCAACCGGTCTGCAACGACAACAAGCCGTGCACGCTCGACGTCTGCGCCACCGACGGCAGCTGCACCTACGAGGCGATGAACACCGGCGCAGCGTGCGACGACGGCGATTATTGCACCGAGGGCGAGACCTGCGACGCGGGCGGCAGCTGCCAGGGCGGCAAGGCGATCTGCACCGAGACCGTGCTGAGCCAATGGGCGATGGACTGCGGCATGTCGACCTCGGGCTGGAGCTTCGCCAACTGGGAGGCCGACGCCGTCTGGGCCATCGACGACGCACCCTCGGGCGTCGCGCCGGTGACCGGCAACTGCACGCTGAACTTCAACAACGACACGCTCTACGACGGCCGCGGTCAGGTGCAGAGCAACAAGGGCCACCCGCAGGAGCGCTTCGGCCAGCTCTGGCTACGCTATTGGAGCCGCTTCGAGACCGACGTCGCGAGCGAAGCGAACGCCGAGCTGCGCCGATTCGAGGTCTACCGCGGCAACTCTCGGAAGATCCAGGACAACAACAAGAGCGACGTCGACTTGGGCAAGTGGCACCACTTCGAGCACGACCTGACCAGCTGGCGCAACGCCAACAAGAGCGGCAACTACTTCCGCTTCTATTTCGACGACGACGGTGACGCCAACCGCGGCAAGGGCTGGTTCGTCGACGACGTCGAATACGTCCACCGCAACCACCCCAAGGGCGAGCCCTGCGACTTCGACAATACCTGCAACGACGGCGACCAATGCACCGAAGACCTCTGCAAGAGCGGGCACTGCAGCAACACGCTCGCCGTGGGTCTGGCGTGCGACGACGGCGACAGCTGCAGCACCGGCGACGCGTGCGCGGCGGACGGAAGCTGTGTGGCCAAGGCGTCCACGGTCTGCGACGACGGCGAGATCTGCACCACCGACAGCTGCCACAAGAGCTTCGGCTGCTACGCCTTCGGCGGACCGGACGGTACCAGCTGCGACGACGGCGACGCTTGCACGGCGAGCTCGGTCTGCACGGGCGGTCGCTGCTACGCGGCGACCAGCTGCGATGACCACAACCCCTGCACCATCGACAGCTGCGGCGGCGACAAGAGCTGCGGCCACACCAACGTCAGCGACGGCACCTCCTGCGGTGGCACCAGCACCTGCAAAAGCGGCGTCTGCACGGCATCCGTGAGCGGTTGGGCGGCGTCGATCTCGGGCGACCGCTTGGTCTGTGCGCTCAGCCCCGACGGCAAGCGCAGCTGCTGGGGTCTGAACTCGGAGCAGCTGCTCTTCGACGGCGTCGAAGACTACCGCCCCGACGAGCCACGGGCGACGATCGGCGCGCCGACGCTGCTGCAGCTCGACACCGGCCGCTACCACACCTGCGGCTTGGTCCAGAGCGGCGCCACCACCGTCGCGTCCTGCATCGGCGGCAATGGCTGGCTGGAGGTGGGGACCACGGCATCGGGTCCGGTGAAGACCTGGACCGAAGTCATCGGCACCGAAGGCGCGCAGCGGGTGACGGCCGGCATCACCAACTCCTGCGTCGTGCTCTACGACGGCACGGTGCGCTGCTGGGGCGCTGGCGGCTACGGCGTCCTCACGGGCGTGAGGCTGCCGGATTCGGCGACGCCGGTGACCGTGCCGGGCCTGACCGGGGTGCGGGAGGTGGTCTCGGCTGGCTACGGCATGTTGGCGCGACACGACGACGGCACCGTCTCGGGCTGGGGGACGAGCAGCTACGGCGTCCTGGCCAACGGCTCCAACGCCAGCAGCAACTACCAGAAGCCGACGAAGATCGCGGGGCTGACCGGTGTGAAGCGGATCGCCGGCGGCATCTACGGCGCATGCGCGGTCAAATCGGACGGCACCGTGTGGTGCTGGGGTGCCAACCCCTACGGCAACGTCGGTGACGGGACCAATCAGGCCCGCAATGCGCCGACCCAAGCCCTCGGCATCAGCGACGCGGTCGACGTCGCTTGCAGCGAGCGCAACACCTGCGTGCTGCACAGCGGCGGCACGGTCTCGTGCTGGGGCTACAACCTCCATGGTCAGCTCGGCGACGGAACGACGACCGCGCAGCTTGCGGCGAAGGACAAGGTCAGCGGCCTCAGCGGCGTGGTGCAGCTGGCGCGGACCTTCATCGCCCCGTGCGCGCTGAAATCCGATGGCTCGGTCTGGTGCTGGGGCTACGACGCCGACGTCGGCGACGGCCTGAGCGGCAACGCGCTGGTGCCCGCCCTGGTCAAGGGCAGCAAGTAGGGCTACTCCCGCAGCGAAGCGCTCGCTCGCAGCCAGAAGCGCTCGATGGCCGCGTCGATGCCGCTCGCGTCGTCGCCACCGGCTTGGGCGAAATCGGGCCGGCCACCGCCACGGCCACCGACGAAGCCGGCCAGCTCCTTGACGATATTGCCGGCGTGGACGCGGCCGACGTGGTCCTTGCCGACCGCGACGACCAGGCCAATCGAGGCGCCGTCCTTGGCGACGACCATCGCGACGCCCTGGTTCGCTGCGTCGCGGGCGGCGTCGCCGACGTTGCGGAGCTCTTTGCCGCCGACGCCGTCGACCTTGCGGACCAGCAGCTTGACGCCGCCGACCTCGCGGATCTCGTCGCCGCCGCCGCCGCCGCCACCGCCGGAGCGCGCCAAGGCGACCTCGGTCTTGAGCTTGTCGATCTCTTTCTGCAGCGCCTTCTGGCTGTCGAGCAGGGTGGCGATGCGATCGTCGACCTCGCCCATCCGCGCGCCGACCCGGCGGCCGACGCGATCGAGCTCGCTGCAGGCGCCGCTGACGTGGTCGACCGCGGCGAGGTGGCAGACGGCCTCGATGCGCCGCACGCCGGCCGAGACGCCCGACTCGAGCACGACCTTGATCAGGCCGCAGTCGCCGGTGCGTTTGACGTGGGTGCCACCGCAGAGCTCGATGCTCCTGTCGAGCGCCACGACGCGGACCTTGTCGCCGTATTTGTCGCCGAAGAACGCCAGCGCGCCCTTCTCGACCGCGGCGTCCATGCCCATCTCGTCGATATCGGCGGCGGCGTTGCGCAGCACCATCTCGTTGGCGCGACGCTCGATGCTGGCGATCTCGTCCGGCGTCATCGCGGCGAAGTGGGAGAAGTCGAAGCGCAGGCGGTTCGGCTCGACGAGGCTGCCGCGCTGCTTGACGTGGCCGCCGAGCACGTCGCGCAGGGCCTTGTGCAGCAGGTGGGTCGCGCTGTGGTGGGCGCGGACGCCGGCGCGCCAAACCGGATCGACCCGGACGGTGACGACGTCGCCAACGCTGAGCTGGCCGCGATCGATCGCGACCTTGTGCAGGAAGACGTCGGGCGCGGGCTTCTGCACGTCGAGCACGCGGGCGCGGTCGGCTGCGGTCGCGAGGTCGTTCCACGCCAGCTCGCCGCGGTCGCCGACCTGGCCGCCGCCCTCGCCGTAGAGCGGGGTGCGGTCGAGGACGACGTCGACCTCCATCCCGGTATGCGCCGACTCCAGGCGCTGGTAGCCGTCGAGGATGGCGAGGACGCGGGCGTCCGTGAGCTCGTCGTGGTCGTAGCCGACGAACGTCGAGGTCAGACCGTCGTTCTGCAGACCCTTGGCCACGACGTCGCCCATCGTCATATTGCCGGCCCACGAGGCGCGTCCACGCTCGCGCTGCGCTTCCATCGCCGCGGCAAAGCCCGCCATATCGACGTCGAAGCCCCGCTCGGCGCAGATCAGCGCCGTCAGGTCGGTCGGGAAGCCGTTGCTGTCGTAGAGCAGGAAGGTGGTGTCGCCGTCGAGGATGCGCGGGCCGCCCTCGCTCTCGATGCGATCGAGGGCCTGGGTGATCAGCCGCTCGCCGGCGTCGAGCGTGCGGAGGAAGCGCTCCTCCTCCTGCCGCACCACGCGCGCCATCACCTCGCGGTGCTCGGCCAGCTCGGGGAAGGCGTCCTGCATCGAGCTGACGACCTGATCGGCGATCTTGTAGAGGAAGGGCGCGTCGAAGCCGAGCTTGCGGCCGTAGCGCAGGCCGCGACGCAGCACCCGACGCAGGACGTAGCCGCGGCCCTCGTTGTCCGGGAAGATGCCGTCGGCGATGAGGAAGGCGGTGGCGCGGGCGTGGTCGGCGATGACGCGGAAGGCGACGTCGCGCTCGACCTCTTCGTCGCCGGAGACGACGCCTTCGGGGTCGAAGTGGCTGCCGTAGCTCTGGCCGCACATCGAGGCGGTCAGGTCGATCAGGCTGCGCAGCAGGTCGGTGTCGTAGTTGCTCGCCGCGGCCTGGACGACGCTGGCGATGCGCTCCAGGCCCATGCCGGTATCGACCGCCGGCGCCGGCAGGCTGTGCAGCTCGCCGCTGGGCTGGCGGTCGTATTGCATGAAGACGAGGTTCCAGATCTCGACGTAGCGGTCCTCGTCGGCAGGGAAATCGTGCGCGCCCTTCTCCGGCTGCAGGTCCCAGTAAATCTCCGAGCACGGGCCGCAGGGGCCGGTGTCGCCCATCGCCCAGAAGTTGTCCGCGGCCGTCATCGGCACGATGCGCTCGGCGGGCAGGCCGGAGATCTCGACCCAGAGCGCCGCAGCCTCGTCGTCGCAGGGGACCGCGTCGTCGCCCTCGAAATAGGTCACCAACAACCGCTCGGGCGGCAGGCCCAGCGTGTCGGTGAGGAAGGTCCACGCCATCTCGATCGCGCCGCGCTTGAAGTAGGCGCCGAAGCTGAAGTTGCCCAGCATCTCGAAGAGCGTGTGGTGCCGCCGCGTGCGGCCGACGTTCTCCAGGTCGTTGTGCTTGCCGGAGACGCGCAGGCATTTCTGCGTCGTGGTCGCGGCGCCATAGGGAGCCTGGCGCGCGCCGGTGAAGTAATCCTTGAACTGGACCATGCCGGCGTTGATGAAGAGCAGCGTCGGATCTGCCGGCGGCAGCAGCGAGTGCGAGGCGACCTCGCGGTGCTCGTGGTGCACGAAGAAATCGAGGAAGGCGCGGCGAATCTGGGCTGCGGTGCGCGGCTGCATGGGAGTCCTCCGGGCGCCGGCAGGGCCGGCGGGGCGCGGAGTGTAGCGACGAGGGGGCGGGGGCGCTAGCAGGCGCGCGGCCGGGCCGGCATGCTGACGGCCGCGATGGGCACGGCAGCCGGTGGATCGAACGTCGCCGCTGTTCGCGCCCGAGGAGTATGCCCATGTCGGATCGTCCGATCGTCCATCACATCCCCGTCTGCCCGTTTTCGCAGCGCCTCGAGATCTTGTTGGCCCTGCGCGGCCAGCCGAACGCCGTGGAATTCCGCGTCGTGGACATCACCAAGCCACGTGATCCGGCGCTGCTGGCGAAGACGCGCGGCACCACGGCGCTGCCGGTGCTGGAGACGGTGCAGGGGCGCATCCTCAAGGAGAGCCTGGTGATCCTGCGCTATCTGGACGAGACGCTGGAGGGCCAGACGCTGCGCCGAACGGACCCGGCCGAGCACGCCGTCGAGTCGCTGCTGATCGCCAACGAGGGACCGTTCACGGCGGCGGGCTATCGCTACGTGATGAACCAAGATCGCGGGCAGAGGAGCCACTTCCGCGACAAGCTCCTCGAGCAATACCGCGCGCTCGACGCGTTCCTCGTCCACGAGAACCCCGACGGAACCTGGCTCTTCGACGATTTCGGTCTGGCTGAGGCCGTGTTCACCCCGATGTTCGAGCGCTTCTGGTTCCTCGACTACTACGAGGGCTTCGAGCTCCCGGACGGGGGCGAGTACGACCGGGTCCGCCGCTGGCGAGACGCCTGCATGGCCCATCCCGCGGCGCAGCAGGTCTCCGAGGAGCAGATCGTCAAGGTCTACTACGACTATGCACTCGGCGCCGGCAATGGTTCGCTGCTGCCGGGCAGGTCGGTCTCCAGCTTCGCGTTCACGCCGCATTGGCAGGACCGACCGTGGCCGCCGCGCGACAAATACGCTGGGTCGGCGAGCGACCGCGAGCTCGGGCTCGTCGACTAGGTGCGCGAACCCAATCGCGCAGGTGGTCCATCGCTGCTCGCACGGGTGTCCGACACCTGTGCGAGCAGCTTCGACCGTCGGCAGGCGGCGACCGACCAGCCGAATTCAAAGGAATCTTACGATGCCGTCCAGGGTTACGAAGGAGCCGTACGAATTTCCGTTGACACACTGTGGCAGCCACCGTCACAGTGCGGCATTGCCCAGTGCTTCTGTTCTGGACCCCGACCCGTCAGGCGGTGTCGGGAGCGGTGTGTTTCACTTTGTTTTCCAGAGGTCGAACGAACGTGCGTCCCGCCATCGTCATCGCGATCGTGCTCGCCGTCGCCCTCGTCGCGGCCCTATGGGGCGTGGGTTCGCCTTCGGGCGGTGACCCGCGCGTGGCAGTCGCGAACGAACCCGCCAAACAGACGGCGGCCGCTGCCGGGGGCGCCAAACCCGCTCCTGCGGCTGCCGCTGCGGCGCCGGCTGCGGCGGCCGTCGACCTGGCGAAAGCCGCGACGCAGGCGGCTGCTCCGGCCCGCCGACCCGCACACGGTCCGGTCGCCGGCGACCCGGTCGACCCCGCGATCCTCGACGCGGCCCAGGCCAGCTTCGACCAAGCGTCGGCGCGCTGGAAGGGCGCCGCGACCGCCGCGGCGCTGAACTGCCTCGGCCCGGACGCGCTCGCAGGCCACGAGGCAGGCATCCCGCTCGTGGTGCAATTCGAACGGGCAGCAGCCCGCCACGCTGGTGAAGGCGAGGCGCTGGTTGCTGTCGACATTCGGTTCTCGGAAGGGCTTCCGAAGTCCGCCGACGCAGCGCTCTGGGAGCGGTGCCTCGGCGAGCTCCGGCAAGTCCGGGCCGAGATTCCGAAGGGGGGCGCCCGGCCCCCCGAACACGCCAGCATCGGGTGGATGCTGGCGCTTCCCAACCGGGGCGCAGCAGGCGCAGCAGCCGATGGCGCTGCGTCGCCCCAGAAAGAGGTTCAACCATGAAATCCCTCCTCAACCCCAAAGCGTTCGCCGTTCGCGGTACCGCTGCGTTGGCTGCGCTCGCCGCCGTCCTGGCAGCGGGCCCAGCGGCTGCGGACGTGGTGCTGAATCCCGGCACGATCACCGGCACAGCCGGCATCGGCGCCTGGACCCAGAGCAGCACCTATGCCTCGGTCAGCGGCAACACGAACGGCTACTCGGGCTCGGCCTCGAGCAACGGCACCACCTACTCGGTGACGCTCGAAGGAAGCCAGACCTACAATTCGATCTACGTCTCGCTCTCGAAGTACACGAGCGGCGTCTCGCAGAACCTCTACCTCAACAAGAGCTCGGCCAATATCCAGGTGCCGGGCGGTGGCACGGTCAACTACGACCTGACCTACCCGGGTGGCCTGATCCAGCCGACGATCGCGGTGACGGGCGGCCAGATCGTCTCGAACCGCTTCTACGCTTCGCTGTCGACGACTGGTTTCTCGGCCTCATCGAACTCGAGCAACAGCGGCGCAGCAGCAGGCGCGCTGCCGATGGTCGCGGGCAGCAATATCCAGGTCTACAGCTCCGAAGCCGTCGTCAACGTCTACGACACCGACGGCGTGACCGTGCTGTGCCAGACCACCGTCCGCTTCGACAACAAGACGGGCCTCACGCTCGCCGACGGCGAGACCCTCTCGCTGGCGTACGACATCGCCCTGACCCCGGCCAACTGCGCCCGTGGCGTCGAGGGTGAGCTCGCGTTCAACAATCTGCCGACCGGCACCGCGGTGAGCCAGGCGTACGTCTACTCGAACGGCACGACTTACAAGAACACTTACGTCACCACCATCCCGGGCAGCTACTCGCTCGACGGCTTGGCGAACGGCGACTACCGCCCCTACGCCGACTTCTACTTCAACGGCGCGCTCGCGGGCGCCTACGCGCGCTCGGCGTATTACTCGCAGGCCCCGGCCACGGTCACCGACACCTCGGGCATGATCAACCGCGACATCACGCTCGACGGCTCGCTCACCACCGGCTCCATCACGCTGAGCGGACCCTGGGCTGGCCGACTGAACTCGGGCTCCATCTACTTCAACGGCAACTGGGGCGCCTACGACTCCACCACGCAGAGCTACGGCCCGACCGCCGGCGCCAACGCGCGTTGCCAGATCAACGGCACCACCGGCGCCTACAGCTGCCCGACCTTCCTCGGCGATTGGACCACCGGTCAGACCTACCTCAGCTTCTACGACTCGACCTCGACGCTGCCCGTCAGCGCGCAGTTCTACGTCTCGAAGTCCGAGGCCTTCAGCCTCACCGACAGCAGCGGCATCGACCTCGGCAACAAGGAGATCCCCACCTCCGAGGGCCAGATCGTCTTCGACGTCATCGAGCCCCCGGGCGCGGCGACCATCCCGCTCTCCTCGCCGCGCGTCGACGCCTACCGCTACGACAGCGCCACCGGCACCTCGTACAGCCTCTACTCGAACAACTACTGGGCGCAGAACGTCGGCACCGCCACCGTCCGCCTGATCGGCGCGCCGGGTACCTACACCTTCAACGCCTACGCGACCGTCGCCGGCTCGAACACCAAGTTCGCGTCCTCGACCATCACCCTCGGTGAGGCCGTCGACACCCCGACCGGCACCGACGTCGCCATCACCCCGCTCGACGCCGACGGCAACGAGAGCAACGTCGACCTGGTCTTCGGCGAGGTCACCGGCGGTGGCTCGACCACCGTCAGCTTCGCCGACGTCGGCCCCGGCGCCCCCGAGGGCAGCGAGTTCGTCGACGTCGTCACCGACAAGCAATACCTCAACGTCACGTCCAGCGCCGACTTCACCGGCCTGGTGCAGGTCTGCCTGAGCTACGATCCGAGCGCCCTCGGCCTCTCGGAGAGCCAGGAAGGTCAGCTCCAGCTGCAGCAATACGTCTGCGTCACCGCTTCGGACTGCAGCTGGCAGGTCATCACCGGTACCCTCGACGGCACCGCCTCGCCGGACACGGCCACCAACACCATCTGTGGCCTGACCACCAGCCTCTCGACCTTCGCCATCACGCTGCCGACCGCTCCGCCGGACGCCTGCCCCGATGATCCGAACAAGACCGAGGCCGGCATCTGCGGTTGCGGCGTCGCCGACGACGACACCGATGGCGACGGCACCGTCGACTGCAACGACGGCTGCGCCACCGACGCCAACAAGACGGCCGAGGGCATCTGCGGTTGCGGCGTCGCCGACACCGACACCGACGCGGACGGCACCGCCGACTGCAACGACGGCTGCGCCACCGACGCCAACAAGACAGCGGCGGGCCAGTGTGGCTGCGGCAACGCCGACACCGATACCGACGCGGACGGCACCGCCGACTGCAACGACGGCTGCGCCACCGACGCCAACAAGACCGCGGCGGGCCAGTGTGGCTGCGGCAACGCCGACACCGACACCGACGCGGACGGCACCGCCGACTGCAACGACGGCTGCGTCACCGACGCCAACAAGACCGCGGCGGGCCAGTGCGGCTGCGGCGTCGCCGACACCGATGACGACAACGACGGCGTCGCCAACTGCAACGACAACTGCGTCGCGGTCGCCAACGCCGATCAGTTCGACTACGACGGCGACGGCGCGGGCGATGCCTGCGACGACGACGACGACAACGACGGCGCGCCTGATTCGGCCGACAGCGACGACAACAACCCGACCGTCTGCAGCGACACCGATGGGGACTCCTGCGAGGACTGCGTCGGCGGCGGCTACAATCCGATGGCGGACGGCGCCGACCTCGACGCCGACGGCCTCTGCGACGCCGGCGACCCGGACGACGACGGCGACGGCACCAACGACGCCAACGACAACTGCCCGGTCATCGCCAATGCCGACCAGGTCGACACCGACGGTGACGGCCAGGGCAACGCCTGCGACGCCGACGACGACAACGACGGCGTGCTCGATGCCGACGACAGCTGCCCGCTCTCCGACGCCTCGGGTGTGGACCTGAACGGCGACGGCTGCATCGACGATGCCGCGGCGCTGGCCGGGATCTGCGAGGCTGCCGCTGCCGATTGGGCCGCTGCGAATGGCGGCTGCAAGGACAGCGACAAGGTCACGGCGATGCTCCTCGGCAACAACGGTGGCGATGCCAACAATGGCATCTGCGACAAGATCGCCGACGGTGATTTCTCCGCCGCGATGGCGAAGATGCCCTCGCTCTTCGACGCGGTCGCCAAGGCTGGTGGCAAGTGTGGCGCTTCGGATACGGGCGTGATCGACGAGATGCTCGAGATCGCGCGGGTCATGGCCACGGTCGCCATCGCCCAGGCCGAGGCTGCCGCCAACGCCGACGCCGGGGACCTCGCCAAGGCCACCGCGGCGCTGGCCGCCGGTTCCGCGGCGACCGACAGCGAGGATGCCGCCAAGGCCTACAAGAAGGCCTACGGCTACGCGGTCGACGCCCTCGGTGAGGGTGCGTCCGGCAGCGACAAGTCGGGCAGCAGCAGCGACAAGTCGGGCAGCAGCAGCGACAAGTCGGGCAGCAGCAGCAAGTCCGGCAAGGGCAAGAAGAAGTAGGTCGCGAGCGGCCGAGCCGCCTGTGGGGTCACCTGCAGGCGACTCGGCCCGCGATCCGCTGGTATGCTCCCCGCCAACTTCGCGATGTGGAGCGCCCATGCCACCCAACAAACCACCACGCCGGCCGACACGGGCCTCGACACTGCGTGAACGCAGCAATTCCGGCGGCGCGGGCATGCTCGGCCGCGGCGCACCCGGCACCGTCCCGCTGAACCGTGCGCTCTCCAAGCTCGGCGTCTGCAGCCGGACCCAGGCGGCGCGTTGGATCGCCGAAGGGCGAGTCGAGGTCGACGGCGCCGTCGTGCGCGATCCGGACCGCGCGGTGCGGCCCGAGACCGCCCGCATCGTGGTCGACGGCGCAGAGGTCGGCGCGGCGACGCCCCGGTTGGTGCTGCTCTACAAGCCGCGCGGCGTCGTCACCACGCGCAGCGACCCGAACGGGCGGCGGACCGTCTACGACCTGCTGCCGCCCGAGCTCGGCTG
>JACKFC010000008.1 GCA_020632665.1 Deltaproteobacteria bacterium
TCGAGCGCGGCGACGTCGGGGTGATCGAGGGTCGGCGCGGCGAAGGCCAATGCCAGCCGGGTCTCGGAGAAGGTCGACGGCATCCGCCGCGCCGAGGCCGCGCGGGCCTGCTGCCGGGGCGCGGGACGCTCGGCCGCGGCGTCGCGCGTCAGGTCGGCGAAGTCGGCGAGCACGGCGGCTTCGACCTCGTCGGCCTGCATCGGCCCGACGACGCTGACGATCGCGTTGGTGGCGCGGTAATGCCGGCCCCAGAAGGCCTGCATCTTGCTCTGGTCCATGCCCTTGACCGACTCGATGGTGCCGAGGACCGGCAGGGCGTAGGGGTGGCTGCCGAAGACGTCTTCGAAGATGGCGCGGTAGAGCACGCGGCTGGGGTTGTCGTCGGCGCGGCGGATCTCTTCGCAGACGACCTCGATCTCGCGCTCGAGCTCGACCGGGTCGAAGGCCGAGTGGCAGACGGCGTCGGCCAGCACGTCCAGGCCCGTGCGCCATTCGTGGGCCGGCATCACGACGTGGTAGACCGTCTGGTCGAGGCTGGTCCAAGCGTTGATCTGACCGCCGACGGCCTCGACCGCAGCGGCGATCTCACCGACCCCGCGGCGCTCGGTCCCCTTGAAGAGCATATGCTCGTGCAGGTGCGCCAGGCCCCGCTCGTGGTCGCGCTCGTCGGCACCACCGACGCCGATCCAGATCTGCACTGCCGCCGCGGGCGCGTGCGGCACCGTGCGCACGCAGAGGCCCAGGCCATTGTCGAGGCGCTTCCAATGCACCTCGGCGGTGCTGCGGTCGGCGGGGAAGGAGGCGTGGTCGTCAGGCATCGGGAGCTCCTGGTTGCTGCCGCGGTTGGGCTGCGAAACCGACGTCGCAGCAGTGCGCGCTGCGGACGTTGCAGGCAAGGTAGGACAGCCGGCGTCAGGGCGCCACGCCCGGCGCCGAAAGGAGGACATTCGATGCGAAAGCCACGCCGCCGCCACCGCCGGGTGGTCCTGCTGCTGCTCACCTGCGTCGCGTTGGCGGTGCCCGCAGCTGCCGCGGCGATCGAGCGCTGCGGGCCCAACGTCTGCCTCGGTGCCGACCGCTGCTGCAACGAGAGCTGCGGCATCTGCGCCCCGCCGGGTGGCGCCTGCATCCAACCGCATTGCGGCTGGGAGCGCGATCAAGCCGGCGGGCTGCGGCCGATCTTCGATCCGCGCGCGCCGAACCCGATGCCGAGCCACGCGCTGACCGCCATCGGCGCGTGGATGCCGGCCCAAGGCGGCCGCGACCCCGCCCTCGGCTACGACCTGATCGGCACCTGGGCGCCGCTGACCTGGCTCAGCCTGCAGGGCGGCATGCACGACCGCGACGCCATCGCCGCCGCCACCAGCGCGCTCTGGGCCGCGGCGCTGCTGCACCTGCCGACCCTCTCGCCCCGCGTCCACCTCGCGCTCGGCCCCCGCTTCCGCCTGACCGCCAACGCCGACACGCTGCGGGCGCCCAGTACGCCGGCACCCCGCCTCGAGGCCGCGAATCCGGCCCACCATGGCCTCGATCTGGTGGCCAGCGCCGTCTACGGCATGGGCCTATTCGGGGTCGCTGCGCACGGCTCGGCCGGCATCGACCTCGCCGCCGACGCCGGCCGCGGGGCGTGGCTGGTCTTCGGCTCGCTGACGGCCAGCGTGGTCCTGCCCGATTGGATGGTGCCGCTGGGGTTGCGGCTCTCGCTCTACGCCGGCAACAGCCGCGGCCGCGCCGACGCCACACCGCTGCAACGCTTCGGCGGCGAGGTCGCGCTCGGCTGGCACCACGGCCCCTGGATGCTCGGCGTGCTCGGCGGCTGGGGGCGGCAGGACGCGTTCACCGTGGCGCGGGCGCCGATGGCGGGGGTCTTCGCCCGGTTTCGGTAGCGACGCGCTGCGCCGTTCGCTCAGTGCGTCGGTGGCGCGGTCGGCGTCACGGGATGTGGCATCGGGGCCGGAGCCGGAGCGCCCTCGGTCGGCACGACGCAGCGTCCCTCGCCGCGCTTGCACGCGCCCTTCTCTTGGCAGACGCGACTGGCGGCGCAGTCGGCGTCGTCCCCGACGTCGCAGGCGCCGGCCCGGGCGCGGCAGAGCCCTGCGACGCGGCAGCTCTCCGCGCGGCGGCAATGCGCGTCTGAGGCGGCGACACAGATCCCACTGCTCAGGCGGCAGGTCCCGAGCGCCGCGCAGCCGGTCGAGGTGGCGCAGGTGGAGGACGCGGCGTCCTCGAATTGCAGGTGCGGAGCGTCGGGCAGCGTCTCGCCTTGGAGGTCGGAATGCACGGTGAGCACGCCGGCTTCGGCGTCGTCTTCGGGGTGCTCGTGCCAGCGCTGTGCCGACCAACGCAGGCCGACCGAATCGTCGTAGCAGCGCAGGGTGCGGCCGGCGAAGTATTCGATGACGCAGGACGCGGGGTGGCGCTCGGCGCCGATCTTCAGCTCGGTCGCGACGACCACGCCGCGCGAGAGCTCGACGAATTTCGAGCCGCCGCGGGCGCTCGGCTCTGCGGCGGGCAGCAGCAGCCGGTCTTCTCGGCCGGCCGCCGCGGTGCGCGGTCCGCTCGGGCAATGCGGCACGCGCCAGATGCCGTCCTGATCGCGGCGGTAGCAGCCGGTGCGCCAGGAATCCGGCGCGCCGTCAGGGAGCTCGGCGCTGCATTGCACGTGGAACCAGCGCGTCTCGCGGACGTCGTTGACCTCGTCGACGGTGCAGACGACGTCCTGCGACTTCGGGATCACCTGGCCCTCGGCGGCGCGCAGGGGGCCGTAGCGCAGGAAGAAGCGCCGGCCGGGGCGGAGCAAGGCGTGGACGTTGGGCCAATAGCCCAGCTTCCGCGGAGCGGCCGGCGCAGGGTCGAAATCGGGAGGCGGGTCGCGCGGTTCGAAATGGGGGCGCTCGCCGAAGGAGAGGGAGACCCCGGCCGCGACGAAGACCGAGCCGAAGTAGGGCCTCGTGCCGGCGCGAAGGAAGCCGGTCACGGCCAGGGCGCCGGCCGCGAAGGAGGCGTGCAGCTCGGCCGCGACCGAGAGCCGGTTCAGCGCGGAGAGCACGATGTCGGCCCCGACGCTGCGCAAGAGCGACGAGTGAGGGTGATAGCGCACCCCGACCCCTGCGAGATCGAAAGCCATCGCGTGGGCTTCGGGGTTCGCGATGCGGAGCTCGGCGAGCAGGTCGCCCGGGTCCGTGCCGCCGAGCGCGAAGCTCAAGATCGGCAGCGGCAGGAGATCGGAGTCGATCGCGACGGCGCGCACACCGAATGCCAGCCGCACAGCGCGCCAACGGGCCACGCGGGCGTAGCCGAGCGAAAGCCGAACGGCCCCCCAGGGGCCCAAGACGCCGGCGCCGAGCGAGAGCTCGTTGCCCCCGAGACTTCCCCGCACGCCGACGGCGACGCCCGCGTAGGCGTCGTTCGGGGAACCGACCAGCAACCCGCCGACCTCGAGCGAGGCGTCGTCCTGCCAGCCCGACGCCGAGGCCGGGGTCGGCGCCACCGACGCGACGAGCGCCGCGAGCAGCACGGCCGCGAGCCGGGTTGTCCATCGTGGGATCTGTCGATTCGAGTGCATATCTCCATGAGGCGGGACAAGATCTCGACTGTCAACGGAAAGATTGCGCTCGGTCGGGGTTGGCTTGCCAGCCTCGGCGCTGCACGGTTGGTCGCGCCGACGGGTGGGCGCTCAGGGCTGCCCGTCGGCGACGGCCGTCACGGCATTCAGCACGGGTGAGACCTTCTGCGGCGACGCTTGCAGCAGGAACTCGACCTCGAGCTGCGTGCCGACGAAGCTGCCGACCTTGCTGAGGTCGATCGGGACGTTGAGTCCGGGAACCGTGCCGATCGTCTGCCAAACCGCCTGCTCGAGCGCAGCCACCGAGTTTGCGACACGTGCCCGGATCGCGATGCTGGTCTCCGCTGGAACCTGCGCAACAAGATCGAGACTCTGCCAAACCACGTTGCCGCCGGCGGGTAGCTTGGCGCTGCCGTCGAGCGTGACCGTGTAGATCGCCTTGGGCGCGCTGAAGGTGTGCAGGACGTAGCCGGTCATGTCCGAGTAGGTGTAGGGGCCGCTGCCGACCTTGACCTCGGCCAAGACGCTGAACGAGTCGATGTCGAAGCGGGTCGCCGAGCCAGCGCTCTGGTTGACGGTCCACCCCTTGCCGGCGAAGTCGACGGCCACCCCAACCGGATAACGACCCGGGCCAAGCGACACGTAGCCGAGGATCTGCAGCGAATCGGCGTCGATGACGGTCACCTTGTGACCACCGTCGATGGCGACCAGGACCCGTCCATTGGCTGTCGCCGCGACGCCACGCCCGCCGCCGCCGCTGCCGCCGCCTGTGATTCCCGCGACCTTGTCCCATTTCCCGGTCTCGGGATCGTAGCGACTCGCGTTCGCGCCGCTCGCGACCCAGACGCGTCCGGCGTGGTCGATGGCGATCCCGTAGGCACCAGCCACATAAGGGGTCTTGGTCAGCTGGTTGGTCGAAGGCTCGTAGCGCGCGAGACCACCGCTGGTGCACTGGATCCAGATCGTGCCACTCGGCGCGATGGTCAGGCCATACGGTGGACACCCCAACGAAACCGTCTTGACGACCGCCCCAGTCGAGGGATGGACGCGCACCAAAGACTTCGTATTCCACCCGCCGAACCAAGCGTGGTTGTCCTTGTCGATGCCCGCTGCGCGGATGATGGACTCGCCGGCCAGCGGTACCGTCTCCACCGCGACACATTCATCCGTGCCCTTGGCGAGGATTTCGTTCGCGCCGATCGTGCCATTGCCGTCGAGGTCCTTGGATGTCTCGATCGTTCCGTTGTTGTTCTTGTCGATGCAATTCGCTGGATTGCTGATGATCTTCAGGATACCACCGCCCTTACGGCAGCCGATCCAGACGTTGCCGTCCAAATCGACCGCGGTCCGCGAGGGATTGCCGCAGACGTTGTAGCGGCCAACCTCCTTCTTCGTTGAAGTGGAGACCTTGCTGACCGTATCCTGCGTCGAATTGGCGATCCAGATCGCGTCGAGATCGACGACATTCGTGCCGGCGCCGATGCTCACGTTGCCATTGGCGTCCTGGGTCGCGCCGGAGTCTGTGGTGGGTGCGGGGAGCTTGCCGTCGACCGGGCCGACCGCACCACAAGTGGCCGTACACGTGCCGCACGCATTCTTCACGTCCTCGTCTGTCTCGCCGTCGCAGTCGTCATCCGAGCCGTCACAAGCCTCGATTTTGGGCTCGACGACGCCCTCGCAACCGCTCCAATAGCCGGACGTGCAGGTCCGTTGCCCGAGCTTGCACGTGCCGACCCCGGCGGTGCCCGCCGGTAGTTCTCCGCACGCCATCGTCTCGCCCGGGGTCGTGCAAGCGCATCCCGTCGTCGACTTGGCGGCGCAATCCGGGCAAGCGGCGGCGAAGTTGGGATTGTCGTCGTCGCAATCGGGCCCTTTCGGGCAACCGACGCCAGCACCGTCGCCGTCCTTGTCGACGCAATCCGGTTGGACGCACAGCCCCGCCTTGCAGGTCTTGCTCTCCGCCGCGCAGTCAGCGTCTACGTCGCCCAAGGTACCGAGCACACTACACTCTCGGACCAAGTCGCCGTCGCAGACCTTGCTGCCCGGGGTGCAGACCGTCTCGACGCACTCGGCGCCAGCGGGTCCGACCATGCACGACTCTCCAGCCGGACACGGACTGAATTGCCATTCGAGCGCACCGGCCGGGCAATCGGCGAGTGTCGTCGGGGAGGGGCACGTTTTGACCCCGGGCGAGCACTGCTGCTCGAAGCAAGCACCGTCGACGCAGCTCGTGCCCACGGCGCACGGCACAGCTTGCTTCCAGGCCAGGCCGTCGGCCTCGCAGACTTGCACCGCGTTGCCGTCGCATGCCTTGACGCCCGGTGAGCACACAGGCGGGTGACAAGCACCGCCCTTGCAGACTTGGCCAGCCGGACAAGCGACCGCCGCCCACGCCGTACCGTCGGTCGCACAGACGGCGAGTTGACCGTTGGCATCGCATTCGGTCGCATTCGGCGTGCACAGCTGCGCGACGCAGAGCGTCTCCAGGCAGACTTGACCTGCAGCGCAATCATCGGAGTTGGTGCAGTCCACGCAGAAGCCGGAGGCTTTGTCACAGACTTGTGCGAGCGCGGCGCAATCCTTGGACGAGGTGCACGAGGCCGGCGGAGGGACGCAATGCTTCGCCTTGCAGGACTCACCAGATCCGCAATCCGCGTCGCTGTTGCAATCAACGCAAACGCCGCCGGCCTTGTCGCAGACCAGACCGACGCTGATGCACTCCTTGTCCGATTGGCAGGCGACCGGCGCGACGCTGCCGACGTCGACGGAATCGGGTTCTGGGCTGATGTCCGCGGTGCCGACTGCATCGGGCTCGACCGTCGCGCTATCGACGCCTTGGATATCGGTCGCCGTAGCGGTGTCGGCCCCCGCATTGGAGGCGCCGTCGCTCGAGGTGCCGCAGCCAGCTGCGAGCATACCGGCGGCCACGACAGTCAGGACGGCGAACGGTCTGTGTGCGAACATGCGGCACTCCTCCCTGCATCAGGCACATTCGGCTGGCGCGATGCAAATGGATGCTTCCACCGGAACCACGACCACGACATCTCGTCAAGGCCTTTCGCATGGCCGGTAGCCGAGTTGGAGGTGCCAGATCCCCCAGGATCGCTACAACTCCCGCCGCGGCGGCACCACTCCGTGCGCCACGATCTGCCCCGACGCCAGCGCGATGGCGATCATCCCGACCGAGAGCGCGCGCGCGACGCCGGCGAGGACGTCGCCAGCCAGCAGCTCGGCGAGGCTGCGAAAACCCAGGCTTCCCGGCACCAGCATCAAGATCCCCGGGATGAGCACCAGGCTCGCCGGCTTGCGCAGCAGGCGCGAGGCCGCGTTGCCGGCGACTCCGACGATGGCCGAGGCCAAAAAGACGCCCGGGACGCCTGCCGCCGCCTGCTCGCCGAGCCGGGCGGCGACCACCGCCAACGCGGCCGCGCCGACGACCAGCGGCAGCTCCCGCCGCCGCGCCTGCAACAAGCGCGCGAAGGCCAATCCGCCGACGAGGACGGCCACCGCGATCGGCAGCACCTGCACCGGCCCGACCGGCGCAGCCACCGGCTCACCGAGGCGGGCGGCGACCGAGGCGCCGAGCAACGAGCCGAAGCCGAGCTGCAGCAGTGACGTCAGCGCGGCGAAGCTGCGGGCCGAACCCGAGGCGAGGTGGCCTGTCGAGAGCTCGGTCATGGCGACCGTCAGCGTGAGGCCGGGGACGAGGGTGATGACGCCCGCGACCGTGACCAGGGTCAGCGCCAGCGGCGCGCTGCTCGCGACGGCGCCGGCGATCCCTGCCGCCAACGCGCCGGACAGGGCGAGGTGCAGCCGGCCGATCGGCTCCGAACCGCTTGTGGCCAGCGCCAGCAACCCGACCAACAAGCCGATCCCGGCGGCCACCTGCATCTCGAAGACGCCGCCGCCCATCAGCGCGGCCGCGCTCGCCGACGCCGCGCTCGACGCGAGCGCGCTCAACGCACCACGCACGATGCCGCCGACCGGGCGCTTCTCCGCCAGGCGCTCGGCCCGCTGCCGCAAGGCCACGATCTCGGCCGTGCCGAGGGTCGCAGCGGCGGCCGCGGCGTCGGCGGCGTCCTCGTCGCTGCTGCAGATCGCGCTGCCGAGCTCGTCGATCTCGACCAACCGCCCGAGGTCGACCTCGCCCTGCTCGATCCGCAGCACGTGCGCCGTCGCGTCGACCTCGTCCGGGCCGAACGAGACCATCACCATCGTCGGGGTGGAGAAGAAGCGCGCCGCGATGCCGAGGGTCCGCGCCACCGCGCCCGCCTCGCGCTCGAGCCGGTGCGCCGGGGCGCCGTGGGTCTGCAGCGCCCGGAGGAAGGCCAGGAGCAGGCCCCGCCGCTCGCGCTCGTCCTGGGTCATCGCGCCATCCCTCCGTCGCCAGCGCGCCCCGATACCGGGCCGGCCGCGCATGCGCCGCGACTTGCCCGATCGCGCCGCGCTGCGCAAGGTAGAAGCGTGGAGGGACGATGGCCCGACCCGACCTCGAACGTCGCGACGACCGCTGGGAACGCTGCATCGACGGGCTCGACCCGATCGCCGGCGCCCACGCCGTCTTCGCGGTGCTCTTCGATCGCGTCTTCCCGCACGACATCATCCTCGCGACCGAGCTCGGCCAGCTGCGGACCTTCGCCTTCCCGAGCATCAGCGGGCTGCTCCACGCCACCGGCGAATACGAACGCCGCGGGCAGAAGCGGGTCGACGATACCCGCGCGATCTTGACCGAGATCGTCGAGCCGGGCCCGCAGAGCCGACGCGGCCAGGAGATGATCGCCCACCTGAACCGCTTGCACGGTCAATACCGCATCGCCAACGACGACTTCCTCGTCACCCTCGCCGCGCTCTCGGTCGGCCCCATCGAGCATCTCGACGCCTTCGGCCATCGACCGCTGCGGCCCCGTGAGCGCGCCGCGTTCTACGAGGTCTGGCGACAGGTCGGCGAACGGATGGGCATCGCGGACGTCCCGGCCACCTGGGAGGGGCTGCGCGCCTTCCGCAACGCCTACGAGGCCCGCTCGGCGCGCTACCACCCGAGCAACGAGGCCGTCGCCCGCGGGCTGATCGCCGTCCTGGCGGAGGCGCTGCCGCGACCGCTGCGTGGCCTGGTCGAGCCAACGTGCAGCCTGCTGCTCGGCGCGCCACACCTGGTCGCCGCGCTGGGCCTGCGCCCGCCGACCGCCAGCGAGCGCCGCACCATCCGCGCCGCGCTCGCTGCCCGCGCCGCGCTCGAGCGCCGGGTGACGGCCTACAACCACGTCGGCTTCTCACGCACCGCGGCGTTCCGTGCCCTGCCGAGCTACCCGAACGGCTACGAGCGGATGCACCTCGGGCCGCGCAAGCTGATCGAGCGGTTGCTGTGGCAGGCCGAAACGGCGGCGCAACGCTGACGCCCCCCGCTCAGAGCGCGACGCTGACCTTCGCTGGCGTCGCGTCGGCGGCGACCCAGACCCGCAGCTGCGCCACGACCGCCGAGAGCGAACCTGGCACGGCGAGGACGTTGCGCTGCGTCGCGGCGTCGAAGGCCGCATCGACGGTGGCGAGCACGGCGCCGCCCGCGTCGAGCAGCTCGACCTTCAGCGGCACGCGCACCAGCGCCAGCTCCTGGTGCTTGGCGTCGCGATCCAGCAGGCGATAGCCGGACGCTGCCCACTTGCCCTTGCCCACCGGCGACTTCTCGACCTGCTGCGGCACACCGGGGACGCGCATCGTCAGGCCGACGCTGGCACCCGCCGCGACGGCGCCATCGACAGTCACGGTCACGCCCTCGGCCGGGCCGACGGCGAAGGGCTGCGAGTCGACCTCGACCTCGGCCGGCACGTCGGAAGCGGCCGCTTCGGCGATGGCCTTGCAGCGCAGGCGGAAGCGATGCTCGCCGGTCGGCCAGCCGGCCGGGACCTGCCAGAAGAAGCGCCAGCGGTGCTGCCGCACGGCGACGCTCTGGTGCTTCTCCTGCGGCGGGTCGGGCACGTAGGCGCTGACCATCTCGTAGCGGCTGTTGTCGTAGGCAGCGCCCTGGTGGCCATGGGCCGGCGGGACGTCGACGAAGGCGCCCTTATCGTCCTTGCGCTGCAGCACCAAATGCGGCGGGCCGTGTGCCGGGTCGCCGCAATCGGCCGAGAAGCGCGCGGTTTGGGTACGCGCGACGGTCGACGCCGGCTGCTCCGCGACGGTGCCGGGGGCCTTGGCACGCTCGAAGGCGCGGGGCGAGAACGGCGCCGGCGGCAGCAGCGAGGGCGACTCTTCGGCGAGGGCGGGGCCGTTGAAGCCGGCGGCCATCTCGTCGATCAGCTCCAGGCCCATCCCGGCGAAGAAGACGCCGCCGGCCGGCCCCCACAGGCTCATCTCGGATTCGTAGCCGCCGAGGTACCAATCGTCGGGGGCCGAGAGGTAGAGGTAGTGGTCCTGCGAATAGCCGATGACCGCGAGGTTCATGGGCTTGCCGTTCCAGGTGCGGCTGGCGGCTTGGTCGCGGGCCCACTTCACGATCGACCAATTCGGCTCGCCGGGCATCGTCAGCATCCACAGATCGCCGATCCGCGCGCTGGTCAGGTACGCCTGGTGCGCGGCCTCGTTCGGCACCGGCGCGCCCAAGATCTCGACCAACTTGCCGACGTCGACGCAGAGCTTGAGCTTGCCCTGCATCGAGGGGCCGGCGCTGTCCGACGCCGCCTTGCACTGCCAGGCACCCCAGATATACGGCCCGGCCGCGTTCTCGAATTCCTTCTCGTAGGGCTTGCCGGCGTACAGGCGCTCCCACTTCAGCTCGACGCGCTGGCTGCGCACCGCCACCTCGGCCTCGGACTGCCACTGCAACGACTGGTAGAGCGCGAAGATCTTCGGCGCCGCCGCCTCACCGAGCCGCTCGAGCCGGGCGAGCGAGGGGTGGCCGAGGCTGTCGCCGGCGGGGGAGGCGTCGCCACCGGCGCTCTGCGCCAACATCCCGACGATCGGCTTGCCGGTCTGGGCGAAGAAATGGTCCTCGAACTTGTGCTCGACGTAGCCGGGCGCGTCCTCGGTGAGCATGTCGTTGTCGTCGCCGAAGACCGTGCCGTGGATCGGGAAGTGGATGACGCTGGCCAGCGGCGCGCCGCTCGCTTTGTCGCGCACGGCGAGCAGGAGCAGGCGCGGATCTTTGCCGTAGGTCGGGTTGTTCTCGCCGCGGCGGTCGCGATAGACCTCGTCCTTCGGATCCCAATCGTCCTGCGCCGCCCAGGCCCACTCCGCCGGCTTGCGGGCGTCGTCGGCCGCCGCGATCGCCGCAGCGAAGACCGCCGCGGCGCGCTCGGCGACCTCGGTGTCGAACGAGTCGGCGCCGACCGAGCCGAGGCTCGGCGGCAGCGGCCAATAGCGCGCGGTGGTGTGGTGGCTGTGCCCGGCCATGGTGATCACCCGGCCGCGAAAATCCTTGCCGTGGCTCTGCTGCAGCTGCCGCGCGATCGCGTCGGTCAGATAGGACTCCGAGGACATCAGCGGGCTCTTGACCAGCGCCAGCTTCTCGCCGCCGGCCTCGAGCACCATCGCCTTGACCGCCTGCAAGCCGTAGAAGCCCGCGCTGCCCTTGAGCACGTCGGACCAATGCGATTGCCGCCCGTCGAAGCGGCCGCCGTAGCCGGCCATCGAGACGCCGACCGGACCGTCGATGAAGCGCACCGCGACGCCGGCGGTCAGCGCGCCCTTGCCGGCGGGCTTGCTCTCCTTTTCGCGGACCTTGTCCTTGGCCCAGGTCTCGGGGTCGGGGACGAAGGCGTCGCTCGCGCCGTTGCCGTCGCCGGAGGCATCTGTGGCGTCTGTGGCAGCGTCGGCGCCGTCGGCCGCGGTGTCGCCAGAGGTGGCGTCGGTCGCGACGGCATCGGCAGCCGAGGCGTCGGTCTGGGTGGCAGGGTCGTCACTGCAGCCGCCGAGCGCGAGCAGCAGGAGCACGGGCAGCAGCAACAACGTCGGCAGCAGCCGCGACGCGAGGGTCAGCTCCTTCGGCGTGGACATCTCAACTCCTGCGGGCAGCCTCCGCGGCGGCGACCATGGCCGCGAGGGCCTCGGGATAGGGGGCGCGTGCGACGCCTTGCTCGGTGATGATGGCGGTGACGAGCGCGGCCGGGACCACGTCGAAGGCCGGATTCTCGACCCCGACGCCGTCCGGCGCGATCTGCAGCGGCGGCACCAGTTCGGGCGGCGCCCAGCCGCCGACGTGCGTGACCTCGCGCGGCGTGCGCTGCTCGATCGGGATCTGCTCGCCGTCCGGGCACTCGAGGTCGATGGTCGAGGTCGGCGCGGCGACGTAGAAGGGGATGCCGTGGTGGGCGCAGAGCACCGCGACGCTATAGGTGCCGATCTTGTTCGCCACGTCGCCGTTGCGCGCAATCCGGTCGCTGCCCACGATCGCGGCGGCGATCTTGCCCTTCTTCATCATCCAGCCGGCCATATTGTCGCTGATCAGCGTCGCCGGGATGCCGTCCTGCACGCATTCCCAGGCCGTCAGCCGGGCGCCTTGCAGATAGGGGCGGGTCTCGTCGGCGAAGACGTGCAGCGCCTTGCCCGCGTCCACCGCCGCGCGGATCACGCCGAGCGCGGTGCCGATCCCGCCGGTCGCCAGCGCGCCGGTATTGCAGTGCGTCAGCACGCCGCCAGCGTCGGGCAGCAGGGCCGCGCCGTGCGCGCCCATGGCGTCGCAGAAGGCCCGATCTTCGTCGTGGATCGCGATCGCGCAGGAGCGCAGCGCGCCGAGGCCGGCGCCGACCGCGCGCATTCGCTCGATCGCCCAGAAGAGGTTGACCGCCGTCGGTCGGGTCGCGGCGAAGCGCGTGCACCAAGCGGCCAGCCGGGCCGACTCGCTGCCGTCGTCGTGGTCGGCGCCCTGCGGCCAGGCCGAGCCGGCCATCGCCACGACCAAGCCGTAGGCCGCCGTGATGCCGATCGCCGGCGCGCCGCGGACGACCATATCGGTGATCGCCTGGGCAACCGACTCGGCGTCGTCCAGATCGAGCCAGACGTTCTGCGTCGGTAGCAGGCGCTGGTCGAGGAGGCGGACGATGGGCCCGGCGGGCCCTTCGGTCAGCGCGACACAGGCGATCGAAGTGCTCATCAGGTGCTCCAGGGAGAGGTGGGCTAGCGGACCAACAGGCGGCCGATGGTGATGCGGTTGTCGTTGTGGCGGACCACGCCCGGACCGTGCGCCGAGATCAGCGGCAGGCGCTTGTCGCTGAGCGGATCGTACCAGCCGAGGATGATGTCCTGCGGCCCGGCGTTGGTGCCGAGCGGCACCTCCTGGTCGATGTCGACCCGGACGATATCGCCCTTGCTCCAATGGTTGGTCTGGAAGCAGCCGGTGCAGCGCTTGGCCTCGGCCTCGGTGTCCGGCACCACCGCGTAGGGCCACAGATCGCGGTGCAGCGGGTGCGGGTGCATGAAGAGCTTGTAGGAGACCCCGACCGGCTCCTTGACCTGGAAGTAGAGCTCGAGGTGGTACTTCTGGCTTCGACGCACGCTGGCCTCACCCAGCCGCCAACCGATCAAGATCAGCTTGCCGTCGAAGTCGCCGTGGATCTTGTGCACGCCGGTGAGCGCGTCGAAACGGGCCTTGTCGAGCACCGCGTCGTCGAGCCAGTTCTGGCTCGTCTTGCCCTCGGGCAGCGCGCTGGCGGCGAGCACCAGGCGCGACGACGAGGCGTCGAGGACCTGCACCGAACGCCCCTCGTTCTCCTTCCGGAAGGCGTGGTTGAAGCCCGAGAATTCCGACTTCGGCAGCACGACGAAGCGCGCTCCCTCCGGCGCCTTCACCTTCGCCGAGCGGCCCTGCTCGCCCCACTCGGTGAGGCTGACCTCGGGCGTGCCCTTGCCGAGCAGCGCCAGGGCCTCGTCGCGCGAGGCCACGGTCGGCAGCGAGACGGTGTAGAAATTGCTGCCGAGGACCTTGCTGCCCGCGTTTCCGGGGTGCTTGAAGGCGCGCGGCGCGGCGTCCTCGCCCTCGCCCTCGCCCTCGCTCGGCATCCCACCCGCCTCGGCGATCGCGGCGATCAGGTGCTTCTGCGAGAAGTGCACGCTCATCTCCGGCAGCAGGCCGAAGGCGTAGCCAGCGCCGAGGACGAAGGCTCCGACGCCGGCCGAGGCGACGCCCATCGCCGGCCGCTCGATCCGGCCGGCGAGCGAGAACGCCAGGCCGCGGAAGCGCTCGATCGGCGCCCGCTCGGTGGCGAGGTGGTTGGCCAGCGCGAGCCCGGCGAGCAGCAGCAGGCCGGCGCTATCGGGCGCCGCGACCAACATCTTGGCGATCGCCTTGGCGGCGTCGGGCGTCAGCCCCATCAGCCGGTCGGCGAGCAGCATGAAGAGCGCCGCCGCCGTCACCCCGCCGACGCCGAGCGCCGCCCGCGCGAAGCTCGCCCGGGGCGCCACGCCTCCAGCGGCGAAGGCGATGAGGCCGAGGCCGACCGCCCACACCGCGGCGTAGAAGGGGTAAGTCCAGGTCCCGGCGGCGGCAGACGCGCCCGCGCCCAGGCCGGCGAGGCCGAGCAGGGCCGCGATGCCGGCGGCCTGCAACGAGGGCACCGCGCCGCTGGCCGCGGCGTCGGAGTCGCGGCGCCGTCCGAGGACGTTCCAGCCGGCGATCGCCAGGGCAGCCAGCAAGGGCAGGAAGAAGATCGGCCGCATCGCGCCGTCGATGAGCGCCGCGCCGACGCCCCGCTGCGCGACCGCAGTGTGGATCCACACGCCGCCGCCGAGCGTGCCGAGCGCGCCGACCGCGAGCAGCCCGAGCGCCACGGGCCGCTTCGCCAGCGGTGCCAGCTTGCCGATCCAGCGCCGCAGCGGATGGTCGGCGCGCGCGCCCGCCAGGCCCGTCGCGATCAGCAACACGACGAAGACGATGGCGAAGGCGATGACCTCGGGGCGGATGGCCTGGATCGTCACCCACATCCGGTCGTAGCCGTAGCCGGTGCGGTTGGCCTCGGCCCGGAGCAGCACGTCCAGCCGAATCCCCATCGAGATCAGCGCGTCCAGCGCCCACGCGGTCAGCAAGCCGCCGGCGACCCAGAACGCCGCGACGCGACCCTGCAGCGCGTCCGCCATGCCCCGCACGAACTGCACCGGCCGCGCCATGCCGAGCGCGCAGCCAGCGACGCCGAGCAAGCCGAGCGCCCGCGCGATGCGCGGCATCTTCAGCTCCTCGGGCCATTGGAACGCCGCCTTCTCGCCGCCGAAGGGCGGGTCCCAGGCCAAGAAGCGCGCCAACGTGCCGGCGTCCTTGCCCGTCTCGCGATGCAGCAGCAGCGCGGCGACGATGACGAAGAGCGCCAACAACGAGCCACGCACCCGGCCCTCGAAGACCTCGACCAAGAGCAACGCCGTCACCGCGGCGGCGAGCGGCGCCACCGGCGCGACGACGTGATCGAATTTCGGCAGCAGCAGCGCCGTCGCCAGCAGGCCGGCGCCGAACGCGAGCAGCCAAACGCTGCGGCCGCCGCTCGCGTCGGCATTCGGCTCGCCCTCGGTCGGCGGGAAGAGCAACCGCCCCGCGCCGAGCAGGAAGAGCCCGCCCCAGGGGTGCAGGCCGAAGCCGACCTGGCCGACGACGACCGAGAGATCGCGATCGTCGGCGCCGAGGCCACCGCCGAAGGGCACGCGGGTGAAGCGCATCGCCCGCAGCAGCGGCGAGACGTCGTCGCCGAGCACCACCGCGGCGGCGACACCGAGGCCGAGCACGCCGAGCCCGGCGCCGAGCCAAGGCGAGAGGCTGCGGCCGCGCGCGATCGCGAAGACGAGCAACAACCCAGCGCCCATCGTCAGCCCACCCAGGCCACGGCCGAAGAGCAGGACCAACAAGCCGTCGACCACCAAGCCCAGGCCGAGCAGGCGGCGATCGTCGGCGAGCAAGGTCGCGCCGGCCGCGGTCAGCAGCAGGCCGAACGCCGCGCTGGCCTCGAAGGTCACGATCCGCGCCGTCCCCAGCGCCATCGGCAGCGAGCAGAGCACCAGCACCGCGAGCCAACCGGCGAGCGCCCCGGATTGGCGACAGAGGGCCCAGAAGAGCAGCCCGGCCGAGAGCGCGAAGAGCAGCGCACCCGGCAAGCGGGCGGCGAATTCGCTCGGCCCGAAGAGCGAGAGCGAGGCCCCGACCAGCCAGGCGTCGAGCAACGGCGCCGGCGCCGCGGCGCGGTCGTGGCGGTGCTGCGGGATGCTCCAAGGCGAGGGCGCGAGCGCGCTGACGGCGGCGGCGACCTCGGCCAGCGGGCGCACCTCGAGCGGGCTCCAGAACAGCGGCGCGAGGTTGTCGGCGTCCTTCGCGCCGGGCAGCGCGGCGCGCCAGAAGCCACCCTGCATGGCGCGATGGAAGGCGCGGGCGCGGCTGCGGGCGAGGCGCTCCTGCACCGCGGCAGCGGGCTCGTCGGCGGCGACCACGACGGCCATGCCGGGGCTGCCCTCGATGATGCGGTCCAGCTCGGCGACCCGGGCGTCGAGCATCGCGATGCGGGCGTCGTCGGTCAGCGCTTCCTTGCCGTCGACCACGAGGGCGTGGGCGATCCGCCCCGCCAGCTCGCCCGCGGCCTTGGAGAGCCCGCCCTGCACCGGGCGCAGCGAGTAGCCCTCGCCCAGCTCGCCGGCGAGCGTCGTGCTCTGCGCCTCGTCGAGGGTCGAGAGCACGATCGCGGGCCCGGACATGGTCCGCGCCACGGCGACGCGATCCATCTCCCACGGATCGAGCAGGCCGGCAGAGCCCAGCCCCGGCAACGCGATGGCGAGCGCGGCGAGCGCGGCGAGCAGGGGTTGGACGCGGGCCAGGAGCTTGTCGGACATCGGGAACGCCTCCGAAGGGGGCGGAACCCTAGCACGTCCCGCGTGCGGTTCCAGTCCTGGGGTGTCACAGGCTGACTCGGACACAGGCTGACGCATCGCGATCCTGGACGGAACGCGCACCCGGGCCGTAGGCTCGCGTGGCGCGGGAAGCACCGCGTGAGGCGGGGAGATCGATGCGCATGCACCCAGACGAGCTGGCAGAGATCCGCGCCGCTGTCCGCGAGCATTACGGCGATGGAGTAACCGTGCGGCTCTTCGGCTCGCGGCTCGACGACGGCGCGCGTGGCGGCGATATCGACCTCTTCATCGATGACTTTTCGGGCGACGCCGACGACGCCCTGCGACGCAAGCTGGCGCTGCTGCTCAGCCTGAAGGAGCGGCTGGGCGACCAGCGAATCGACGTCGTGGTCGCGCGCCGCTCCGGCCCGGTCTTGCCGGTGCATCGGGTCGCGCGGCGCGACGGGGCGTTGTTGTGATGCGAGCTGGCGACCGAGGCGAAGCCCTCCATGCCTGCCTCGATGCAGCCCGGCGGCATCGAGAGCGGCTCGAGTCGGCGCTCGTACATCTCGGCGACCAGTTGCCGACGACCGGCGCCGACGTGCTCGCCATGCCCTACGCGAACGTGGCCAGCGCCGAGCTCTTGCTCTCGCGCTTCGCGAAGCTGCAGGACCTGCTCGGCGCGAAGGTCTTCGGCTTGGTCGTCGCGCTGACCGACGAACCCCTGCCGCCGACGGCGACGTTCCTCGACATTCTCCACCGACTCGAACGGATCGGGGCGCTGCCGTCGGCCGCGACCTGGCGACGATTGCGCGAGCTGCGCAACGCACTCGCGCACGACTATGCCGATGACCCCGAGGCCGCCGCTGCGACGCTGCGGGCGGTGGTTCGGGCTGTCCCTGCGCTGCTGGCCGCGCTCGAGGCGGTCGAGAGCCATGTTGCGGCGGTCGAGCATCGAGTTGGGCGGTCGTCCGGCGAGTAGATCGACGGGCGAGTCGGTCGGCGGGCGCTCGCACAGCTTGTGTCCGAGTCACAACCCGACGCACACCCCGGCCACGCTTTCCCCGCAGCGCCGGATCTCCTTGACCAACCCCGGCGCCCTGCCCACCCTCGAGCGAGCGGCCTCCCGTTCGCAGGAGCCGCGCCGATGACCGCACTTGCCGCACGAGCCCCGATGCCCGCCACCTACGACGACCTCCTCGCCCTGCCCGAGCACCTGATCGGCGAGATCATCGACGGCGACTTGATCGCCAGCCCGCGGCCGGCGCCGGCACACGCAGCCGCGACGTCGAGCGTCGGCTCGGCGCTACACGCCCCGTATCATCGCCGCCCCGGCGATCCCAATGGCCCCGGCGGCTGGTGGATCTTGGACGAGCCCGAGCTCCACCTCGGCCGCCACGTCCTGGTCCCCGACCTCGCGGGTTGGCGCCGTGAGCGGCTGCCGGCGCTGCCGGAGACGGCCTACTTCGCCCTGCCGCCCGATTGGGTCTGCGAGGTCGTCTCGCCGGGCAGCGTCCGCCGCGACCGGGTGCAGAAGATGCGCATCTACGGCGAATTCGGCGTGGCGTGGCTCTGGCTCGTGGTCCCGGAGCAGCAGCTGGTCGAGGTCTTCGAGCGGCAGGGCGATCGCTGGCTGCTCGCCGGCACGGCGGTCGGCCACGAGGCCGAGGCGCGGCTGCCGCCCTTCGACGCGGTGCCGCTGGACCTCGCGCGCTGGTGGGACGTTGGCGATCCCGTCGGCTCTCCCGCCTCGCCTTGAATTCTCTACCTAGAGGTATAGTTTATGCCCGAGGCGCACGGACGCGCCGACGGAGCCCCTTCATGACCTCGACGCTTTCGAACTTCGCCATCATCGTGCTCGTAGCCTGCGCCGCCGCAGGGTGCAGCAAGACCACCGCCACGGCCGGCACCGGCGAAGGAGCAGGCGCCGCAGCAGCGGCCAACGCCGCGCCCTCGCTGCACGATATGGGCGAGCCGGGCGATGCAGCCAAGGGCAAGGCGACCTACGAGAAGGTCTGCACGCCTTGCCATCAAGCCGACGGATCGGGCAGTGGAGGGATGCTCGCCGCGAACTTCAAGACGGACAAGAGCCGCCTGGCCAAGCCGGACTCGGCGCTCTTCAAGTCGATCAAGGACGGCGTCCAAGGCAAGATCGGGGTCATGCCCGCACAGGCCGGGTCGCTCTCGGATCAGGAGATCAAGGACGTGCTCGCGTACGTACGGGCGACGTTCGGCGGCTAGCGTTCTTCTCGGTACGTCACTTCGATGCTGACGCTCAGTCGGTGATCCCACGGCGCACGCTCAAGCCCGCGCGCCAGATCTCACTCTCGTTCCGGGCGCCGAGCACGCGACCCAGCGGGTTGCCCGCGACGCTCGCGGCCACGATCCACGCGGGCCCGAGCCGGAGGCCGACGCCGACGCCGAGCTGGCTGATCCAACGCTCGGAGCCAGCGACCTCGGCGCCGCCGTCGTGATAGGCCGCCTCGCCCTGCCAACGACCCATCGCGCTGAGCACCCAGGTCCCGAACTGCGCCCCCGCGGTCGCGCCGAGCCCGAGCGCGACGCCGTCACGCTGCCAGCCGCCGCGGTCTTCCCGGCGGAACGGCGCGGGCACGACGAGCCCGAGATCGCCGCGCCAGAAGGCGTCGCCGACGGCACCTTCGACGACCACGCCGAGCCCGGGGCGAAAGGCGCCTCGGCCGCTGGCGTCGGCGCCGAGCGCGGCCTTCGCCTGCTCGGCGCGCGTCCCGGTGGGTACGACGAGCGAACCCACCACGGCGATCCCCGGCCAGCCGGGCCGCGCTCCGATCGCGACCAGCTCCGCGCGCAGCCCGAATCGGACGTCGCCGGGTGCGCTGCCGACCGCGTCCACGCCCGGCGCGCTCCGCAGCCCGACCTGCCACGGCAACGCGACCGAAAGCTGCAGCGACGGCGAAAGCGCCGCCAGCCCCCAGAGCTCGGCCGAGAAAGCGTCCTGCCGAATGCCGGGGCCGAGGCGGTGCAGGCGCCCCGCGTCGTCCCACCAGCCGAGCTCGTGGCGGCCTCCGAGCTGCAGCCCGACCGCGCCGCGCTCCCACGCCGCGAGGCGCGAGCCGCCGAACGCGACGACAGACGAACAACACGGTGAGGCGACAGCCGCCAGGGGCCAGGCAGCCGCGAGCGCACCGAGCGCGGCACCGAGCGCCGCGACGAGCCGAAGCCGACAGCAATTCCGCGGCGGAGTCGAGGTCGCATCGCCCGTGCGCATCACCCGCCTACCCCGGTAGCCCGTCGCGCCGGCCGCGCAACAACATCGGCGCGTGCTCGAGGCCGAAGACCACCCAACCCAGCGCCCAGAGCGCTCCGGCGAGGAGAAGCCCATCGCGGCCGCCGCCCTGTAGCAACGGCGCCGCCAGGGCGAAGCCGACCCGCAACACGGCCCCACCGAAGATCAGCCCGTAGGCCACCACCGTCGCGCGGCTCGCGACCAAGGGCAGGCCAGCGTGGCCCCGCGCCGCCCGACTCGCGACCGCCACGATCATGCCGCCGATCCCTCCCGCGGTGAGCGCATGCAGCCCGGCGCTGGCGGAAAAAGGCAGCCCCGCGGGGGTCAGCAGCCCGGCCGCACCCCACAGCAGCAGGCCGAGCGGCAGGAAGGCGTGGCCCAAGTGCAGCACGAGCACGATCGGCTGGTCGGCCGCGCGCAGCATCCCGAAATGCCGCGCACGCCACGCCAACGCCGCCGCGAGCACCACCGCCAACGCCGCCGCCGCCGGATGTTGCGGCGCCGCCAACTCGATCGCCGCCAGCAGCACCACGCCCGGCACCAACCAAGGCTCGAGGCGCTCGTCGCGACCGATATTGCCGCCGGGCAGCCCGCGCGCCAGCAGCGCGTTGCGGGTGAACCCCGGCACGATCCGCCCCCCGATCAACACGATCAACGCCACGATCAGCAACACCGCCGCCCGGCTCGCCCCGGTCGTCCAGCCGGCGTGCCACGCCGCGTTGCACGCCGCCAACGCGAAGATCAGCGCCGCAATCTGAAAATTCCGCCGGTTCCGTGCCCGCCACAGCCGGCGGAAGACCACCGCCGCCATCACGGGCAGGAACGCGACGTCCAGCCAAGCCGGGCCCCCCGTCGCCATCGCGACCCGCCCCGCAGCCCAGAGCGCGAAGAGCGAAGCCGCCGGCAGCCCGGCGAAGAGCGCGCTCTGCGTCCACTTCGGCACCGCAGCGGTCAGAAAGCCCGCGATCGCGGCCGCCGCGAAGCCCCAGATCAGCTCGTGGCCGTGCCACGCCGCATCGAGCGGCAGCAGCCCCGCCAAGGCCAGCAGCCAAAAGAAGAGCGCCCCCGCACCGTAGACCGCCGCGCCGAGGAAGAAGAGCCGATGCCCAGAACGCAGCACTGGCAGCCCAGCGACCGCCGGTCCCGCCGCGAGCCGCGCCTCGAGTGTCGTCGCCATCGCGTACCTCCTCTGCTCAGCGCGGCGCCGAAGCCCGCGCCCAATCGACCACCGAGCCGCCGTGCGCCCTCGCGGCCGCCTCGGCGCGAGCCCGGTCGCGGAACGCCAGCAGCGGCGTCCCCATGATCCCACGCCGCTGCACGCCGGTGACGTAGTGCAAGCTCGCCGCGGCGAGCTGCGGCTGCGCCGCGCGATCCACCGCCATCGGGTCGGGCAGCGCGTCCTGCGGCTCGACGAAGACGGCGACAGGCTTGCCGTGCGGCGACGGCGACGCGACCAGAAGCGCCAAATCGCCGAGCGAGCAGGCGTGCACGTGATGGCCGTCGCGGTAGACCAACTGGCCGCGCGGCGAAGGCTGCTCGGCGACCACCATGCCGCATGCGCCGCACATCGCGTCGGTGAGCCCCTGCGGCGCCGCGGACGCGGCCGGAGCGGCGTCGGGCGCCTTCTCACACCCGCCGAGGGTCATCAGCACGGCGAGCAGCGACGCGGCGAGCAGCGACGCAGGGCGCGGCGCGACGGATGGCGCAGGTGTCATCGCGTCTCCTTCTGCCGCCCGAGCAGCAAGCCGCCCGCCACGACCGGCAGCACGATCCAACCCGCCCACATCGCCGCCTCGGCGGCTGGCCCCGGCATCCCGCCGACCACGCCGAGCGCGTCGAGCAGATCGGGCCCGGCGAACCGCGACATCATCACCAAGCGGAACAACCCCGCCGGGTTGGCCTGCACCAGCGCCGCGATGGTGGTGCCGCCGATGGCGCCGTCGCTCACCACCAGCGCGGCCAGCAGCCCGAGGTCGAAGAAGAAGACCAACAAGAACCACAACGCCACGACCACGCTGACGGCCGTTGCCGAGCGACGGCATAGCGCCGAGACCAGAAACCCGATCGAGAGAAAGGCCGCGCCGAGCAACAAAGTCGGCCCGAGCAAGCCGAGCAACACGCCCGCCTGCCCCGGCGCCGAGGCCAGCATGGCCGCGACGATGCCGACGCTGCCGGCGAGGCAGAGCGCCAGCAGGCGACCAGCGTATTTGCCGACGACCAGGCCAAGCCGACTGGTCGGCAGCGAGAGCAGCAGCCCGAGCGTGTTGCGCTCGCGCTCGCCGACGACGGCGTCCTGCCCGAGCACGAGCCCGACCAACGGCATCAGCAGCGAGACCAGCGTCACCAGGCTCGGCCCCGAGAGGGCGGCCCCGGCTTCGCCCGCAGCGCGGCCGTAGAGGCTCGCGCCCGCCGCGAGCAACGCGAAGAGGCTGGAGATGACCAGGACCCAGCGATCGCGCAGCCGCTCGGTGAGCTCGAGGCGGCAGAGCGCCGCAGCGACCCGCATCGACATCGTCGCGGTGCTCATGCGTCCCTCCCAGCCGCGTCAGCGGCGAGCAGCGCCTCGTAGACCTGGTCCAGGCCCGGCTCCTCGACCCGGATGCCGGCGATGCCGGAGCCTTCGGCTTGATCGGACCAGCGCGCCGCCCGCTGCAGCGTCGCGGCGAGGGCCGTCGGCTCGAGCTCGGCGACCACCCGGGCGCGCGGCTGGCCGTTGTCGCGATCGACCGGCAGCACGGCGGTGAGCGCGCCGAGGCTGGCGACGTCGGTGGCGCGGGCGGCAAGGCTCGCAGCGAGGTTGCCGGCGTAGCGGGCCGCGGTGGCGTCGTCGACGCCGTTGGTCAGGGTGAAGGTCGCGCGCACCGCCAACCCGGCCCGCTCGCGCAGCGCGGTCGGGCTGCCTTCGGCGACCAGGCGTCCGGCCCGCAACACGGCGACGCGGTCGACCCGGCGCTCGACCAAGCCGAGCTCGTGGCTGGCGACCCAGATCATCCGGCCGGCCTGCCGCCAGCGGTCGAAGAGGCGCCAGAGCAAGGCGAGGCCGTCTTGGTCCAGGCCGCCGGTGGGCTCGTCGAGCACCAGCAGCTCGGGCTCGTGCAGGATGGCGACGCCCAGGCCGAGGCGCTGGCGCATGCCGCGGGAGTAACCGCGCACCGGGCGACGTGCCGCGTCGGCCAAGCCGACCTCGTCGAGGACGGCATCGACCCGGGGCAGCGCGACGCCGCGGGCGCGCGCGAAGAAGCGCAGCACATCGCGGCCCGAGGCGTTGCCGGCGAAGGCGACGGACTCGGGCATATAGCCGACCCGGGCGCGGAAGGCGGGGTCGGGGCTGGTCGGCTCGCCGTCGACCAGGAGCTGGCCGGCGTCGGGCCGGACCAAGCCGAGCAGCACGCCGATCAGCGTCGACTTGCCGGCGCCGTTGGGGCCGGCGAGGAGCTGGACCTCGCCCGGCTGGCTCTGCAGCGAGACGCCCGAGAGCGCCGCGACCGGGCCGAAGCGGACCGAGATCTCGGAGAGCGCGAGAGATCGCATCAACCACCTCCCGTGGGTTCGAGCGCGGCGACCGCCGGCGGGCGCGCCAGCGGCCGCTCGTCGATGACCGTCTTGACCTGCCAGAGCGGCATCTTGTCCGAGAGCATCGCCAGCAGCTCCAGCGCCGGGCTGCGGACCAACAAGCCAGCCTGCGGGAAGCGGTAGAGCAGGTGTGCGACGAAGGAGTCGACGCGGTAGGGGCGGTCGCCGACGCCGTCGCCGTCCTGGTCCCAGCCGAGGTAATCGCCCCAATGGTTGCCGACGCCGCCGGTACCCCAGCGCAAGTCACTGCTGGCGACGTAGAAGATCTGCCGCCGGTTGCCGACGAACGCGTTGTGCGCGACCTCGTTGCGGTCGCTGCCGGCCCAGACCTTGGCGCCCACGCCGTTGTGCAGCACGCGGTTGTGGTGGACGCGGTTGTCGACGCTGGAGAAGAAGAACAGACCTTCGCCGTTGAACTCTGCGAGGTTGTGCGCGATCTCGCTGTCGGTGGCGTCGCGGAACAAGATCCCGTGGTCGGAATTGCGCAGCGCTTGGTTGCCGACGACGTCGATGTGGTGGCTCTCCATGATGGCGAAGCCGGTGACGTTGTCCTCGGCGACGTTGCCACGCAACACGTTGTGCAGGCTGAACATATAGTGCACGCCGAAGCGCGTGCGGCTCATCCGATTGCGCGCGATCGTGCTGTGCTCGGTCGCCGAGACGTAGATGCCGTCGCGGCCGCCCGTCACCACGTTGTCGAGGACGTGCGTATCTTCGGCGTCGAAGAGGTGGATGCCATTGCCACGCGCCGAGCGCAGGCCGGTCTCGCTGCCCCGGACGCTGCAGCGCTCGATGCGGACGCCGTGCGTCTCGTGCACGTAGAGGCCGAAGGTGCAGCGCTCCAGCCGCAGCGCGCTGGCCGCCGAGCCGCGCGCCTTCGGACCGAACCAGACGCAGGCGTCGCTGCGCATCAGGTCGGCGCCGCTGCCGACGACGGCGAGGTCGACCAGCCGCACCCCGGCGGCGTGGACCTCGACGACGTGGCCCTTCCCGCCGCCGTCGATGGTGCCCGGGCCACGCAGGGTCACCGCGCGCTCGAGGCGGACACCGCCGTGATGGGTGCGACCGCCGAGCGCGACGGTGTCGCCGTCGACAGCCAGCGCGAGCGCCGCGGGGAGGTCCTGGGCGTCGACGCCGACCCGAATCGTGCGGGCCGCTGCCGGCGCCGGTAGCAAGGTCAGCGCGGCGAGCAGCACGATCGCGATGGTCGAGGCGTGCTTCATCGCGGCCACACCTTCCACGGCGCGGCGCGCTGCTCGGCCTTGCGGCGGCGGTCGACGGCGGCCTGCAATTCGGCCTCGATCGCGGTGGCCTTGGTGCTGCGGTCCAAGCGGTCGAGCGCCACCAGCGGCGGGCAGGTCTGCGGGTCTCGGTAGTTCGCTTCGCACTCCATGCAAGATAGGCATTCGCGGGGCTCGATCCGGCCCTTGCTGTCGATCGCCCGCGGCTCGCAGGTCTTGGTGCAGATGGTGCAGCTCTGGCAGTAGTTGCGCCGGTACGGCCCGGAGATCCGCAGCCAACCCGGCAGCGCCAGCGCCGCGCCGAGCGGACAGAGGTAGCGACAGAACGGCCGGAAGGTGAACAACCCGGCCACCGCCAACAGCAGCCACCAGGCGAAGAGCCCCGCGTGACGAGTCCAGGGCGCGACGAAGAACGTCGACTTGAACGGCTCGACCTCGGCCATCCGCTCGCCGAGCTCGGGGCTGTAGAGGTAGGCCGCGACCAGCACCAGCAGCACGCCGTAGCGCAGGTTGCGCAGCCGCAGGTGCCAGCGCTCGGGCAGCTCGAACTCTGGCAGACCGACCCGCTGGCCGAGCCAGAACGTCGCCTCGTGCAGCGCGCCGTAGGGGCAGACCCAGCCGCAGAAGACGCCGCGGCCCCAGATCACCGTCACCAGCGCGATGAAGCACCAAAGCAAGAAGAGCGCAGGATCGGAGAGAAAGAGCGACCAGCGCCATTCGTGCACCGCCGCGCCGACCAACGTCAGCAGCTGCGTCACCGAGGGCTGCGCATGCAGCCAGAAGCCCACCAGCGTCGCCGATGCCAGCATCGTGCCGCGGTGCAACCAGCGCAGCCGGGCCATCGTGCCCGTGGTGAAGCGACGGCCGGCGAAGAGCGCGATCGCCCAGAGCAGCAGGGCCGAGAGCAGCACGACGCGCTCGGGCCGGACCGACCACGCCATCTTCCAGCCCGGCTCGGCCACGCTCGCGTCCTCGGCCGGCTCGGGCTCGTCGAGCACGTAGAGCTCACCCGGCATGCGGTGGCGCGCCGGGAAGGCGTGGAAATCCCGCTCGAAGGCGGATTCTCCGGTGTAGCGGCTGCCGACGAAGACCAGCTCGAAGGGCCGGCCCGGGTCGAGCTTGCTGCCGCGGGCGAGAAAGACGGCCGCCTCGGTGAAGCCGGGCGCGTCGGCCGCGACGGCGCGCTGCAGCGGCAGGTAGTCGGCGTCGGAGAAGACGATGGTCCGCATGTCCTGCTCCAGGCGCACGCGGTCGAAGAGGCCGCCACGGACGAAGCCGGAACCTTTGAACGAGGTCTTGCCGGCGCCGAGCATCACGACGATGTGGTCGCCGGGCTGCAGTTGCTCGCGAAGGTAGTCGTAGTCGCCTGCGGGCAGCAGGCCGCGGCCGATCTGCGGCGCGTCGGCGATGGTGAACCAGAGGTCGAGGTAGACGCCCTCGCCGCCGCCGGGCAGGCCCATCTCGCGGTCGCGGACGACGAGACGACCGAAGACGCCGCGCTGCTGCATCTGGGCGAAGGTCCATGGTGCGGGCTCCTCGATCCAATGCCCCTTCAGCGGCGGGCGGTCGCGCATCAGCTCGTTGGCGATCGCGATCTTGCGGGCGACCTCGAGGATCGTCTGGTTCTGCGCCAGGGCGGTGACGGTGGCGCCGGAGATGGCGTCGACCGAGTGCACGCCCGGCTCGTCGCTGTGGCCGAAGATGACGCGGGTGCGGACGTCGAGGCCACGGTAGGCGTCGACGAAGTCGGTCAGCTTCTGCTCGGGGATGCCGACCAACAAGATCGGCTCGCTGTGGTGCAACACCTTCGCGCCGGCGATCGCGGCAGCGGAATCGACGCCGATCAGCGTCACCATCGGCTTGCCGGAATAGGCTTTGATGTCGACGAGCTCGGTGGAGAGCGCGACCCAGCCGACGACCGCGCCGGTCGCGTCACGGCCAATGGCGAAGGGCCGACCGGGCGCGGCGGCGTCGAAGCGCACCGCACCCGGCAGCACGTCGGCACAGGGCAACGCGGCGCAGTCGAGGTGTGCCGGCGGCGGCGCGTCGCCGGGGAGCGCCGGCCGCGCGACGGAGGCGGCCGGCGCGGCGAGCAGCGCGAGCGAGAACAGCACCAGCGATAGGGCGCGAGGGATACTCATCGGGTGGTCCTGGGAGTAGGTCGGGGCCGACGGGCGGCTCGGACGGACAGGGAATGCCCGCCGACCCCGACCGGGGGGATCGCTACGCCTTGGGATCGACGAACATGCGACCCCGCATCTCCAAGTGCAGCGCGTGGCAGAACCAGGGGCAGTAGTACCAATAGAGCCCCGGCGCGCCGGCGGTGAAGGTGTAGGAGTTGGTGTCCTGCGGGTTCAGCAACATGCAGATATCGTGCTTGTCCACCGAGAAGCCGTGGGAGAGGTCCTCGACCTTGTCGATGTTGGTCACGATGACCTGCACGGTCTGGCCCGACTTCACGCGGAAGTCGTTCATGCCGAACTTCGGCGCCATGCTGGTCATGTAGACGCGCACCGAGCCGTCGGGGCGCTCCACCACCTTGTTGTCGCGCATCAGGTCGACGCCGTCCTCCTTGGCCCAGGCCGCGTACATCGCGAAGCGGGGCTGGGTGCGCTGCTGCTGCTTCTTCGGGTGGATCAGGTCCTTCTTCACGATCACCGCGTCGTGCGGCTCGGGGTAGGCGGGACCGTCGTGGACCAGCTCCATCTTCTCACCGGAGATATCGATGAGCTGGTCGTTCTCCATGTGCAGCGGGCCGACGTTGAGGAACCGGTCCTTGCTGAACTTGCAGAGCGCGATCAGCCACTTGCCATCGGCGTCCTTGGTCTCGGACATCGAGGCGTTGATGTGGCCGATCTGGTAGTTGACGTCGAGCTTCTCGAGCACCGCCGACTCGGGCTTGTCCTTGCCGTACTCGGCGATCGCTTTTTCGATGCTCCACTTGCAGACCACCGAGTCGATGAAGATCGAGGTATAGGCCGTGCCCTTGCCGTCGAACGCGGTGTGCAACGGCCCGAGGCCCAGCTCGGGCTCGGCGACCACGCAGTCGCGCGGCTTGATCTTGCCGGCGAAGGCGTCGGCGATCTTGCTGATGTCGACGACCGAGGCCGTCGGACTCAGCTTGCCCGCGACGATCGCGTACTTGCCGTCGGGGCTGATGTTGACGCCATGCGGGCTCTTCGGCACCGGGATGCGGATGACCAGCGGGCCGTCGTCGCCGCGGGCGTCGAGCACCTTGTCGAAGTCGCCGACCTTGATCGTCTTGCCCTCGGCGACCGCCTTCTCGCAGGCCGGGAGGTTGAAGACGTAGAGGCAGTCCTGGTCCTTCGCCATCATCTGCTCGAGGGTGACGCCACCCTCGAGGTTGTAGCAGGTCGCGAACGAGTACTTGCCCTCGTAGTCGGTCGCGGCGAGGTCCATATTGCCCTCGACCAGGACCTGGAACGCGACCTGCATCTTCTCGCCGTCGATGACGGTGTGCATTGCGCCGTATTTGCTCGGATCGTCCATGCCGGTGCCGTCGTTCGGCTGCGGCGTGCGGTACTCCGCGTTGCAGACGACGTAGCCCGTCTTGTGGCGCTGCGGGAAGATGCCGTGCGTGCCCTGCGAGTTCGGGATGTCGACGATCGCGTCGACCTCCATCGACTCGATGTCGACGCGGGCCAAGCGGGCGTGGACCTTGTCGTTGACGAAGATCCAACGACCGTCGTAGGTGCCGCCGGTGTAGGAGAGGTGGACGTGGTGCGTGTCGCCGACGTGCCGCCCCTTCAGCAGCTCCTTCGACCAGTCGGTGCCGCCCCAGCCGGTCGCCGAGTCGCGGTTGAACACCGGGATGCGCTTGATCTCACGCATCGAGGGGATGCCGAGGACGCGGAGCTCTCCGGACTGCCCGCCCGACCAGAAGCCGTAGTAGTCGTCGAGCGTGCCCGGCTTGACGTGCACCGCCCCGGCCGCCTCGGCGACCGGAGCCGGGGGCGGCGGAGCAGGCGGAGGCGCCGCCGGCGCGGCAGGAGCAGCCGCCGGAGCCTTCTGCTCACCGCAAGCCGCCGTCACGCCGACCGCGGCCGCCCCGACCGCGAACTTACCCAGGAACGCGCGCCGGCTCGCGAACTCCTCGCTACCAGCAACCTTGCGCTTGTCGTCGCTCATCCTCGCCTCCGCTGCACGTCCCCGGGCGCCCCCGGCGCCCCCCTATCCGTGCCGTCCACTCTCTATTCATCTCCGGGAGTTCCGTCGCGACCTGCGACACCCCGTCGCAGCCAAGCTAGGCGCCTGCCATAAAATAACAAGTCGATCTTGAGATCGATTATTGAGGGGGAGGGTCTCGGCGGCAGTCGGGCGGGCTGGGGGTTGACGGGGGACTTGACGGAGGTCTTGACAGGGGGCTTGACAAGGGGGTTGACAAACCACCGGTCTGAGCCGGAACTCCCGATCGACCGGGCGAAAACGCGTGCCAGATCCTTGACACGCTCTGATCGCGGCCTATACCGTGCGCGGCCCTTCAGCGCCCGTGCGCGGCGGACGTGTGAGGCTGAGAGTCGAGTTCCCGAGAGGTCAGGTCGCGCTGCCGCCCGGGTTGGGGTTCCGAGAGAGCATGGCTGGGCGCATCCCTGAGCGCATCATCCGCGAGGTCGTGGAGCGCAGCGATATGGTCGCTGTGGTCGGCGACGTCGTGAAACTCAGCCGCAGCGGCAGCTCGCTCCGCGGATTGTGCCCCTTTCACGGTGAGAAGACCGCCTCGTTCTACGTCAACCCACGCGAGAAGCTCTACTTCTGCCACGGCTGCGGCGCGGGCGGCGACGTCGTCGCGTTCGTCCGCGAGATCCGCGGCCTCTCCTTCGGCGAGGCGGTGGAGTGGCTCGGCGAGCGCTGCGGTGTGCGGGTCGAGCGCGAAGACCTCGACCCCGCCGAGGCGCAGCGGCGGGCGCAAGAGCGCAGCGAGCGCGGCCGGCTGCTCGAGCTCAACGCCGCGGCGCAGGCCTTCTTCGCGCGCTCGTTGCACCGCCCCGAGGGCGCGCAGGCGCTGGCCTACGCCCGCAAGCGCGGGCTGACCGAAGAGACGATCGAGCGCTTCGGCGTCGGCGCGGCGCCCGAGAGCTGGGACGCGCTGTGCAGCGATCTGCTCGGCCGAGGCTTCGCCGCCGACGAGCTGGTCCAGGTCGGGCTCGGGATGCCGAAGCGCTCGGGCAACGGGCTGATCGACCGCTTCCGCGACCGGCTGATGTATCCGGTGCACGCCTCGACCGGCGATCTGGTCGCCTTCGGCGGCCGCGACCTCTCGGACCGCAAGGACGTCGCCAAATACATGAACTCGCCGGAGAGCGAGCTGCGCGACCTGGGCGACGTGCAGAACTCGCGGCTCTGGAAGTTCTTCAAGAAGTCGCACGTCGTCTTCGGCCTCTGGCTGGCGCGCGGCGGCATCCGGCGCGAGGGGGCGGCGCTGCTGGTCGAGGGCAACCTCGACGTGATGACGCTGCACCAGGCGGGCTTGGACAACGCGGTCGCGCCGATGGGCACGGCGTTGACGGCCGAGCAGCTCGCCGAGCTGCGGCGCTTCACCGAGCGGATCGTGATCTGCTTCGACGGCGACAAGGCCGGCCGTGCGGCGACGCTGAAGTCGATCCCGCTGGCGCTGGCCGGCGGCTTGGACGGCAAGGTGGTGAACCTGCCGGCCGGCGAAGACCCCGACAGCTACGTCCGCCGGCAGGGCGAGGCGGCGCTGCGCGCGCTGATCGACGAGGCCGACGACCTGGTCACGGCCTATATCGATGGGCTGATGGGCCAATCCGACGGCACGATCACCGGCCGCCTCGACGTCGCGCGCGAGGCGTTGGCGGTGATCGCGGCGATCCCGGAGCCGGTCTCGCGCGAGATGGCGCGGGATACGTTGGCGACGTTGATCGGCGACGGCGACGTCGAGGCGGGCCGCCGCGTGCTCGGCCAGCTGCATCGGCGGGTCAAGCCGCTGCAGAGCACGGTGACGGGCGCGCCGAAGCGGACGCTGCCGCCGGAACCGCCGATCCCGTCGCTCGAGCATGCGCTCGCCGAAGCGGCGATGTGGAATCCCGAGTTGTTGATCGAGTACCGCCGGGTCGGCGCGCTCGATTTCGTCCGACACCCCGGCCTGAAGCATGCGTTGACCGTGCTCGCCGAGCGCTGCGAAGAAGCCGGCGCGGCGAGCCGAACGACGGCGCAGGCGTGGGTGGCGGCCAGGCCAGACGGCTTGGTGCGCCGAACGCTCATGAAAGCCCTGGTCGAGCCACCACGGCTGGAGGGCGAAGCATTGAGCGCGCACGTCGACGCGATCCTCGACAGCCTCGAGATCGCGGCGCTGGAGCGCTACCGGAGCGAGCTGATGGCCAGCTTGCACCGGCAACCCGATCCCGACGTCCTGCATCGCGCCCACGAAATCCAGGCGCGGATTCAGACGTTGAAGCAGAAGCGACGCGGCCCCGCCGCGTCCGTGACGGCGGCCGAAAAGGCCGCACAGCCATAGGAAAAGCCCGATGTTCGACTATATCGCCGAGTCCGATCTCCGCAGCCTCGTCGCCCTCGCTCGTGAGCGTGGCGTGGTCTCGGTCGACGAGCTGGAGACCTTGCTCGTCGGCGGAGAGGGGGAGCTCGACCGCCAGATCGTCGACGACGTGGTCGCGGTCTTCCAGGCCAACGGCATCGACGTCCTCGACCCCAAAGCGACCCACCGCGAGGTGACGCCCGCCGCGGCGCGGCAGGCCGTGCCGGCGCAGGTGCTGGGCAACAACAACGACAAGTCCGACGACCAAACGGAAGAGAGCCACCTGCGGACCAACGACCCGGTGCGCATGTACCTGCGCAAGATGGGTTCGGTGGCGCTGCTGACCCGTGAAGGTGAGATCGAGATCGCCAAGCGGATCGAGCTCGGCGAACACGAGGTGCTCAACGCCGTCCTCAGCACCCAGTTGACCTTCGACCGCATCCTCGAGCTGCGCGAGCGCGCCCGCGAGATGATCACCTTCGTCGAGAAGGACCGCGAGATCCGCCAAAAGATCGCCGATGCCGAAGCCAAGGGCGTCGAGACCTCGTTGCGCGACAGCAAGCGCGGCGGCGAGCGGCCGCCCTTCTCGCTGAAGGACCTGGTGAAGTCGGTCGACGACCGCGAAGGCGGCACCGACGAGATCTTGATCTGCGAGAACCTGATCGCCGACCTCGACTCGCTCGCCGGCTACAACGACAAGCTCTCGGGCCTGCGCAAGAAGCTCAAGGGCGCCAAGACCGACGCGGCCCGCTTCGAGATCGTCCACGAGCTGCTGCACGAGCAGGCGCGCGAGCCCTACTTCTCCGAGGTCATGAGCGACATGCTGGAGAAGCTGAGCATGGGCCGCGCCACGGTGCGCGACGTGCTCAGCCTCGAAGGCCGGAAGATGAGCGAGGTCGGCAGCGAGCTGCAGATCGCGGCTTCGTCGGCGTTGATGCGCATCGTCCGCCTCTACCGCAAGCGCATCCGCAGCGAAGATCCGGCCGAGGCCGCGCGCGCCGACCTCGCCCGCAAGAAGCCGACCCGGAGCCTCGACGACCTGCTGCAGGCCGTCTTCGACGACGCCGGCGCGCTGCAGCAGCTGGCCGACTTCGGCCGCCGCGTGCGGGACGAAGATCCGAGCGTCGCCGATCTGGTCGACGGCATGCCCGATGGCGCACCGAAGGGAGCGAAGACCCACGTCAAGAAGGCCGCCCTCTCGGCGCTGGAGGCCGCTGCGCCGCTGGCCGAAGAGCTGATCGCCCTGCACCGCCAACTGCTGGTCGGCAACCCGCGCGACTCCGCCTTCCAGTCGGCCGCGGCGGAGCGCAAGGCCCAGGTCGCGCGTTTGCAGGCCGAGATCACCGATATGCTGATGTGGGTGCCGACCCGCGCGTGGAAGAAGAACGAAGAAGCGCCCGAGCATCACGAGCGCGAGCTGGACGAGGACGGCCGGGTGGTGCCCGACCCCGACGGCGCGGTCTACGACTACGTCACGGTCAGCCCGACCTACGTCGAGCGCGCGATCTTCCGTGAGGTGGTGGCGATCCTCGAGGCGCTGCCGATGTCGCCGAAGCTGCTCGACGCGATCTTGCGCCGCGCCCTGCTCGAGCGCCTGCTCGACTGCGGCCTGCACCGCAAGCAATACGACAAGATCATCGACGAGCTCAAAGACGTGATCCGCGAGATGATGGATGCGGACCATCAGATGCAGCATCAGGAGATGTTCCTCGCCGAGCAGGCGGTCACCCGGCTCAAGGCCGCCGGCAAGCGCAAGCCGGACGTGATGTTCGACTTCAAGGCCGTGCAAACGCTCGCCCGCGACTACAAGGGCGCCAACACCGCGGCGGCGCGCCAGATCGAGAAGAAGTTCGGCGTCACGGCCGAGGAGATCGAGGGCGCGTTCAAGGCGATGAAGGAAGCCAAGAAGCGCGTCGACGCTGCGGTGAAGGTCGCCGGCCACAAGCAGGACGAGCTACAGCGCGTCTACCAGCAGATCGCCCGCGGCGAGCGCGTCGCGAACAAGGCCAAGAGCGAATTGGTCGAAGCCAACCTCCGCCTGGTCGTCTCGATCGCCAAGAAATACACCAACCGCGGCCTGCAGTTCCTCGACCTGATTCAGGAAGGCAATATCGGCCTGATGAAGGCGGTGGACAAATTCGAGTACCGCCGCGGCTACAAATTCTCCACCTACGCGACGTGGTGGATTCGCCAGGCCATCACCCGCGCCATCGCCGATCAGGCCCGCACCATCCGCATCCCGGTGCACATGATCGAGACGATCAACAAGCTGATCCGCACCAGCCGCTACCTGCAGCAGGAGCTCGCCCGCGAGCCCACGCCGGAAGAGGTCGCGGCGAAGATGGAGATGCCGCTCGACAAGGTCCGCAAGGTCCTCAAGATCGCCAAGGAGCCGATCTCGCTCGAGACGCCCATCGGCGAGGAAGAAGACAGCCACCTCGGCGACTTCATCGAGGACAAGAAGGCCGTCAGCCCGGTCGACGCGGTGACCATGGCCGCGCTCGAAGAGAAGGTGCGCAAGAGCCTCGCCTGCCTCGCCCCGCGCGAGGAGAAGGTGATCCGCATGCGCTTCGGCATCGGCGAGCGCAGCGACCACACCCTCGAAGAGGTCGGCCAGCAGTTCGGCGTCACCCGCGAGCGCATCCGCCAGATCGAGGCCAAGGCGCTGCGCAAGCTGCGTCACACCACCCGGGCCAAGATCCTCAAGCCGTTCAGCGAGGGCTAGGCCCCGCCGTCGTCCTTGCGCACCAGGCCGCGGATGCGGCCGGTGATCTCGTGCGCGCCGCTCTCGATCGTGGTCCGGATGCGCCGGGCGAGCTGCGCTTCGAACGGCTCGGGTTCGCGCATCCGCCACACGGTCTTGCCGCGGTCGAGGTCGAAGCTGTAGCTGATCCGCATCGACATCGGCTCGAGCTCCATGGCGCCGTCGGCATCGACGGGCAGCCCCAATTCCGAAGCGATCGGTAGGCTCGCCATCGGCCGCAGCACCAGGCGCCAGCGGCCGAGCAGGTAGTGCAGCGCCTCGAATTCGAGGTTGGTGGCGCGGCACTCGGTCACCGCCAGGTGGCAGGCCTCATGGCTCGAGCCGACGGCGCGGAACTGCTTGGTCAGCAGCATCGGCACCTCCAGGTTGGCGAAGTGCGCCAGCATATCGGCCACTGGCGCGAGCCCGCCGGTCTGCTCGGCGAGCGCGACCTGCAGGTCGGTGATCTGTTCGCCGAGCTGGACCAGCGGCCCCGACGTCGGCGGGTCGATGCGCTCGATCCGCATCGTCTCGTGGCGACGCGCCATGCTGTCTTTGCCGAAGTGGTCGAACGAGAGCGTGTCCAGCACGAAGCTCGCGCCGCCGACGCTGCCGTCCCGGGCTGCGGTGCAGGCGGCTTTGGTGACCTCGTCGTGGTGGCCGTGCTCGCCGACGGTCGGCATCCGGATCCAGGAATGCGCCTTGCGGAAGCCGTAGAGCTCGCGGCCCGTCGCGACGGCGAGGCTGCTGTCGGGCCAAATCCACGGCAACGAGAGTCCTGCGATCGGCTGGTGCGGCGGCCGCTGGGCGATCGGCAACCAGATGCTGGCCTCGAGCTCGGTGGTGTAGCCGATCTGCTCCGCCGAGACGTCGAGTGACTGCAGCCGCTCGACCTCCTGGAACGAGATCATCACGAAGCCGCCGAGCGCCTTGAAGTGCAGCTCGCCTTGCGACGGCGCGTTGAACCAATGGTCGACCCAGCGTTGCAGCCGCTCGGGATCGGCCTTGGCGAAGAAGGCGTAGAGGTGAACCCCGCCGCAGCGGATCGGCGGCGGAAAGACCTGCAGGTCGGAATGCGGGACATAGGCTCCGGTGATCATTGGGCCTCCAAGGTCGGACGTGGCGGTGCAGATCGTGCCGCATCGCCGCGCTCCAGACCAGTCTGCGCAGGCGTGACGCGGGGCTCGTGCCGTGCCACCCTGCCGCCCCGTCGCGGCCCTGCGCCTGCACCCGCCGCGACGGGAGCCGTCGCCATGCCCACGCCCACGACCCGCAGCACCGCGAACAGCACGCCGTCACTGGCGCCGATCTTGCGCCCCCGATCGGTCGCCTTCCTCGGCGCCTCGAACCGCCCCGGCACCATCGGTAGCGAGCTGCTGCGCAACCTGCTGCGGGCCGAGTTCAAGGGCCCGATCTACCCGGTCCACCCGAAGGAGCGCGCCGTGCTCGGCGTTCGCGCCTATCCAGACGTCGCGGCCATCGGCGAGCCGGTCGATCTGGCGATCCTCGCCGTCCCAGCCGCCCAGGTCGTCCCCGCCGCGCGGGCCTGCGCCGCGGCCGGCGTCGGTGGCCTGGTCGTCATCACTGCCGGCTTCGGCGAGACCGGGGCCGAGGGCGCAGCGCGGCAGCGGGAGCTCGTCGCGATCTGCGCCACCGCCGGGATGCGCCTGGTCGGGCCCAACTGCCTCGGCGTGGTCAACACCGACCCGAAAGTCCGCCTGGACGCCACCTTCGCCCCCACCTTCCCCGGCCCCGGCAGCGTGGCGATGGCGAGCCAATCCGGCGCCCTCGGCGTCGCCATGCTCGACGCGGCGGACGCGCTCGGCATCGGCATCAGCGAGTTCGTCAGCATCGGCAACAAGGCCGACGTCGCCGCCGACGACCTGCTCGAGTGGTGGGCGGCGGACGCGCGCACCCGCGTGGTGCTGCTCTACCTCGAGAGCTTCGGCGACCCGCTGCGTTTCGCCCAGATCGCCCGCGAGCTCTCGCGCAGCAAGCCGATCGTCGCGGTGAAGAGCGGCCGCTCCGAGCGTGGCGGCCTCGCCGCGAGCAGCCACACCGGCTCGTTGGCCACCGGCGACCTCGCGGTCGGCGCCTTGGTCGAGCAATGCGGACTGCTCCGGGTCGACACTGTCGAGGAGCTCTTCGACATGGCCGCCTTCCTCGCCCACCAGCCGGTGCCGCGCGGCCGGCGCGTCGCGATCCTGACCAACTCCGGTGGCCCCGGCATCCTCGCCACCGACGCCTGCGAGGCGCTGGGCCTCGACGTCCCCGAGCTCTCGACCGCCCTCGCCACGACCCTCGCCGGCGAGCTGCCCGCGGCGGCCAGCGTGCACAACCCGGTCGACATGATCGCCTCGGCGACGGCGGCGCAATACGAGGCCTGCGCCCGCGCCCTGCTGGCGAGCGACGAAGTCGACGCCCTGCTGGCGATCTTCGTTCCGCCGATCGTCACCGACCCGACCGACGTCGCCCGCGCCATCGCCCGCGCTGCACGCGGCCACGGCAAGCCCATCGTCGCTTGCTTCATGGGCCTGCGCGGCGTCGCCGAGGCCACCGATGCGCTCGAGGCCGCGCACATCCCGAGCTACGCCTTCCCCGAGGCCGCTGTGCGCGTGCTGGCCCGCGCGGCCGACCACGGCGCCTGGCTGGCCCGGCCCGAGGGTCACCACGTCGTGCCGCAGGGCTGCGACGTCGAGGCGGCGGTCGCCGTCGTGCGTGCCGCCATCGGCGCGGGCGGCGACGCCACGGACGCGAACGGACGGGTCGAGCTGGAGGGCGAGGCCCTCGCGGCGCTCTTGGACGCGCTGGGCGTGCCGCGTGCCGCTTCGCGCCAAGCCTGCGGCGCCGGCGAGGCGGCCGAACAGGCGCGGGCGATCGGCTTTCCGGTGGTGCTCAAGCTGGTCGCCGAGGGCGTCTCGCACAAAAGCGATCTCGGCGGGGTGAAGGTCGACCTGCGCAACGAGTCGGAGGTCTTCGCGGCGTGGGACGCGCTGGCCGAGGCTGCCGAGCGCCACGGCGTGCGGATGGTGGGGGCGCAGGTCCAGGCGATGGTCAAGGGCGGGGTGGAGACGATCGTCGGCGTCTCCCGCGACCCGTCCGGCCTGCCGCTGCTGATGTTCGGCTTGGGCGGGGTGCACGTCGAGTTGATGCGCGACGTGGCGTTCCGCATCGCGCCGCTGCGCGACGTCGACGCTGCGGCGTTGGTCCGCGCGCCGCGTGGCTTCCCACTGCTCGACGGCTACCGCGGCGCGGCGAAGGTGGACTTGGCTGCGATCGAGGACGTGCTGCTGCGCGTCTCGGCGTTGGCGGCGGCGTGTCCGGAGCTGTTGGAGCTGGACCTGAACCCGCTGATCGCCCGCCCGGACGGCGCGGTCGTGGTCGACGTCCGGGCGAGCGCGCAGGCCTATTTGCAGCCGTAATCGAGGGTCATGTAGTCGGTCGCGTCGAGCGTGTCGCAGGTCGACTTGCAGACGATGACCTTCTTCGGCGCGTTGTTGTCGTCGTAGTACCAACCCTTGGGCTGGCTGGCGCAGCCGGCCTCGCCGCTGATCTTGACCAGCTTGGTGGTGGACTCCGGCGGTCCCTTGAGGGTGACGCTGAGCTCGAAGGTGCTCGGCGTGAAGGTCGCGCCGATCGGCACTTCGAGCGGGTAGTCGCAAGTCGTGAAGGTCGACTTGATGATGGTCTTGCTCAAGCCGGCGAAGATCGGCGTCCAATCCTCTTCACAGACCGGGAACTTCGCGCCACCGGTCTCAGCGGTCAACGAGAGGTATTGCTTACCGGGGTTCTTGCCGGTGCTGCAGTTCTTGGACTCGTTGCTGGTCTGGAAGCTGACGATGCTGTGCATGATGAAGCCGAATTTGGCCGTATCGTTGGCCTTGAATTTGCTCTTCTTGGCGATCTCGGTTTTGAAGGTCGAGGCCGACATGAGGTAGCTCTCGTCGTCGGTCACCACGATGATGTGCTTGATCGCGTCGGTGCGCAGGAAGTCGTCGTAGTCGCCGTAGTGATCCATCGTCTCCTTGAGCGCATGGTAGCTGCCGACGTACTCCTTGACCCACTTGACGCGCGCGTCGCCGCCGCAGCCCTTGTCGCAGATGCCGTTGCCGGAGCCGAGCACGACCAGGCGCCAGTCGAGGCCGGCGTCTTCGAGCTTCTGGCGGAAGGCGACGAGGTTGTCGTCGACGAACTTGGTCTCCTTGTCCATCGAGCCGGAGGTGTCGATCACCCACAGCACATCGACCTTGCTACCGCTGCTGCTCTCGGTCTGGGCGACCGGGATCTTCTGGGTGTAGGGGGTGATGGTGGTCGGCTTGCAGGAGCCGCCCGAGCAGACGTCACCGCTGCTGCAGGTGAGCCCGTCGTCGCAGGGCGCGGTGTTGTTGGTGAAGACGCAACCCTTGGCGGCATCGCAGCTGTCGTCGGTGCAGATATTGCCGTCGTTGCAGGTGATGGCCCCGCCCGAGCTGCACTTGCCGCCGCTACAGGTATCGCCGCTGGTGCAGACGCTACCGTCGCTGCATGCCCCGCTGTTCAGCGCGGTGTGGGCGCAGCCGTTGCTCGCGCTGCAGCTATCGGCGGTGCAGGCGTTGCCGTCGTCGCAGTTGAGCATGCCGGTGGTGGCGCAGACGCCACCCTTGCAGCCGTCGCCGGTGGTGCACTTGCTGCCGTCGCTGCAGGCGGCGGTGTTGTTCACGTTGGCGCAGCCCTTGCCCGCGTCGCAGCTATCGGTCGTGCAGGGGTTGCCGTCACCGCAGGCGAGCGCCGGTCCGGCGACGCAGGCCCCGCCCTTGCACACGTCGGTGGTCGTGCAGACGCTGCCGTCGCTGCACGGTGCCGTATTGTCGGTGCTCTTGCAGCCGGCGATGGGATCGCAGGCGTCGGTGGTGCAGGCGTTGCCGTCGTCGCAGGTCGGGACCTTGCCGGGCACGCAGCTGCCGCCGCTGCAGGCATCGCCCGTGGTGCAGACGTTGTTGTCGCTGCACGGCGCGGTGTTGTTGCTGAAGACGCAGCCCTTGCCCTTGTCGCAGCTGTCGGTCGTGCAGGGGTTGCCGTCGTTGCAGGCGGTCGTGCCGGCCGATTTGCAGGCGCCGCTGGTGCAGACATCGCCCGTGGTGCAGGCGTCGCCGTCGCTGCAGGCGTTGCTGTTGTTGGTCACGACGCAGCCCTTGCTCGGATCGCAGCTCTCGCTGGTGCAGGGGTTGTCGTCGCCGCAGGCTTTGGCCGCGCCGGGAGCGCAGGCGCCCTTGCTGCACGCGTCGCCCTCGGTGCAGGCGTTGTTGTCGCTACACGGCGCGGTGTTGTTGGCGAAGACGCAGCCCTTCTGCTTGTCGCAGCTGTCGTCGGTGCAGGGGTTGCCGTCGGCGCAGGTCAGCTTCGCCGCCGAGGTGCAGGCGCCGCCGCTGCAGACGTCACCGATCGTGCAAGCGTCGCCGTCGCTGCAGCCGTTGTTGTTGTTCTGCACGACGCAGCCCTTGGTGGGATCGCAGCTTTCGGTGGTGCAGGGGTTGTCGTCGCCGCAGGCCTTGGCGGCGCCGGGGACGCAGGCGCCGGCCTTGCAGGCATCGCCTTCGGTGCAGGCGTTGTTGTCGCTGCACGGCGCGGTATTGTCGGTGAAGACGCAGCCCTTGTCCTTGTTGCAGCTATCGGTCGTGCACGGGTTGCCGTCGTTGCAGGCGAGCGCCGCGCCGGGGACGCACGCGCCGCCCTTGCAAGCGTCGCCGCTGGTGCAGGCGCTGCCGTCGCTGCAAGCCTCGGTATTGTTCGCGATCACGCAGCCCTTGCCGCTGTCGCAGGTCTCGGTGGTGCAGGGGTTGCCGTCGTCGCAGCCCTTGCCCTTGCCGGGCTTGCAGCTGCCGCCGGAGCAGACGTCGCCTTCGGTGCAGGCGTTGTTGTCGCTGCAAGCGGCGCTGTTGTTGCTGAAGACGCAGCCCTTGTCCTTGTTGCAGCTGTCGTCGGTGCAGGGGTTGCCGTCGCTGCAGGCGAGCGCGCCGCTGCCCTTGCAGGCGCCGCCGCTGCAGACGTCGCCGGTGGTGCAGACGTCGCCGTCGCTGCAGCCGTTGCTGTTGTTGCTGAAGACGCAGCCCTTGCTCGGATCGCAGAGGTCGGTGGTGCAGGGGTTGCCGTCATCGCAGGTCTTGGCGGCGCCCGGCGCACACCAGCCGGACTTGCAACCGTCGCCCTCGGTGCAGGCGTTGTTGTCGCTGCAATCGGCCTTGTTCGGGGTGAAGGCGCACCCCTTGTCCTTGTCGCAGCTGTCGTCGGTGCAGGGGTTGCCGTCGCTGCAGGCGAGCGTACCGCTGCCCTTGCAGGAGCCGCCGGAGCAGACGTCGCCGATCGTGCAGACGTCGCCGTCGCTGCAGCCGTTGCTGTTGTTGGCGAAGACGCAGCCCTTGCCCGGGTCACAGGCGTCGGTGGTGCAGGGGTTGCCGTCGTCGCAGGTCTTGGCCGTGCCGGGGACGCACCAGCCGGCCTTGCAGCCGTCGCCTTCGGTGCAGGCGTTGTTGTCGTCGCAGCTGCCGACGTTCGGCGCGAACTGGCAGCCCGACTTCGGATCACAGCCGTCGGTGGTGCAGGGGTTGCCGTCGGCACAAGCCAGCGCGACGCCAGCACAGGCGCCCTTGGCGCAGCTATCGGCCGAGGTGCAGGCGTCGCCGTCGTTGCAGGCGACGGCGTTGTCGACGTGGGTGCAGCCGGTGTCGGCGTCGCAGGAGTCGGTGGTGCAGGGGTTGCCGTCGTCGCAGTCGGTCGCCGCGACCGTCTTGCAAGCGCCGTCAGCGCAAGCCGACGCCGCGGTGCACGCGTCGCCGTCGTCGCAGGCCTGACCGTCGGCCTTGGTGGTGAAAGCGCAGACGCCGTCGTTGCCGCACGTGCCGGTCTGGCACGGCTCCCCGGCCGCGACGCAATCGGCGTTCTCGGTGCAGGTCACGGGATCGCCACCGCCCGTCGAGCCGCCGTCGCCGGAGCCACCGCCGGTCGAGCCGCCGTCGCCGGAGCCGCCGCCGGTCGAGCCGCCATCACCCGAGCCGCCGCCGGTCGAGCCGCCGTCGCCAGAGCCACCGCCGGTCGAGCCGCCGTCGCCCGAGCCACCGCCGGTCGAGCCGCCGTCGCCGTTGCCGCCAGGCCCGGTCCCATCGCCCCCGGAATCTCCAACAGCATCTCCACCGGGCGTGAGTACGTCACAATCGGACCCGCAATCACCCCCATCACTCCCGCCAGAGGATCCACCATCACCCGAGCCACCGCCAGTGCTGCCGCCGTCGCCGCTGCCGCCGCCGTCGCCGCCGCCGCCACCGGTGCTGCCGCCGTCGCCGCTGCCACCGCCAGTGCTGCCGCCGTCGCCGCTGCCACCGCCGGTCGAGCCGCCATCACCAGAGCCACCGCCGGTCGAACCACCGTCGTTGTCACCGCCACCGGTCGAACCACCGTCGCCGTTGCCGCCACCGGTGCTGCCACCGTCGCCGCTGCCGCCACCAGTGCTGCCGCCGTCGCCGTCGCCGCCGCCGGTACTGCCACCGTCGCCGTTGCCGCCACCGGTCGAGCCGCCGTCACCCGAGCCGCCGCCCGTGGAACCACCGTCGCCATTGCCACCGCCGGTCGAACCACCGTTGTTGTCGCCACCGCCCGTCGAGCCGCCATCGCCCGAGCCGCCGCCCGTGGAGCCACCGTCGCCGTTGCCACCGCCGGTCGAACCGCCATCGTTGTCGCCGCCGCCGGTCGAGCCGCCGTCACCGCCGGACCCGCCGCCCGTCGCGTCGCCGTCGGCGTCATCGCTACCACCGCCATCGACACCACCGATCCCACCGCCACCGCGCTGGATATCGCCGCCGGCCGCATCCCCACCGCCGACGCCGCCGGTACCGAAGCCATCCCCCTGCGCGTCGGTGAGCCCGAGCGCCCCGTCGGGCCCATTGGCCTCGACGTCGGAGCTACCCTGCACGAGCGTGTCGCTCCCGGCGCAACCCGCCGCGAGCGCGGCGATCAGCGCCAGAACCAGGAAATGCGTCTCTCGAACAGTGGCTCGATGCAACATCGAAGGCCTCCCCATGGAGTCGACAACGAGTGCAGCGGGGGGAGGGGTCGCCGCGGGCTCGGGTCGAACTTGGAACCATCGAGCGCGCTTGGCGCTCAAGGGAATCGCGTTTGCGACCCCCTGAGCCTTGTAGGAATACGACACGCGGTGCTTGCGATCAAGTCGATCGCAATTGCTGGGGTTTCCGGCCCCCATCCGGCGCTTGGACGGCGTCCACTCGGAAGCGCCGTGCGGGCGGAAATCGCTAGGAAAAGACGTCAGAACGTAGGCCTGCGGGGCCGCGGCGACACCGACCCACGATCTTCTCGACGAGGAACAACCGCAGCGTCGCCGGCCAGCCGCCCGGGCGTGGAATCCGCGCTGCGGTGTAGCCGGACGGCGCCGAACCCTCGCCGGCGGCGCCGGCGCCGGATTGGGCGCCGCTGGCGTGCTGGTTCGCGGGCATCCGGCAGATCGAGCCGAGCAAATGCAGGTGGCGACCCGGCCCGGCGCGATCGTGCCCCAGCTCGAGCTCCGGAGACGCTGGAATCAGTACGAGTAGTAGGTCGAGGCGCTCGCCTCACAGCGCCCGCCGCTGACGCCGCCGACCACGCGGACGATCTCGTTCGGGGCAGGCTCGCGGTACTGCCCACTCATCTCGATGTCGATCATCCGCACCAGCGCGTCACGCAGGCTGGTAACGAAGTAGCAGGGCAGGTGCGGCTCGGCGTGGCTGTCGCCGACGCCGGAGTCGTCGGTCAGGAAGAGGTAACGACCGCGGGTGAACTGCGCCGTGGTGCGCATCTCGTACTCGGCGCGATCGGCGACGCCGCTGCTCGCGACGGGGTAGACGTGGACGTCCTGGTCGCGTAGCGAGCGCACCGCTTCGGCCGTCTTGGCCGCGTCCTCGTCGTGCCCCGGCGCGTCGGCGGCCCAGAACACCAGCCGCGCCACGCTCCCCTTGCGCCACGAAAGCTGCGCCGCCGCGGCGAGCCCCGCGTGCACCGCCTCCGGGTAGTCGCCGCCGCCCCCGCCGCCCAGCTTGTTCAGCTCGGCCTGCACCTGCTCGTTCTTGGTGGTGAACGTCTGCGTCTTGACCAGGTAGTCCTCGCCGACGTCCCGATACGAGATCAGCGACCATCGCGGCTGCAGCCCCGGGTAGAGCGTGCCGAGCTCCTTGACGATGCCTTGGAAGTCCGCTCGCAGCCAAGCGATCTCGTCACCCATACTGCCGGTCGCGTCGATCACCAAGGCGATGTCGAGCTCGGTCGGCGTCGTCGAAGCCTGCAGCGACGCCGCGTACGCCTGCTCGCGCTCGGCCTGCGTGAACAATTCTGGCGCCTTGGTCTGGAGCGGAGCGTATTCGAGGTAGCTCTCGAAGGTCGAGTAGTTGCGATTGTCATCCCAGGCCCCGGCGGTCAAGACGCCAGCGCTCGCACCGCCCGAGCCCGTCCCCGCTGCGCCAGCCCAGCTCCCCGCGGCGCCCGTCCAACTCCCCGTGCCGAACGCGCCGCCGGCCGAACCGCCCCCAGAATCGCCGCCGCAGCCCGCCGCCAGCGCGAACATCGCCGAGACCATCGCCACCAGGAACCCTTGCAAGATCTGCATCGTCATCGCTTGTCGCATCTCGACCTCCACCTTCGCCGGTGCCCCGACCGGCAGTGCTGCCCTCGCGACGAGAAGAAGCCAGAGCCGTGCCAGCGCCCCAGGAGGTCGAATATTCTCGATTTGGATCAATGGATTGAGAAGAGACTGTCGACGCCGCCGAGCGAGGTCGACGCGGCGACGACCGGGTCGTTCTTTGACATGTCGAAGAAATCACCACTGCCGAGGGCAGGGCTGGCGCCGACGCTACACGTCCCGCATCGAGAGCGAGAGCCGCTTGCGGGCGACGTCGACCTCCAGCACGCGCACCCGCACCTTCTGCCCGACCGCGACGACCTCGAAGGGGTCTTTGACGAAGCGGTCGGCCAGCCGGCTGATGTGGACCAAGCCGTCCTGGTGCACGCCGACGTCGACGAAGGCCCCGAACGCGGCGACGTTGGTCACCACGCCCTCGAGCACCATCTCGGCGCGGACGTCGGCGAGCTCGTGCAGGTCGGCGCGGAACGCCGGCGCCTCGAAGCTCTCGCGCGGGTCGAGGCCCGGCTTGCAGAGCTCGGCGATGATGTCGTCGAGCGTCAGCCGGCCGACGTCGGCGTAGCGGCCCAGGTCGATCGCGCGGGCCAGGGTCGCGTCGCCGACCAAGCGGCGCAGCGGCACGCCGAGGTCCTTCGCCATCTGGGTGACCAAGGCTTCGCGCTCGGGGTGGACGGCGGAGTCGTCGAGCGGGTTCGCGGCGCCACGGACGCGGCAGAAGCCCGCCGCCTGCTCGTAGGCCTTGGGGCCGATTCCCTTGACCTGCAGCAGCTCCTTGCGGGCCGCAAATGCGCCCTTCTCGTCGCGGTGCTCGACGATCCGCGCCGCCGTGGTCGGGCCGATGCCGGCGACGTGCCGCAGCAGCGCCGCGCTCGCGGTGTTGAGCTCGACGCCAACCTTGTGCACGCAGCGCTCGACCACCCGCTCGAGCCGCGCCGCCAGCAGGCTCGAGGTGATGTCGTGCTGGTATTGCCCGACGCCGAGCGCCTGCGGGTCGACCTTGACCAGCTCGGCCAGCGGGTCTTGCAGGCGCCGGCCGATCGAGATGGCGCCGCGCACCGTCAAATCGAGGTCGGGGAACTCGCTGCGGGCGATCTCCGAGGCGCTGTAGACGCTCGCGCCCGACTCGCTGACCGCCACCACCAAGACGTCGGTCCCGGCGAGCGCGTCGCGGGCGAAGTCCATCGTCTCCCGGCCTGCCGTGCCGTTGCCGACGGCCACCGCCACGGCGCCGTGCTTGGCGACGAAGGCCGAAAAGACGCGCGCCGCCTCGGCCGCGCCGGCGCCGCCGGTGTGTGGGTAGATCGTGGTGTGACCGACGAAGCGGCCGGTATCGGTGAGCGCGGCGCATTTGCAGCCGGTGCGGAAGCCGGGGTCGACGCCGACGACGGCCTTGCGGCCGAAGGGCGCGGCGAGCAGCAGGTTGCCGAGGTTCTCGGCGAAGACCTCGGCGGCCTCTTGCTCGGCGCGCTCGCGCAGGTTGGCGCGCAGCTCGTTGGCGATCGACGGCGCGATCAGCCGCTTGTAGCCATCCGCCACCGCCTCGCGGAGCTGGCCGGCCCAGGGCGAGCGCCTCTGCAGCCGCGCCACCTCCTCGATGTGGAAGGCCATGCGGTCGGCGTCGATCGCGATGCCGACGCGCAGCACGCCCTCGGCCTCGCCGCGGCAGATCGCGAGGTAGCGGTGCGAGGGCACCCGGTCGATCGCCTCGCCGTAGTCGTAGTAGTCCTCGTAGGCGGTGCGCTTGCCGGCCACGGCCTTGGCGATGACGGTGCTGGTGACCCCGCCGTGGCGCAGCGTCAGCGTGCGGACGGTGGCGCGGATGGCGGCGTTCTCGGCCAGGTTCTCGGCGACGATGTCGCGGGCGCCGGCGAGCGCGGCCTCGGCGTCGGGCACGCCGGCGTCGTCGGCGGTGGCGGGTCGCAGGTAGCGGGCGGCCTCGCGCAAAGGATCGCCGCCGCTCGGTTGGTCGGTGATCTGCTTCGCCAAGGGCTCGAGGCCGCGGGCCCGGGCGACGCTGGCCCGCGTCTTGCGCTTGGCCTTGTACGGCAGATAGAGGTCTTCGAGCGTCTGGCGGTCCGCCGCAGCGATCTGCGCCCGCAGCGCCGTGGTCAGCGCGCCCTGCGCCTCGATCGCGGTGAGGATGGTGACCCGCCGCGCCTGCAAGGCCAGCGCCGCCTTGCGCTCCTCCTCGATCTTGCCGATCGCGACCTCGTCGAGGTTGCCGGTCGCCTCTTTCCTGTAGCGCGCGATGAACGGGACGGTATTGCCCTCGTCGAGCAGGCCGACGACGACCGCGACGCTGCGCGACGGCAACTGCAACGCCGCCGCGACAGCAGGGGTGGGGTCGAACGGGGGGTCGAAGGGGGCCATGCGTTCCTCGGCTCAAGGGACCGGGAGCGTACGTCACCGACGCTGGCCTCGCCACGCCTGCTCCGGCCGCGCGCGCGCCTTGCGACCGATTCCGCGGCGGACGACGACGCAGACGCAGCCGAAGCTGACGCTGACACTGACGCTGTCGCTGTCGCCGACGCCGACGCTGACGCCGACGCTGACGCCGCCTTCCCCGACACCGCAGCGCCGTCGACGCCGCTCTACCCGATCGCGCCGTGCAAGCTGGTCGACCCGACCCCGGGCGGCGTGAGCCTGGGCTTTCCGCGGGCCGCGGTCCGCATGCGCTCGACCGGAGCGGTGCGGGCGAAGGTGCTCTTCGTCGACTTCCCGGACGCCGAGGCGGTGAAGACGCCACAGCAGCTGGCGGACCTGCTCGCGCCGACGGTGCACGACTTCTTCGATGCTGTTTCGTACGGCGCGATGGACTTGCAGCTCGCGTTTCACCTGACCTGGCTGCGGATGAGCCAAGGGTCGAGCCATGATGCGGCCGCGATCAAGACCTACGCCGGGCATCGGGATTGGATCAAGTAGGCCGTCGCCGCGGCGGACCCGGGCTTCGACTTCTCCGGCGGCGACGTGGTCATCGTCATCTGCCTCGCTCGCGTCGGGCAGCGGACCGATCCAAGTCGCCAACGGCCAGCAGGCGCTGCTGCCCGGCGAGCGCCGGCCTTGACCGAGCGGCACGCATCTTTATGCTCATCGATGTGCAAACGCGCACATGCGATGGAGGTCATCATGCGAACGACGGTTGTCCTTGACGATGAACTGCTCACCCGTGCGCGGCACCGCGCCGTCGACGCCGGGACGACGCTGAGCGAGTGGTTGAACGCTGCCATGCGCCTCGCGCTCGCGCAGGAACAGCGTGCGGCAGCGGCCGGCCCGTTCGTGATGCCGACGTTCGGGCCCAGCGGCGCGCAGGTCGACCACGCGCCGGCCGACTTCGCCGCCGCGATCGAAGAAGAAGACGGCAACTGGGCGGGGGAGCGATGACGACGCCCGCGCTCGCGTGGATGCCCGACGTCAACGTGCTCATCTACGCGCACCGGTCCGACGAGCGGCAGCACGCCGCGGCGCGCACGTTCCTCGAGACCGAAACCTCGACGGCGAAGACGCTGCTGCTCGCGGCGCCGGTCGCGCTGGGATTCGTCCGGATCGTCACCAATCCCCGCGTCTTCGCCTTGCCGACGCCGCTCCCGGTCGCGCTTGCCACCATCGACGCGCTGCTCGCCCGGCCCAATTGTCGCCTGGTCGGGGCCGGGACGCGGACCTGGGAGTTGACCCGCGCGCTGTGCGCTCGGGCCGACGCGCGGGGCAAGCTGGTCGCCGATGCCCACCTCGCGGCGTTCGCTATCGAGCAGGGCTGCGTCTTCGTCTCCTACGACCGGGATTTTGCCCGCTTCGAGGCCCACGGGCTGCGTTGGGCGTTGCCCGCGCCGCCGTAGTCGGCGAGGGTTGCCCTGGCCGCGAGGCGACGCTGCTGGCCGGCGTCCAGCCCTGCGAGCAAGCGGCGGACGTGGAGGACCCGGCCAATGCCGCGGCGCTCGACTACGAACTCCCCGATCTCTCGGTCGATGGCGAGGGAGTGTCCGCCGAATTCCGCGACGGTGGGTGGGACACGATCGCGGCGGCGGTGTGGCAGGGGCGCGGCTCGTGATCGCACTCGACACGAATATCCTGGCGTTCGCCGAATAGCACGCGGAACGGAAGCTCCGAGCGTCCACCGTTCTTCCCCCGGCCCCTACCGCTGGTCGAAGACCACCGCCAACTGCTCGGAGATCGCCAACACCCGCCCGGACGCATCAGCCAGCCGCGCGGTGAAGGTCACCGCCCCATCCGCCGCGGCCACCGCGTCGCTGCGGTAGTGGAAGAGCTGCTGCCCATCGAGCGCCGCGACGGCCTCGGGGTCGAGCAGCTGCACCGACCAGCGCACCGTCGAGGCGGGCGCCGGCGCCGTCAGCAGCCCGAGCACCGGCGCCGGCCAGGCGTCGAGCAGGCCGAGCAGCGCCGGGGCGCCGGTCGCTGGGCCGCGGCTGCGGACCCAGCCGTCGATATGCGACGCGCTGCCGCCCCGGAAGGGCATCGGCCCCGAGCCCCAGCGCATCTCGTAGTTGCGGACGAAGCGCGGCACCACGCCCTCGATGTACGGCATGGCGACGGCGGCCTCAGCGGCGGTGGCGGGGGTCGCCGTCGGCGGCGGGACGCGGACGGCGCTGGGCCGAGCGGTGGCGAAGACGGCGCGCAGCCGGGTGGCGACGCGGCCGTCTTGCGCGACGGTGGCCTCGGCCCAGGTGATGGCGCGGCCAGCGCGCAGGATGTGGGCCTGAACCTCGACCGCTCCGGCGGCGATCGGGGCCAGGAAGTCGACATCGACGCTGCGCAGCGGCGGCTGCGAGCCGGCGTCGGCGACCACGCGCTGGGCAGCGCGCAAGGCGACCGCTGCGCCGAGGCCGCCGAACGCGGTGCGGCCCTGGAGCCAGTCGGCGTCGATCTGGGCGGAGAATCCGGCCTGCTGCGGCTGCAGCGCGGTGGCGGCGTCGAAATCGCCGAGCGGCGTGGGAGGTGCTGTTGTGGTCATGGCGTGCTCCGGCGGCGGGAGAGGGCGGAGGATGCCCCGCAGCATCGCGTTTCCCAAGGGTCTGCGAAAAAAGTGCGGGGGGCGTTTGCGGATCTGCTGCGCTGGCGGGTCGAACCTTCGAAGACCCGCCACAACCACCGGGTCGACGGAGGAGCCCATGCGAGACCCACGACGAATCACCGCCCTGCTCGGCGCCCTGGCGGGCCTGCTCGCCGCCGGCTGCGAAGGCGGCAGCACCGATACCTCGGGCGCCGCCCTCTCGTTGGCGACCGACGAATCCATCACCACCGACGCCACCGCCGACGACGAGACCGAGGCCATCGACGGCAGCCCGATCGCCGAGCCGCTCGGCGCGCTCTTCGCCGAGATCGCGCCGCTGCATCCGCATTGCTTCCACGTCGCGGCCCGCTGCGCCGAAGAAGGCGAGCGCCCGTTCCGCTGCGCCAGCGCCGCGCTGCACTGCGCCCTGCCCGAGCACCACGAGCAGGTCCGGCTGGCCACGCGCCTCTGCGCCCCGCCGAAGCCGCTCGCCGCCGAGGGTGAGGACGGCGCCTGCAAGGGCGGAAAGGGCGACAAGGGCGACAAGCCGCCCAAGGGCCACAAGCCGCCCAAGGGTCCGAAGCCGACCGGCGACGACGGCGACCAGCCGCCGATGGGCGAAGGCCCGCCGCCGATGGGAGGCAAGCCGCCGATGGGAGGCGAGGGACCAAAGGGCGACAAGCCCGAGATGGACGGCCCCGGACCCAAGGGCGACAAGCCGCAGCCGGACGAGCAGGACGAAGCGATCGCCGCGATGAGCCCGCAAGAGCGCCAGGCGGCCTGCCAGGACGCGCTCGAAGACCTGATCGAGATCGCCGCCGCAGCCAAGGAGAAGGCCGACGACAAGGCCGACGACAAGGCCGACGACGGCCCGGCGAAGGACGGCAAGCCCGACGACGGCGGCAAGCCCCAGATGGACGGCAAGCCCCAGATGGACGGCAAGCGCGGCCCGCCGCCCCCCTCCTCCTGCCACCCCTGCCACGCCGGGCTGAACGAATGCCTGAGCCTGGAGGTCGGCGCGATCGGCTGCTTCGTCGAGCTCTCGGAGTGCCTCATCGACGAGCCGCTGCCCGAGCCGCCGGCCAAGGGGCAGGGCCCCGGCGAGGGCAAGCAGGCTCCGAAGGGTCCGCCCACCGAGGCGTAGCGGACCCGAGCGGCGCGCCCGGCAGACAGGGGCTTTGCCAGGCGCGCCGTTCCCTTCACAGTAGGCCCCGAGGAGAGGAGGCCTCCGAGTTTGACCGACCCTGCTGCGACGCTGGACATCGAGACGCTCTACCGCCGGTACGCCGGCGTCGTCTTGCGCCGCGCCCTGCGCTTCTACCCGCGCAGCGAAGCAGAAGAGGTCGTGCACGAGGTCTTCCTCGAGGTGATGCAGAAGATGGACACCTTCCGCGCCGAGAGCTCCGCCTCCACCTGGCTCTGGCGGATCACCACCAACCGCTGCCTGAACCGCCTGCGCGACGCTGGCCGCCGCCGCGAGCTGCTCGCCGAGCACCACGACGCCGTCCCCGGGGTGCTGGCGCGGCATCAGGACACCGAGGCGCAGGCGCTGCTGGCGCAGCTCTGGCGCAGCTTGGACCCGGAGCTGTTGCGGATCGGCGTCTACGCCTACGTCGACGGCCTCTCGCAGGACGAGATCGCGGCCCTCGAAGGCTGCTCCCCCCGCACGGTCGGCAACCGCCTGACCGCGCTCGCCGAGGCGGCGAAGGAGGCGGCGCGATGAGCCCGCGCGACCCGAACGCCCACCTGAGCGCGCTCGCGCTCGACGCGGCCGCCCTCGGCGAGGCACTGCCCGCCGCGCAGCAGGCCCACCTGCAGGGCTGCGACGCCTGCCAGCAGCGCCTCGGCGAGGTCCGCGCCTTCGACGCCGGGCTCGACCTCCGCCCGCCCGCGTTCGTCGCCCCGGCCGCCGTCGAGCCCGCGCCGGCCGTGGCCCCCGTCGTCGCGCTCGACGCGGTCCGCCGCCGGCGGATGCGCCTTTTCTCCGGCGGCGCGGCGGTCCTCGCGCTGGCCGCTGCGCTGCTGTTGATGACCCGCGGCGGCCCCACCCACCTCGCGACCCACGCCGGCCCGCTGGAGCAACCGGACGTGCTGCGCGCCCGCGGCGGTGACGCGCTCTCGGCCTTCGACGTCGCGCTCTTCGCCAAAGCCGAGGGTGCCGCCGAGGTCCGCCGGGTCGGCGAGGGTGACGTCGTCGCGGCCGGCGAGCGGCTGCGCTTCCGGCTCACCCTGCCCGGCGCCGTCCACGTCGCGATCTTGGGCATCGACAGCGCCGGCACCGTCTACCGCTGCCACCCCCAGGACGAGGGCGACGAGCTCGCCGAACACCACGGCGCGGGCGCCCCGGCAGCGGCGACCGAGGTCGAGATCGACGATACGATCGCCTTCGACGACGCCGGCGAGGGCGAGCGCATCGTCGCCATCGCCTGCCCCGACCCGCGCTCGCTGCGCAGCCTGCAAGCGGCGCTCGGCGAGGTCGCGACGGCCGAGCCGCTGCCGACGCTGGCCGAGGGCTGCGTTCAACGCACGGTGCGCCTACGCAAGCAGCCGGCGGCGGGGCCGGATGCAGAATAGCTTGCCGAAGCTGCTGCCGGCACTGCTGCTGCTGGTCGCGGCGCTGCAGCCGAGCGCCGTCGCCCACGCCGAGGAGGCGGCCGCCGGCCCTGCCCTGCGCGTGGCGATCGTGGTCGGGACCAACGAGGGCGAATCCGACGAAGCGCCGCTGCGCTGGGCCGAGCACGACGCGACGCGGGTCGCCGACGTCCTGGGTCGCCTCGGCGGCGTGGCGCCCGAGCGGTTGATGCTGCTCCGCGGCGCGCGGCGGCTGGACGTGCTGCGCGCGCTGGCGGCGGCGAAGGTCCGGGTCGCCGAGGCCCGCGCGGCCGGGCAGCGGGCGCTGCTGCTCTTCTACTATGCGGGCCACGCCGGAGCCGGCGCGCTGCACCTCGGCGGCAGCCAGCTCTCCTTCGACGAGCTGCGCCGGATCGCGGCGGACGTCGGCGCCGACGTGCGGGTGCTGGTGCTCGACGCCTGCCGCTCGGGCGGGATGACGCGGGTGCGCGGGGCGCGGCCGGCCAAGCCTTTCGAGCTGAGCGCGACCGACCGGCTCGACGCCTCGGGCGAGGCGATCTTGACCTCCTCGGCGGCGGGCGAGGACGCGCAGGAATCCGATCGACTGCGCGGCGGGCTGTTCACGCACCACCTGATCGCCGGGCTGCGCGGGGCGGCGGACCAGAGCGCCGACGGCAAGATCACCCTCGGCGAGGCCTGGCGCTACGCCTACGCCCGCACCCTGCACAGCTCCAGCCGCACCGCCGCGCTGCAGCACCCGACCTACGCCTTCCAGGTCCGCGGCCGCGCCGAGCCGACCTTGACCGAGCTCGCGCCGGCGCAGGGCAGCGCGGTGCTGACGCTGCAGGACGCCGGCTATTGGGTGCTCTTCCACGGCGGCGCGAGTGGCAAGCCGACGGCCGAGGGCGACGCGACCGAGGCGTTCGCGCAGGCCGGGACGAAGATGGTGCTGCCAGCGGGCCGCTGGTTGCTGCGGCGGCGCGACGAGAAGGGCGTGGCCGAGGGCGAGCTGGAGCTGCGCGCGGGGAGCGAGGTCAGCGTCTCGGTGCAGGAGCTGCGTTGGCTGCCCTACGGCCAGACGGTGCGGCGTGGTCTCTCGCCGCGCGCGGCGCTCGGAGTGAGCGTCGGGGCGGGCGTGACGGGCCCGCCGCTGCCGCAGCTCTCAGCGGCGTGGACGACGGCGGTCGGCGGGCGGATCGAGCTCTCCGGGGTGGCGCTCGAGCTCTCGCTCGGCTGGGCGCGGGCCGGCAGCAGCCTCGCGCACCTGACCTTGACCCACGACACGGTGGGCGGCGCGTTGGCGGCGACACACCTCTTCGACCTGGGTCGGTCGTGGGCCGTCGGCTTGGGCTTGCGGGCCGGCGTCGACGGCGTCTGGCAGCGCTTCGAGACGACCGGGCAGGCCGAAGATCGGGCATCGGTGGCGGCGCGGATCGCGCCGACGGCGCGGCTGGAGTGGGCGCCGGCGCCGCGGCACGTGGTCGGCCTGCAATGCGCGGTGGACGTGTGGTGGATGCGCCGGCAACAAGACGACGGCAGCGCTTGGAAGAGCGTGGTCGTGCCGGGCTGCGGCCTGGCTTGGACGGTGTACCGATGAGGCGGAACCCGCGGATTTCCGGCCTGCTCGTGGCACTGCTCACGGTTCTGTGGGCGGTTGGCTGCAGCGACGCGCTGGTCGACGGCGATTGGCCGGGCGAGGCGCTGCTGACGCTGGAGGGTGCGGTGCAGCAGAAGCCCGAGAAGGCGGGCGAGGACGCCAGCACGCCGAGCGGGACGCTGCGGATGGCGCTGCTCTGGTCGCAGATCGGCGGCAGCAGCGGGCCACAGCAGCCGCTGGCGACGGCGGCGGCGCAGACCCTCTCGACCGCGGTCTTCCCGGCCCGCTATCGCCTCGATCTCTACGCCCCGCCGGCCGCCGACGCGCTCGGCGACGCCTCGGTCCACGGCCAGGTCGCGGTCGGGACGGTGGTGGTCTACGTCGACGCCGACGGCGACGGCGCCTTCGACGCGGCGGTCGACAGCCTGATCGGTGGCGGCGTGGGGCGCTTGCTGCTCTACAGCCCGGCGGGGGCCGAGGACGTCCACTTCGGCGCGGTCCCGGCGGGCTACAGCCGGATGCGGGTGGCCGGGATGACCAAGACGGGCGGCGCCGCGCCGACCTGCGAGCCCGGCGGCCCACCACCCGCGGTCGAGGTCGATCCCGACGCCGAGCTGCCGGTGGTGATCGACGCGCAGATGCCCGACGGCGTGCTGCTCGACCTGAATTGCGACGGCAACCCGCGCGAATGGGGCGGCAAGGCGTGCCCGCCGCCGGAGACGTTGAGCCAGAGCTGCGCCGGTGGCGACGGCCCGGTCTGGCCCTGCAAGGTCTGCAAGCCGCCGAGCGGGGGCCCGCCGGCGCCTTGAGGCCACGCGATCCGCATCGCTCATTTTCTTGGTCAATACCAATCGATGAATGCGAATTGGACAACAGTGAGGTCCGCGAGTTGGTCGTCCGATGACGGGCTTTCGCTGCTCAGGCTTGGCGGAGTTCAAGCTCTCTCCCCGCTACAGCGGGGAGAGATGCCGAAGCCGAAGGCGAAGGCAGTGAGGGGTGAAGCAGAGAAGCGCGCCCTTGGGCGCTCGACCGTTACCTTGCGGCGTGCCGAACGGCACTCGATTCTCTGATTTCCCCTCTCTGGGCCTGCGGCCCATCTCTCCCCGCGTTGGCGGGGAGAGAGCCTCGAAACGCTCGGAATATCTCGATAGGAAATGACTTTGTGCCGATCCGCATCACGTGGGTTGAGGCGTCGCCGCGACGTTCCTCGTCCGATCGTAGATCGCCGTGGCGTCTGCTGCGTCCAAGCCCGAGAGCCCCTGGCTGTGGGCTCGGCGAGGAGGCTGCGATGCGGACGGCGATCATCCTGGGTGCGACGGCGATGCTCTTGACCAGCACGGCGATGGCGTGGGTCTTCACCAGCGACGACGGCGCCGGGGCGACGCCGCTGCGGAGCCGGGGCGACCTCGACGTGGCCGAGCAAGCCGGGCCAGGAGCGACGCCTTCCGGCGCAGGGGCCGAGCCCACGACCTCGGCCCGGGCCGGCGCGGACGCCCCGACCGTGACCCGGGACCAGGAGCGAGCGGAGCTGCCCGCCGCCATCGCCGGCGAGGCGCCCGACCTCCGCTTGCCGACCGCGCTACCGGCGCTCCCCGAGCGCGATCCGAACGCCAGCGCACCCGGCGCCTACGCCCGCGCCGCCGCCATCATCGACCGGGTCGAGCAAACCGCGCGCACCTCGATCGCGCGGCTGGAGAAGCTGCGCCAGCGGCACAGCCCGATCGAGACGGTCTTTCAGGACGAGCTGCGCAGCTTCGCGGCCGCGATCGACAAGCTCGGCGAGGACTACAAGGCGATCGAGCCGCTGCTCTCCGAGACCGACCGCGCGGCGCTCGAGGCCGAGGGCAAATCGCGGCTCGAGGTGCTGCTGCCGCGCTTCGTCGCGCTGAACAAGATGCCCGAGCCGCCGCAGCGCGTCGTCCAGGTCGACGAGCGCCACGGCGTCACCGTCGAGGTCGAGACCATCATCGAGTGACGGGAGCGATCGCCGCTTGGCGGCGGTCGGCGAGGTAGAGCACGCCGGCGAGGAGCGCAGCGGGCAGCGCGGTCCAGAGGGCATCGGCGACCTCGACCGTGCCCCGAGGGGTCGGGCCTCGCCCGGTGGCGTCCCAGCCCTCCTTGGCCGCGCCGAGCAGCGCCCCGGCCGAGGCCCCGGCGACGAAGCGGGCCCAAAGCGGCAATTCGATCGCGGTCGCCGCGCTGTAGCCGAGCACCGCGGCGGCGCTGCCGTAGAAGGCGTGCTGCCGCTTGTCCGGCGCGGCGAAGGGGGTGGCGGCGAAGGTGGTGACGGCGAAGGGGGCGGCGGCGGCGGCGCGTGGAGCAACGGCGCTGGCGAGGAGGGCGAGCAGCAGCGGGGCGACGATCACCGCGCAGCGGGGGAGGTGGGCGAGCGTCGATCGGCGGCGGCGCGGCATCGCCGGCAGCGTGCCCGCGGCGCGCGGGAGGTCAAGCCTTGCGATCTCTTGACATCGCGCGGCGGCACGACGACAACGGCGGGCGCAGCGGCGGGTCGCGACGTGCCGCTTGCCCCGGGGATCTGGGCCTATAGCTCAGCGGTGAGAGCTGCCGGCTCATAACCGGCTGGTCCCTGGTTCGAATCCAGGTGGGCCCACCGGAGCCCCCCGCGGGGCTCGTCGGAAGATCGAGCCGCGCACGTCGCGGCCGGATCTATCCGGCGGGCCGATTTTCCCGAGGAGCTTTCCGATGGCGACCCTGAACCCCCGACAGATCATCGACGTCTTGCGCAAGCTGCAGGCCATCGACGACGAGATCCGCGACGTCCGCGAGACCCGCAACGGCATGGTCAGCAACCTCGAGAAGCTCGAGACCGTGCTCGAGATGCGCGAGGGCCAGCTCGGCGAGATGCGCGAGAAGCTCAGCGAGGCCGAGAGCTGGCACCGCAAGAAGACCGCCGAGCTCGAGGACGAGCGCGAGAAGCTCAACCGCGCCAAGGCCAAGCTCAACACCGTCACGCGGAGCAAAGAGTACGTCGCGGTCAACCGCGAGCTCGACAACGTCCGCAAGAATATCCAGAACCGCGAGGACGAGGTCGAGAAGCTGACCCTGGCGATCGAGGATTTCCGCAACACGATCGAGCGCGAAGACGAGAAGGTCAAAGACCTCCGCGCCGCCGCCGAGGCCGAGGCCGCCAACAACCGCGGCGCGCTGGACGAGATGGACGGCAAGATCGGCGAGGTCGAGAAGCGCCGCAACGAGATCGCCGCCGGCGTCGAGCGCAACATCCTGCGCCGCTACAAGAAGGTCTTCGACGCCCGTGACGGCGTCGGCGTCGTCGCCGTGGTCGACGACTCCTGCGGCGGCTGCAATATGGTCGTCCAGCCCCGCTTCATCGAGGCCATCCTGCGTGGCTCCTCGCTGGTGCAATGCCCCTTCTGCAGCCGGTTCCTCTACATGGACACCGTGATGGACGAGGACGGCAACCCGGTGATCGGCAGCCCCGCCACCGTCGCTGCCGCCGCCGCCGCCGAGTAGCCCGGCGACAACCCCCGCCCCTCCGCCGCGAGTGGCGGGCGCGGGCGGACCGAGGAGTGCGATGCTGCGCGCCACTGTCCGCTGGACGCTCGCCGCCGTCTTCCCCTCGACCGACCGCCTGCCCGGCCTCGATCGCCTCGACACCGACGCCAGCCTCGCCGCGTTCATGGCCGCCCCGGCCGTGATCCGCGCCGGCCTGCTCGGCTCGACCCTCGCCTTCCTGCTCTGCCCGCTGCTCACGATCGGCTGGCCCCTACCGGCCTTCCTGCTGCCGCGCGACGCCCTGGACCGCCACGCCGCGGCGATGGCGTCCTCGCGCATCTACCTGCTGCGCCAGGCGATGCTGATGCTGAAGACGGTCGGCGGCGTGCTCTGGGGCGGCCACCCCGAGGTCCGCGCGAAGCTCGGCCTGCCCCTCTACGGCCCAGACCCCGGCACCTTCCGCGGCGACGACCTGCGCCCGCCACGCACCGACGCGGAGCCGCCGGCATGAGCACCGCCGCGCACGCCGGCAGCGTCGGCCACCTCGCCTTCCAGCCCACCGGCGACGTCGAGCTGCAGGCCGACTACGTCGTGGTCGGCTCGGGTAGCGGCGGCTCGGCGGCGGCGGTCGTGCTGGCGCGCGCCGGCTACCGCGTGGTCGTGGTCGAGTCGGGCCCGTGGCGCGATCGGAACGACTACCCGCACTCGATGCTCGGCGCGATGCGCGACATGATGCCCGATTGGGGCGGCACCGTGGCGATGGGCGACTCGATCATGCCGATCGTGCAGGCCCGCGGCGTCGGCGGCGGCACCGTCATCAACTCGGCGATCATGGTCCGCACCCCGGGCGACGTCCTGCACGACTGGGCCCGCGACCACGGCCTCGGCGACGTCTTCACCGAGCGCGCGATGGGTGAGGCGCACGACCGCGTCGACGCCGACCTCGAAGTCGCGCCGACCCCGACTGGCCCCGACTATGGCCGCAGCAACGCCGGCCTGCTCGAGATGCTGCGCAGCCGCGGCTTCGAGGCCCACCCGACGGCGCGCAACGTCCACGGCTGCGTCGGCAGCGGCCAATGCCTGCAGGGCTGCCGGCAGGGCGCCAAGCGCTCGACGAACCTGCAGTGGCTGCCCGAGGTCATCGAACGCGGCGGGTTGGTGCTCTCCTGCGCGCCGGTCGATCGGGTGGTTCTCGAAGGCGGCCGCGCGGTCGGCGTACGCGGGCGCTTCCGCCATCCGCAGAATCGCCAGCGCGGCGGCACCTTCGCGGTGCGGGCAAAGCGCGGTGTGCTGCTCGCGGCCTCGGCGACGCAGACGCCGCTGTTGCTGCACCGCTCGGGCGTGCGTTCGGCGGCGCTCGGGCGCTTCTGGCGCTCGCATCCGGGCGCGGCCTGCGTCGGCGTCTACCCCGAGCCGGTCGATATGCACCACGGCGCGACCCAGGGCACCGCGAGCGTGCATTTCCGCGGCGGGATCGGCCCCGGCGCGACGTTGCAGCCGGGCGTCGGAATCAAGATCGAGAGCTTGGCGCTGCCCTTGGAGTTGGTGGCTGGCCGGACTGCCGGCGCCGGCCGCGGGCTGGTCGACAAGCTGACGGACGCGCGCCATCAGGCGCTGTGGATCACCGCCGTCCGCGCCGAGGCCGAGGGGAGCTGCAAACCGGGGCTCTTCGGCCAGCCGAACGTGCGCTACAAGCCGACCGCGAACGACCGCGCTGCCCTGCTCCGCGGGTTGCGGCTGCTCGCCGAGCTGCACTTCGAGCACGGCGCGACGGCGGTGCGGCCAGGGATCTATGGCCTGCCGGACAGCATCGGCCCAGACCAGCTGCACCTGCTCGAGACGCCGCCGCGCGACAACCGCGGCATCACCTGGGTGCTCTCGCACCTCTTCGGCGGCGCGGTGCTCGGCAGCGATCCGTCGCGCAGCGTCGTCGGCCCGGACCTGCACGTCCGCGGCGCCCGGGGGCTGCACGTCGTCTGCGCCAGCGCGCTGCCGACGACCTTGGGCGTCAACCCGCAACACACCATCATGGCCGTCGCGCAGATCACCGCCCTGCGCCTCGCCAACGCCGGAAACCCGGCCTCGTAGGAGCCCGCCATGTCCACCAGCACCGACTTTCTCGCCGCCTTGCGCGCCCCGGACGCCGCGATCGACGCCCTCGCCGCCATGCTCGACGCGATGGACGACGAAGGCCGCCGCCACGCCATCGAGGGCCTGCGCCCGGCCGACCAAGCCAGGCTCTACGACCTCGCCGCCGGCCGCCACACCGACCTGGACCACTACGTCCCGCCCGGCACGCCCGCAGGCGCCGAGGTGATCCATGACGGGATGAACACGCTGCCGGTCATCGGCGGGCCCTTCCAGAAGCGCTTCGCCATCGACCCCGACGACCCGACGCGGCTCTGCGGCTACAACCACAACCACGCGGGCTTCGTCTCGCACGTCTTCTGGTTCACCGGTCCGGGCTACTTCCTGCTGCGGAAGAAAGGCAGCGACAGCCCCGACGGCCGCACCGACCACGGCGGCCAGGTCTTCGTGAACTATTACGAGCAGCCGAGCCGCGCCCCGGTCGCGAGCTGGCCCGACCCGAAGCCGCCGATCGGCCTGACCGCCGGCTTGGTCTGGGGCTCGATGTGCGACTATATGTGGAAGGTCAGCGAGCACGTCTCGATCGGCACCGCGTTCAAGAAGGGCAAGCCGCTGGGGCAGTATTTTGCGTTGAGCCGGCGTGAGGGTTGAGCGCGTAGGCCGAACGCGGCGGGCTGGCCTCGCGACCACTTGCACCGTGGCCCTCGTCTCCGTACGGTCTCCGCGCATCGCACGGAGCCGAACGCTTGACGCCGCCACTCGCACATCCCACGCAGCGGGTCTACGCGCACCCAGAAGTCGCCCCCGCAGACGTTGCCGAATTCCAGTGGCTCTTCGATCGAACCCGGCAGCTCCGCGACACCGCCGCTGCCCGGACCCACAAGTCGATTCACTGCAAGGGCAACTGTCGCGGCACCGTACTCGAGCTCAAGACGAGCAGCGAGGACGGGGCAAAGCGCATCTACTTCACGATGTTGTCGGGAGCGGTCGTCGTACTTGCCTTTCATGCGAAGACCAAACAGAAGCAGGACATCGGCCTCGCTTGCGGGCGATGCGATGAGGTACATCGCAATCCCGCAGCATTCCTGAGTGATGACAACCTGCTGCACCCGTAGAGCAACGGAGAGAGGCAACCCCGGGTTGCCGATGCACGCCTTGACTTGCGCCATAGAGCACCTACTCTGTGCTCAGACTTCTCAGGGATGAGAATTTCAAGGGAGGAGCCAACCATGACGACCCCGTTGAGCCCCGTGCTCGAGCGTTGGATCGCGGCCCTGCCGGAAGACGAACGAGCAGCTGCGCGCGCGCATGCACGCTATGGAGCGGTGCATCAGCGCCTCGTGCAGGACATGCGAATCTTGCTCCGCGCGCACGGCGTCAGCCAGCGAGACTTGGCCGAGCGGATGGGAACGTCGGAGAGCGCGATCTCGCGCATGCTCGACGACGAGACGGCCCGCGGCATCAAGCTCGACACGATCGTGCGATTCGCCGAGGCGATCGGCGTCGACGTCGCCGCGTCGTTCTTCGTCGATCCGGCGCTCGTGGCCCCGAAGCCTCAGCTACCGAGGGTGTGGAACGTCCCGGTCGCTGCGTCGCTGCCAGGAGCCTGGAAGTGCATCGCGTCGGAGACACGGCCGACACCGAAGAGCAAGCACGAAAGCGCCGACGTCCTCGTGGCGGCCTGAACCATGAAGCAGCAGCTGAGCCGACTCATCGCGGACCTGGCGCTCGACGCGATCACGTTGCGCCGCCACGACTTCGAGCGCCCCCGTGTAGACAAGGCCGCCGTCGGCCTTCTCGTGGAAGAGAAGGAGCGCTCCTTCGTGGTCGAGACCGATGGTGAACCCGGCTGCTTCCGGGTGGTCGGTCGACTCGCGTTGGGTCTGATGCGCTCGGATGCCGACGGGCAGCCGCTGCCGTGGACCGGGCAGCTGTGGATGGAGGTCGAGGCCTCGTACCGCAGCCCGCGGGAGCTACCGGAGCCGGCGGCGCTGCAGCGCTTCGCGGAGACCAGCGGCTCGGTGCATCTGGCGGCGTTTCAGCGGCAGTACGTCGCCGAGACGCTGGCGCGCGCTGGGTTGGCGGTGGTTTGGATGCCGTTGCGGGGGGTTCCGAGCTGACGGCCGGCGTGTTTGGCGCAGATTCGAGAGCGGGAATAGGTGGTTACCATGGACCAGCAGTCGAGGCAGCGCCCGCGCGACCTGAGCGTGTTGTTCGCAGTGCTGGCGCTGCTGTCGGCGCTGCTCGCAGGCTGCACCACCGACGACTCCGGCGAACGGGGGGCGATCGACCTCTCCCCGTTCGCGGGCCGGACCTTCGTATCACAGGAAGTTGTGCGAAACGGCGTCGCCTTCGCGTTGGTCGAGGGTACCGAGCTGACGATCGGGTTCAGGACGGACCCGGACTGGGTATTCGGTGATGCGGGCTGCAACCACTTCGACGGTGGGGTCCAATTCGACGACGCTGTGATGCAAGTCCCGATGGCCTCTTGGACGGCGATGTATTGTTTCGAGCGGACCGAACAAGAAGATTGGTATTTCGCGTTCCTCTCCGGCGGGCCGAGCGTGAAATTCGACGGAACGACGCTCACACTTCGGCGGAAAGCCGACCTCGTGCGCTATATCGACGAGGAGGTCGCTCACCCGGACACGCCTTTGGTAGGCACGAGCTGGGAGGCCCGCGCTGTGCCAATCGCAGGGTCGTTCATGTTGCGGGGGTCGTGGGACCCGCCAGCGACGATGCGGCTCGACGCGACGGGCAGCGTCGACGTCTTCGACGGCTGCGCAGCCGGGAAGGCGAGCGTCGCGGTGGACGGCGCGACGCTGAAGCTCGGCGAGTGGGCATGGCAGGCCGGTACGTGCGCGGACAAGGATCAGACGCAGCTACAGGCCGCGGTGCGCTTGGTTTTGCGCAGCGGCGTCGCGTTGGAATGGAACGTTGACCGGGACGACCTGGTCATCGGCGACGGCAGTCAACACATCGAATTCGCGCGTTCGGAGCCGACGCCCTGACCCTGCGGAGGCGCCAGCGCCCGCCGCACCGATGGCGTCGTCAAGGTCATGTCCCACCATGTCGTGTGTGACGAGCGCGCCGGGTAGCGTGGTCGGTCCCGTCCGCTACGGCGCCCCGCACGCCAGCCACTCCGCGAGCTTGACCCGCTCGTCCCGCGGCGGATCGTCGGGGCCTGGGGGCATGGCCGTATTGTCGAGCGCCGAGTTGATGAAGATGCGATCGCGCTGCACCCGCACCGCCTCGACCGTATTGAGCGCGCGCGAGCTGTAGCCGTTGGGGCCACCGTGGCAGTGCACACAGTAGCTCCTCATGAAGTCGTGGCCGAAGTTCTCCCAGGTCAGGGTGGTGCCGCCATCGGGGCATGGGTGGTCGGCCAGCTCTTCCGGGATGCTGACGCAGCCGACGGCGAGCAGGCCGAGGGCCAGGGCGAGAATTGGGGCGAGGGCCGGACCGAACCCGGTGGCGCGGCTCATGGCGGGTCTCCGGTGGCGTAGTTGAAGCCCAAGCCGACGAAACCGCCGACGTACCAGGCCGGGCCGAGGCTGGTGTCGGGGAAATAGGTCGCCGAGGCGTTGGTGACGATGCACCACTCCCAGCGGCCGCGTTCGAGGAAGGGGACCTCTGCGCCCGCGCTGAAGCCGCCGCCGGCGCGGTGCCGGATGCCGTCGCCGATCCCGAGCAACACGCCCCATGGGTTCTCGAGGACCGAGACCAGGCCCTCCTCGTGCTGATGCACGGCATAGATCCGCGCGCTCGGCCGCACCCCTTGCCGCGGCCAATACGCCGTGACGCCGAGCGTCAGCCCCGTGTTGAGGCGCTGGTCGACCGAGAGCAGCTGCTCGCGGACAAGGACGTCGGCGGCGAGCCAACCGAGGAAGCGATAGCCGAAGCGGACGGCGGCGCCACCGCCGCCGTCGCCGCGCCAGCTCGAGCCGGTGCCGACCACGCCGAGGCCTGCCTGCATCGCGGGCCCTGCGCGGGCCGAGGTCGGCAGCAGCGCCAGGGCGAACAGCATCACCAGGGCCGGCCATCGGCCGCGACCAGCGGTGGGAGACGCCGGCTGCAGCCCGCTCGGCGTGGATGCGCTCTGCGACATGATCTTCCTCGGCACGCGTTGCTGCGTGGCGTGCTGCGGAGGGTACTGGCTGCGGACCCCGCTGGCCATGGCCAGGTCGAAGCCGAGGCTCATCACGCGCTTGCCGCGCCGCCAAAACCTGCTACAGTCCGCGGCGCTGGAACGCGCTTGGGCGCACCGGCACGAGCCAACCGCGCGGCCGACGGGCCCCGAGCGCGAAGCAGGCTCTCCGACTCAGAGCAGGATGTGACGGCGAGCCGCACACCAAGCAGAGAGCAACCGTGATTCCGACCTTGATTGATTTGCACGTCCGCGCTGGAGCGGATGCGCTCGACCCCACCACCCTCCGCGACGCAGCCGCGGCCGAGGGCCTCGACGGCATGCTCTTGGTGGCGCCCGACGCCGCTCCGGCGCTGGACGTCGGCGTGGCCGGCGAGGGCGAGGGGGCTGTGCTCTTCTTCGTCGCTGCCGAGCTGGATACCGACGTCGGGCGGCTGATCTGTGTGCCGGCGGCGGCGGACGATTGGTTCCGCGGCCGCGGCTGGGCCGAGCTCAAGGGCGAGGCCGACGCCTACCCGGCGGCGGCGGTGGCGGGCGCGTTCGCCGAGCGCGGCGGCGCGGTGATCGTGGCGCAGCCCTTCGATCGCGACCTCGATCACGACGCCCAGGGCGACGTCTTCGTCGGCACCGAGGGTCTGCACGCGGTGGTGGTGACGAGCTCGCCGCGGCACACGACCTCGAATGAGCGCGCGGTCGCGACGACCAAGGCAGCGGGCCTGCGGGCGGTCGGCGGTTCGGCCGCGGCGCCGGGCGAGCCGCGCTTCGGCGGTGTGGCGACGGTCTTCGCCGAGCCCCCGGTCGATCAGGCCGGCCTGGTCGCGGCGCTGCGCGGCGGACGGCTGTGGCCGGCCGAGATGGTGCCGGCGCGCGAGAGCTCGCACGGCAATAGCGCGGGCAGCAGCGACGACGGCGCCAACAACGGCAACGACGACGACGGCGGCGACGCCGAGCGGAGCGAGGGCCGGGGCGGCCGCGCGCCGAAAGAGAAGAAGGGCCGGACGATCGAGAAGAAGGGCAAGGCGGGCCGCGGCGGACGCGAGGACAACCGCGGCAACCGGCTGGACCCGGTGCTGTTGCGCACCCCGATGCAGAACCCGTGGGACCACCGTCAGCCCGATTTCGACCCGATCGCCAAGCTTTACGGCCTCGCCGACCGGCATCGCGCCGACCGCTGGTCCGGCAAGAGCGACGACGAGCTCGACCGGGTCAACGGCAACCGCACCCGCGGCAACGATCCGAACGTCATGGCGGCCCCGGATTTCCGCGAGCTGCGCGCCGAGCGCCAGCACGTCGGCCTGCTGCTCGACGCGATCGACCACAACGACGAATTCCAGGAGAGCGTGGCGCTGCGCTTCGCGGTGCAGGCGCTCGAGCGGGTCGCCGAGGAAGAGGGCGTTTCGACGATCGAGGCGGCCGAGACCCTGGCGTCGCAGCACGGCGGCGGCGGCGGTGGTGGCACGCGGCGCAAGCGGCGGCGGCGGCGCAACTGAGGAGGGATTCATGGAGCGCGTCCAAGGCATCGGCGGCATCTTCTTCAAATGCAGCGACAAGGCGGCGATGGCGGCCTGGTACCGCGACAACCTCGGCGTGCCGGTGCAGGCCTGGGGCGGCGCCGCGTTCAGCTGGGCCGAGAACGACCCGCAGGGCGACGCCTCGACGGTGTGGAGCCTCTTCGACGCCGACACGACGTATTTCGCGCCGAGCCGCCAGCCCTTCATGATCAACTACCGGGTCCGCGATCTCGACGCGATGCTGGCGCAGCTGCGGGCGAACGGCTGCACCGTCGACGACAAGATCGAGGACGGCGACTTCGGCCGCTTCGGCTGGGTGATGGACCCCGAGGGCAACCGGATCGAGCTGTGGCAGCCGCCGGTGCCGAAGCCCGAAGGCTGATCTGCCGGCGTTTTCGAGAGATGGCGAGTCGCGGGTGGCCGTAAGCCGGGTTCTGTTCCGCGGCCCGGTCGCCCGGGCCGTGGTGACGACCATTCGTCTGGGACGCCCGTTGCCGGACGCCTCGAGCGGTCTACCCGAGCGCTCGGACCGGCTGCCCTCCGGCCGCCCGAAGGCGGCTTGCGCGCTCGTTTGACCTTGCTCCGGGTGGGGTTTACCGACCACGACGTCTCCGCCGCAGCCCGTGCGCTCTTACCGCACGCTTTCACCCTTGCGTCGCGGGCCGTCGCCGGCCGGGGACGCGGTCTACTCTCTGTGGCACTTTCCCTGGGGTCACCCCCGCCGGCCGTTAGCCGGCACCCTGCCGTGTGGAGCCCGGACTTTCCTCTGTCGGGTCGTGCCCGCCAGCGGCCGTCTGTCCACCCGCGACTCGCCGGGGCGGGAGTCTGCCCCCGTTCGGCTGCGAGCGAAAGGGTTGCGACCCGGCAGAATGCACACCGCGGCGGGGCGTTGCCGCGACTTGCCCGGATCTCGGCCGTGCAATAGGGTTCGCCACCCCGCGCGCCGGTGCGGCGCGACCACAGGAGTACCCAGATGGCGAACCCGACCGCGACCTTCGAGACGACCCTCGGCAGCTTCACGGTGGAGATCTACAAAGACTCCATGCCGATCACCTCGAACAACTTCATCAAGCTGGCCAAGGCCGGCTTCTACAACGGCCTGCACTTCCACCGCGTGATCAAGAACTTCATGATCCAGTTCGGCTGCCCCTACTCCAAGGATCCGAACAGCTCGCGCGCCGGCACCGGTGGCCCGCCGACCGGCAATATCCAGGACGAGTTCCTGCCGGACGCCAAGTTCAGCAACGAGCCGGGCACCCTCTCGATGGCGAATACCGGCCGTCCGAACTCGGGTGGCAGCCAGTTCTTCATCAACACGGTGGACAACAGCTACCTCGACTGGTGGGATACCCGCACCCCGAGCAAGCACCCGGTCTTCGGCAAGGTGATCGAGGGCATGGACATCGTGAACACCATCGGCACCACGCCGACCGGTGGTGGCGACCGCCCGCTCAAGCCGATCCAGGTCATCTCGATCACCGTCTCGGAGTAGTCCGAACGGTTTTCTTGCGCCCGGAACATTTGTTCAGTACCTTCGCCCCCACGCGTCCCTTTTGCGGGCGCGTGGGAGGCGGAGATGGCACGACTGGCGAAACGACCGGGCAAGGCGGCTGACGCCTTCGGCGCGGACCTGACGACGCGCCAGCGGATGATCTTCGACCATCTGCTCGATTTCCTCGGCGCCCACGGCTATCCGCCGACAGTGCGCGAGATCGCTGAATTCTTCGGCATGCGCTCGACCAACGGCGTGCACGAGCACCTCGTCGCGTTGGAGAAGAAGGGCTATATCAGCCGTGAGGGCAAGGCCTCGCGCGGCCTGACCTTGCTGAAGCTGCCCGACGGCGCGACCAGCCCGGACGGCGTGGCCCCGGCGACGCCGGTGGACGGCGCGGCGAGCGAGACGGCGAGCGCGGGCGCGGCGGTGCTGCCACTGCGACCGCGGGTCGATGCGCGGCGGCAGAGCGACGTGCGGACCATCCCGGTGCTCGGCAAGGTCGCCGCGGGCGTGCCGATCCCTGCGGTGGAGCAGGCCGACGACGTCCTCTCGCTGGACGCCAGCCTGACCGGTGGCGGCGAGGTCTTCGCCCTGCGCGTGCAGGGTCGGTCGATGGTCGAGGCGGGCATCTTGCCGCACGATCTGTTGCTCGTGCGCAGCGCGCCGCGGGTCGACAACGGCCGGATCGCGGTGGTCGACGTCGAGGGCGAGGTGACGGTCAAGCGCTTCTACGCCGAGGCGGGCGGCGTCCGCCTGGTTCCGGAGAATCGCGAGATGGCGCCGATGTTCTACGACGCCGAGGCGGCGTCGCGGATGCGCGTGCTGGGCGAAGTCGCCGGCGTCGTGCGGACGCTGCACTAGCGGCGCGTCCGCGGCCGGAGTTCGGGCCTTGCCACCACATCTCTTCGCCTATCAGGGGAGCAAGCGGCGTCTTGCCCCGCAGATCTTGGCCGCGCTGGAAGGGCGTCGCTATCGGCGGATGCTCGAGCCCTTCGGTGGCTCCGCGGCAATGACGCTTGCGGCGGCAGAGGCGGGCGTCGCGGACCGCTTCGTGCTCGGAGACGGCTACGGGCCGATCGCTGCGCTGTGGCGTCAAGCGCTGACCGAGCCGGCGGCCCTGGCCGACGCCTACGCGGCGATCTGGCAGGCCCAGCGCAGCGATCCCGCAGCACACTACTACGCAGAGCGGGAGCTTTATTGGTCCGACCCTGAACCGGCGCGGTTGCTCTATCTACTCGCCCGCGCGGTGAAGAACGCGCCCCGCTGGTCAAGCGACGGCCGCTTCAACCAGAGCCCAGACCACCGCCGGCGCGGCGTGCACCCGGACAAGGTGCGCGCTGCGGCTCACGCTGTGGCAGATCTGCTCGCTGGCCGCTGCGAGGTGCGGGAGGGGGATTTCGCAGCGCAGTTGGCGGACGCCGGTTCTGGAGATGTGGTCTACCTCGATCCACCCTACGTCGGCACCTCGACCGGACGTGACCGGCGCTATGCTAGCGGCCTCGATTCCGAACGCCTTGCGGCCGAGGTGGCGAGCTTGCGTGCACGCGGCGCTGCAGTACTGATCTCGTATGACGGAGAGACCGGAGGCCGTAGCTACGCCCCGCCTCTGCCAGAATCGCTACGTTTGGAACGACGCCTGCTCGACGCCGGGCGCTCCAGCCAAGCCACGCTACTTGGCCGCGACGAGCGCACGTTGGAGGCGCTCTATCTGGGCCTCTGAGCGGGCTGACCTCGTGATTCGGCAACATCGTCGAGCTTGACTTGTCGGTGGGGCGTGCGAGGCTGACCGTGCGACGCGAGAGGGCGGGAGATAGCATGTATTGTTTCAAGGACTTCAAGGGATTCGCCGACGCTTCTCTCGATCTTTCGCTGTCGCCTGTTACCGTGCTGATCGGGCGCAATGGTTCGGGCAAGTCGAACGCGATCGAGGCGATCGAACTTCTCGGCCAACTGGTCCGGTGCGTACCGCTCTACGAGATCGGTGAGTTGGGCCGCGGTTCACGACACGAGCTTCGAGGCGGTCTGATCGGTGCAACCCGGAACGACGCCAAAGGCTTCTGCCTCGAGTTCGGCGACGAATCGTTGAAGTACAGCGTAGAGATTCGCACGCGTCCGCCCAAGAACGACCTCTCTGGCCCGAGCGTATGGCGAGAGTCATTGTCGTTCGGCGGCGAGGAAGTTTACGACGCGCGACGACGCGGTGTCGGTCTGCTGCGGCTCAAGTACCGCAGCGCAGACGGACGCACCAAGCAGATCAATCAGCCCGCCAACAGCACCATCCTCATGCGATTGCAGCAGGTCGCCGGCGAGCAGATCTCGGGCCACTTGCTCGAAGCGCTCGAAGCGCTGCGCGCGAAATTTCCCGATCTCTTCGTCTTCGATCCATCGCCGCAGTTGATGCGCAACTACGAGCGACAGAAGCAGCGACACCTCGCACGCAATGGTTCGAACCTTTCGTCCGTCCTCCACGCACTCCACACCAGTCGAGACGCAGTAGATCGCCAGAATCTACAGGGTATTCTTGAAGATGTTCGGAGCCTTCCCGAAGAACCGATCGAGGGCTTCGACTTCGTTGCCACGCCTGGCGACGTGATGCTCGCGCTACGGCGGAGCGATGGTCACACGATCGACGCTCGGCTGCTCTCCGACGGGTTTCTTCGGACGTTGGCAGTCTTGACCGCCTTGGCGACCGCAGAGCGGGGCGACATCGTTGTTGTCGAAGAGTTGGACAACGGCCTTCACCCATCTCGGGCGAAGACGCTGCTTGACGCTGTGTGGCGACAGGCAGAACGCCGCGGGGTCCGGCTGCTCGTCACGACGCACAACCCTGCGCTGCTCGACAGTCTCGACGAGGAGAAAATGCGAGGCGTCGTGCTGTGCCACTGGGACGAAGCCCTGGGCGCTTCGTCCCTCACACGCCTGACCGACTTGCCGGACCCGTGGGTCATCCTGCGTCAGGGCGAACTGGGTCGTCATGTTACGCAAGAGACCTACCGCACACAGCTCGCGTCAGGCTACGTCGACAGGCGGAAGGTCGAAACGAAGGCTCGGCTCCAACGGCTCCGCTCATTCTTGGACAACGAAGGAGATGCTGCGTGACCACGGTGTTCGTTGTCGATACCGGATATCTGCTCGCGCTCTTTCGGGTGCCTGGGTACGCAACGGCGGCGGAGGAGCAAGAGGTCTTCAACCGCTTCGATGCCGCAACGGACTCCGGTCATGAACGGTTGGTTCCAGTCGCTGTCATCTACGAGCTCGCGCGACACGTGGCTCAGATCGGAGGCAACGCCCGGCAGTAGCGGGCAGCGGTGATCTTCGACGAGGTCGAGCGGGCGTGCAGGGCAAGCGAGACGCGGTTGTTCACCGTTGACCCGTCTCCGTCAGAGTCGGAGTTGCTAGCGTTGCTCGAGGCTTTTGCCGGGGACCATGCACGACAGGGCCACTCACTGTCCGATGTCGCCGTGATCGACCTGGCCAAGAAGACGAAGGCTCGACTTGGAAACAACTCGAAGGTGATCATCTGGACATGGGAACGGAAGGCGGGTGGCATTCGGAGCTTCGCTCCGGACGCCGAGGAGTACCCGTTTCCCTAGGACCAGAGGGAGTCGCAAAGTCACGCGGCCGTGCAGGATCGTACCCGACTCGGGTCCGCTCAGAGCGCCAAGTTGTCGTAGAAGAGCTGGGCGCCGCGCTGGCGCAGCAGACCTGTGGCGAAGAGCTGCACGTCGCGTTCGCGGACGCCGTCGAGGATGCCGCGGGCGATATCGTCGCGCACCTCGGGATCGCTCGGCTTGCCGTCGATGCGGTCTTGCCGGCCGACCAGCATGACCACGTGCCAGCCGTATGCGGTGCGGATCGGCGGCGAGACCTGGCCGACCTTCAGCGCGGTGACGGCGAGGGTCCAGGGCTCGAGCATCATGTCGAACTCACCCTGCTGATCGAAGGGCTTGCTCGGGTCGTAGTAGAACGAGACCTCTTGCAGCGCGGCGTCGGGGAAGCGGTGCTTCAGCGCGAGCACACGGCCGCGGAACTCGCTCTTGCTCTGCGGCGGGTTGGAGGCCATCTCGGCGGCGAGGGCTTCGACCTGTGGGATCTTGCCCTCGGCGCAAGCGGCGACGTTGGCGTCGATCTCGCAACGCTTCCAATCACCGGTGCAGCAGAGAAACTGCGCGTCGATGGTCTGCCAGGCGGTCTCGTGGGCGTAGCGGACGCGGATCGGGCCGCGGATCCAAGCGCGCTCGATATCGCCCTGGCGCACCTGCTCCGGCCCGAAATCGACCAGGAATTGCTGCTTCAGCAAGCGGCGGACCAGCGCCGCGCGCAGCGGATCGATCAACCAATCGCCCCACATCCCCTGCGCCATCGCCGCTCCGGCGAGGACCTCGGCGCGGACCAGCGCGTCGAGCAGCTCGCGGTTGCCGATCGTCGCCGGCGCTAGGGCGCGGACCCGATCGAAGGCGGCGCGGGTGACGGCGACGCCGTCGACGCAGGCCAGGACATCGGCGGCGAGCGCGCCGGCCGTGCAGGGCTTCTGCGCCCAGGGTCGACCGCCGGCGCCGCCCTCGGGCAGCTTCTGGTCGACGACGAGCGAGCTCATCTCGCGGTCGACCCCCGGGGTCACTTCCTCGGCCGCGCAGCCCCAAGCCAGGAGCAGCCCGGCCAGCAAGGCCGCGCGGAGGCCGAATCGACAGCGATCCTGAGAAAATCGGCTCATCCTGCTCCCGGTTCGCCGCCCTCGCCGGCCGCGATCAGCTCGATCGCGGTGCGGGCGAGCAGCCACGATAGGCCCAACCCGAAGGCCGCGCCAAGGTAGTCGCCGGCGTCGATGGCGGAAAGCCCCCGCCAGACCGGCCAGAGCGAGGCGAGCGCGAGCAACGCGCCGGTGATGGTGGAGATCTTCACGCGCCCTCCCGGCCGAAACGCCACAGCAGAACCACCACGAGCACCCAGAGTAGCCGGGCGAAGAGCCAGCGCCAGCCGTGGCGGGCGAAGCGCTCGTGGCCCGCGCCGACCGGCAGCGTCACCACCGCCACCCACGTCAGCGCGACGGCGGCGACCCGCCCAGTCCGCGCCTCTTCGGCGAAGACCCAGGCCATCGCCAGCCAAGCAGCGCCGACCAAGCGGAGCACGCGCCCGCCGAGGCTCGCCGGCCAACGCCAGAGTTGGCGCAGCGGCGCGTCGCTGCTGGAGCGATCGAGGCAAGAGGCGACGAAGAGGGCGACCGCCAACGCCGCTGCGGCGCCGCGGATGCCGGCGGCGGCGGGGGGATCGACCAGCTCCGGGACCGCGACCAGCGCCGGCAGCACGCCGAGCAGGCCGACGCCGAGCAGGGTCGCGGGCGTGCCGGCGAGCCAGGCCCAGGTCGTCGCCAGCGGCGGCAGCAGGCAGAGCCAGCGGGTGCGCGGATGCTCGAGCGCGGCGACCTCGCCGGAGAGCTCGAGCATCGGCAACAGGACAGCGATCGCCCACACGCCGAGCGCGAGGAGGTAGGGGCGCGTCATCGGTCGGGCCCGCGCCACCATCGGCTGCCAGATCGTCGCGACCAACACGCCCCCTTGTGCCGGCGGACCAGGGCCGGGCACCATCCGGCGATGATAGCGCGGTGGCCCCCGATCGTCAGCGTCCTCTCCTTGCTCGGTCCGGGCGTGGTCGCGCTCGCGTTGGTCGCCGCGACCGCCCTCTCGCCCGCCGAAGCCGAGGCCCGCGACATGCGCGGCAAGGGCGGCATCGGCACGCTGGTCCCGACCAGCGACGTGCTCGGCTCGACCCCGGTGATCGCGCTGCGCTATTGGCGCCGCTCGTTGGCGGTCGAGGCGGCCGTCGGCTTCGATTGGTGGCGCGACTCGCTGCGCACCGACGATACCCGTCGCATCCACGCTGGCGCCGGGGCGACCTTCCTGCTGATCGACGCGCCGCGCCTCTCCGCCGGCGTGACCACGCGCGCCTGGCTGCAATTCGGCTCGCGCATCTACTGCACCGGCACACCGTGCAAGGTCGTCGAGGACAAGGACCTCGGCCTGCTGCTCGAGGCCTTGTTCAGCGTGGAATACTTCTTCTCCGATCACTTCGGCGTGAGCGCCGCGGTCGGCCCGGCGCTCTTCGTCGCCAGCAGCTTCGCCGCCTCGGCCGACAACGACGCGGGCCTGAAGGACCTGCTCGGCGACAACCTGACCCGCGGCGGCGCGCTGATCGAGCTCGGCGGGCGCTACAGCGGCGGCATCGGCATCCTCTACTATTTCTGAGCCGCAGACGGAGCGCGCAGCCATGGATATCGCCCTGATCGAGCCGGAGATCCCCGGCAACACCGGAAGCATCGGCCGCGTCGCGGTCGGCACGGGCTGCGGCCTGCACTTGGTCGGCAAGCTGGGCTTCGACATCTCGGCCGCTGCGGTGCGCCGCGCCGGGCTGGACTATTGGCAAGACGTCGCGCTGCACGTCCACCCGACCGTCGAGGGCTTCCTCGCGGCGATGGCGGAGCGCCGGCTGTGGGCGTTCTCCAGCCACGGTACCCAGCGTTACGATCAGGTCGGCTACGCCTCGGACGACGTCCTGGTCTTCGGCAGCGAGTCGCGGGGCCTCGCCCCGGAGCTGCGCGAGCGCTTCGCCAAGCGGCTGTGCTATTTGCCGATCTCCCCGCAGATCCGCAGCCTGAACCTGGCCAATTGCGTCACCGCGGTGGTCTACGAAGCGCTGCGACAACAAGACTTCGCCGGCGTCGACCAGCGTCCGGCGCTCTGAGCCTCAGAAGGGCCCGCGACCGCTGACGAGCACCTCGTCCGGATCCCAGACCCGCGAGAGCGCGTTCAACAAGACCTTCGCCCCGGACGGCATGCGATCGCGCAGCAGCTCGCGCACCGCCCCGGTCGCGCCGACCGGCACCGCGCCGGCGTCGAGCAGGTGCTCCACGCCCTCGAGCAGCGGATGCCGCCCTGCCACCGCAATCGGCTGCAGGCGGAGCCGGACCCCGTCCTGCCCCAGCGCCCAACGTCGCCGCGTCGGCGCGCCAGCAGAGAGGGCGTCGACCACGTCCTGCACCTTCGGCGCGTCCGGCCACGCCACCCGCACGTCGAGCACGCCGTCGCCGCCGGGCGCCCAGCGCGGCGGCGCCACCTCCTGACCCAAACGAACCCGCGAGGGCTCGGCGTGCAGCGCTCCGAGCGTGCAGCCCTGACGGGCGAATCGCTCGCGAACCAAACCGGCGACGGTCTGCAGATCGTCGACGTCGCGCAGGCTGCACAGCCGCGCCTCGGCCCGCGGTGCCGAGCCATCACCGGCATCGTCGAGCAGCAGGCTGTCGCACAGCCCGGCGGCGAAGGCGCGGCGCCCCACCGAGAGCGCAGCGAAGACGCCGTCACGGCCGGCCGGAAGCGTGACGTCGGCCCAACCGGCGAAGGGCGCTGGGTGCAGCCGCAGCGAGACCTCGATCAAGACCCCGAGCCGACCGTCGGCGCCGACCATCAGGGCGGCCGGATTGGGCAGGCCCGGCATCGCCCAGGGCGGATGGCCGAGCAGCTCCGCGGCGCTCATCGTCAGGACGCGGCCGCTGCCGGCCACGATCACGGCCGAGACCAGATCGACCGCCAGCTCGCCCGCACCGATGCCGAGCTCGCCGCCCTCGCCACCCGCGATCAGGGCCCCGATCGGCTGGTCGGCGTCGAGGACCGAGGTGGCCCGCAGCGCCAAGCGGGCGCGCCGGGCAGCACGGTCGATCACGTCCTGCGCCACGGCGACGCCAACGGTGACGACGCGTCGGCTGATGTCGATCGCCGGCGGGCGGTCGAGGCCGCCACAATCGAGCACGACGGTGCCACGTAGGGCTGCAGGCCGATTCGCCGGGAGGCGGGAGCGGGGCACCACGCCGAGGTGGCGGGCGCGGGCGACGCGCAGCACGGCGGAGACGTCTTGCGCATCGGCGGGGCGGACCACCGCGATGGGTTCGTCGGCCTCGCCACCGCCGATGGCGTCGCGAGCTGCGGCGCCGACCAGGACGCGGTCGGCACCGACCCGGTCGAGCAGGTCTGCGCGAGCAGCTTGGGTGACGGCTCCGGACCGGCGGTCCAACATGCCGCGAGCCTACGCCAAGCGATGGGGGTGGACAAGCCGCGGTGCCGGCCCCGCACGACAAGCTCGGAGGGCCGGCACCGACATCGGCTCGCTACTTCTGGCCGTAGATGACCAAGTCGTCGACGAACCAGCCCTTGCCGTTGTTGTCCTGCTGGTCGATCGAGCTGAAGCGGTAGCGCAAGTTGAACTTCTTGCCCGCGAACTTGCTCAAATCGGCGGTGACCTTGACCCACTTGCCGGCGTCGGCGCTGGTCCGCGGCGCGAGGTAGGTCGCGGTGCCGTTGGTATTGCAGATGCTCGGGTAGGTGTTGTTCGGCCCGGGCGGGTTGGGGCAGCTCGTGGTACCGGCGCAGCAGAGCGCGTAGTTGTCGGTCGTGGCCTGCAGCGAGCCCTGGTCGTAGTTCGACGAGGCGTTGTTGCTGGTCTCGTAGCCGACCCACGAGTAGTAGACCGCGGTGACCTTGCTGAAGCCGGTGGCATCGATCTGCTGGCCCCAGGCGGCTGCTCCGGCGTTGCTGTTGCCGCTCGTCCAGTTGGAGCAGTTGCCGGTGCCACAGAAGTTGGTGCCGTTGTTGAAGTTCATCGTGCATTTGCCGGAGTACGGCGCGGGCTCGACCGGCGTCGCGTCGATGGCCCACTTCACGTTGTTGCGGTTCATGTCGGTGAAGGTCCAGCCCGTGTCGCCGCAGTCGAAATTCCACTTGGCGATCTCGACCGCGCTGCAGGAGAGGAAGCTCTTGCAGTCGGGGTCGGCGCAGTCGACCGCGTCGTCGAAGTCGTTGTCCTTGCCGTCGTCGCAGACCTCGACGCAGGCGCCCTTGCCCTTGCAGGCGACGTCGGCGCAGTCGACCTGGCCGTTGCCGTCATTGTCGACGCCGTCGTCGCAGACCTCGGCGGTGATCTGGTCGTCGACGATGAGGTTGTCGACGAAGTAGCCCTTGCCCTGGTTGCCGCACTGGCCACTCGCGCTGGCGAGGTTGAAGCGGATGCGGAACTTCTGGCCCTTGAGCTGCGAGAAGCTGCGGGTCTCCAGGCGCCACTGCTGGCTCTGGTTGGTCTTCTGCATGATGAAGCTGGTGATCACGGTGTTGCCGGTCTCGGCCAAGATCTGCACCTGCGGCCGGTCGGTGAAGCCGTTGCTGCACATATCGAGGTCGTAGTAGACGTTGAAGCGAATCCGCGCCGCGCTCTTGAGCTGGGTGCCGTCGATCACCGGCGAGGTCGCGTTGCCGCTCGGCGTCTGGCAACCGCCGCCCTGACTGTCGCAGTAGTCGGTGCCGTCGTTGAAGTTCAGGTTGCAGCCGAACTGCGAGTTGGTGCTCGGCGAGTTGTCGACCTTCCACAGCACGTTCTTGCCCTGCGGGGTGTCGAGGCTCCAGCCCTTGCCGGCGTCGGCGCACTCGAAGGTATCCGAGAAGAGCGCGCACTTGCTGGTGTCGCCGGCGGTGCACTTGCCGGCCTTGCAGGTCTCCTTGGTGGAGCACTCGAAGGCGTCTTGACAGGGCGTATCGTCGGCGACCGGGGTGAACTTGCAGGCGCCCGTCTTCGGGTCGCAGCTGTCGGTGGTGCAGGTGGTGCCGTCGTCGCAGGACTTGGTCGTGCTGGTGACGCACTTGCCGTTCTTGCAGGTATCGCCATAGGTGCAGAGGTCGCCGCTGTCGCACGGCCCGGTATTGGGCAGGAAGCTGCAGCCGCCAGTGTCCTTGTCGCAGCTATCGTCGGTGCAGGCGTTGCCGTCATCGCAGGCCGGCGCGCCGCCGCCCTTGCACTGACCGCCGACGCAGACGTCGTCCTTGGTGCACTTGCTGCCGTCGTCGCAGGCCTGCTTGGCGCTGTCGGCGACGTTGACGTGCTTGCAGCCGGCGGCCTTGTCGCAGCTGTCGGTGGAGCAAGCGTTGCCGTCGTCGCAGTTCAGCGCGGTACCGGCGCACTTGCCGGCGGCGCAGGCGTCCTTCTCGGTGCAGGCGTCGCCGTCGTCGCAGGCGCCGGTGTTCGCGGTCCAGGAGCAGCCGCCCGACTTCGGATCGCAGATGTCGTTGGTGCAGGCCTTGCCGTCGTCGCAGGCCTTGGTCGCCCCACCGATGCACTTGCTGTCCTTGCAGGCGTCGTTCTCGGTGCAGACGTTGCTGTCGTCGCAGGCCTTGTCGTTCGCCGCGTTGGTGCAGCCCGTCTTCGGATCGCAGGCGTCGTCGGTGCAGGGGTTGTTGTCGTTGCAGATCTTGGCCACGTCGATCGGCGCGCCGGCGCCACAGCTGCCGTTCTTGCAGGCGCTGCCGCTCGTGCACTTGTTGCCGTCGTCGCAGGGCGCGGTGTTGCCGCCCCATTTGCAGCCGATCGCGAGGTCGCAGGCGTCGTCCGTGCAGGGGTTGCCGTCGTCGCAGTCGACCTTGACCCCGGCCTCGCAGGTGCCCTTCTGGCAGGTCGACTTGCCGGTGCACTTGTCGCCGTCGCCGCAGACCGTGCTGTCGGCCACCGGCGTGAAGACGCACTTGCCGGCCTTGTCGTCGCAGGTATCGGTGGTGCAGGGGTTGCCGTCGTCGCAGCCGGTCTTGTCGCTCAGCTTGCAAGAACCGGCGTCACAGGTGCCGAGCTTGCAGGCCTCGCCGGAGCAGCTGGCCGTGTTCGGGGTGAAGGTGCAGCCCGTCTTCGGGTCGCAGGCGTCGTCGGTGCAGGCATTGTCGTCGCCGCAGGTCTTGCTGCCGCCCGCCTTGCAGGTGCCGTCCTTGCCGCAAACGTCGCCCTCGGTGCAGGCGTCGCCGTCGTCACAGGCCACGCCCTCGACCTTCGGCTTGGACTCGCACAGGCCCGTGGTCTTGACGCAGGCGTCGTCGGTGCAGGGGTTGCCGTCGTCGCAGGTCACGTTCTTCGCCGGCTTGCAGGCGCCGCCGGTGCATTTGTCGCCGGTCGTGCACTTGTCGCCATCATCGCAGTCGAGCGTATTCGGCGCGAAGATGCACTTGCCGGTGTTGCTGTCGCAGCTGTCGTCGGTGCAGGGGTTGCCGTCGTCGCAGCCGACCTTGGTGCCGGTCTCACAGCTACCGTCCTTGCACTGGCCCGCGCCGACGCATTTGTCGGTGTCGCCGCAGGGCGCCTCGTTGGCCTTCACCACGCAGCCCTTGTCGGAGGCGCAGCTATCGTCGGTGCAGGGGTTGTTGTCGTCACAGACCTTGGCCGCGCCGACGCACTTGCCTTCCTTGCAGGCGTCGTTGTCGGTGCAGAGGTCACCGTCGTCGCAGCCGTCGCCATCGGTGCCCGGGGCGACGGTGCACTTGCCGCTGGCGTCGTCGCAGCCGTCGAGGGTGCAGGGGTTGCCGTCGTCGCAGGCGATCGCCTCACCGCCGCAGGAGCCGCCGAGGCAGGCGTCTTTGTCGGTGCAGGAGCTGCCGTCGTCGCAGGCCGTGCCGTCCGCGTCGTCGACGACCTTGCAGGTTCCGGCGTCGCAGATCGCGATCTTGCATGCCGTCAGCTTGACCACCGCGGCGCACTCGGTGTCGCTCTGGCAGCCGGTGCTGGTGTCCTCGGTGCTGGTATCCGCGGCCGCGTCGTCCGGCTGCACGGTGTCCTGACCCGCGGTGTCCTCGGTGCTGGTATCCGCCGCGGTATCCTCGGGCTGCACGGTGTCCTCGCCCGCGGTATCCTCGGGCTGCACGGTGTCCTCGCCCGCGGTATCCTCGGGCTGCACGGTGTCCTCGCCAGCCGTATCGGTCGGGCCACCCGTGTCGGTCGGGCCACCCGTGTCGGTCGGGCCACCCGTGTCGGTCGGGCTACCCGTGTCGGTCGTGCCAGCCGTGTCGGTCGTGCCGCCCGTGTCGGTCGGGCCGCCCGTGTCGGTCGTGCCGCCGGTATCGGTGCCGGCGCCGGTTCCATCGGTGCCGACCGCGCCGTCGCTCGCGTCGAGCCCGCCGAGGCTGCCGTCGTCTTGGCTGCCGGTGTCCGAGGTCAGGCTCGGCCCTCCCACCGATTCATCAGAGCCGCAGGCGCCGAGCGCCACGCTGATGACCGACAGACAGATCGCGAATCGCAGGTTCCAGGTACGCATGGTCACTCCTTCCACCGTGACAAGTGCCGACACTGCCGGACGCGGATGGGGGGACGCGCCTTGCCTGCTACTACGATGCACCTGCCTGGACGGCTCCGCCAGATCTCGACGGTTCAGAATTGTTTGGAATCCAGTCGAAATGTCCCATGGGACGCGGTCCTCTCCGACGACGAGGCGACTCAGCCGTAGAGCCGCCCAAGACCTTGCAGTGTCACGTTCGAGAGGGCGTGGTGGAGGACGGGCGCGGCGAAGTGGCGGCTGCGTTCGGCCAGCCAGGCGAAGAGCAGCCCAGGAAAAAAGACCAAGAGGCGATGCGGCGCGGGTGTGGCGGCCAAGTGTACCAGGGCGAAGAGCGCGGCGGAGAGCACGTGGGCGGCGCCGAACGGGACGCCGAAGAGCTGCCGCGACGGGGGCATCGCGGCGCGGAGTCGGCCCAGCATCCAGCCGCGGAACAGGGCCTCTTCCGGCAGAGCGACGACGATCAGCTGATCCAAGAGCAGCAGCAGCAGCCAACCGAGGCTGGCCGGGGCCTGCACCGGATTGGCATCGGCGGCGACGCGGTAGCGTCCGCGGCGGATCTGCTCGGGCGCGACGGCACCCTCGGGTCCGCGCACCGCGAAGGAGGCTGCGGCGGGACCGAGGAGTTGGTCGGAGCCACCGGGGAGCAGCCGCCGCACCGGACATGCGGCGCAATCGGGCCGCAGCTCCAGCGCCACGCTGCCCTCGTTGCGCACGATCAGGCCACCGCGACGCTCCCAGACCGTCAGCAACGCCCCCTGCGCCGGCGGCTCGGCGGGCGCTGGCGTGCCTTGGTACTCGAGCCCCGGCGAGGGGAGGCCGACGCCGGCGAAGCGGCGCTGTCCCCAGATTTCGCGGGCGACGACGTCGTAGCCCAGCGCGAAGGGGAGCAGGACGACGACGCTGACGACCAAACCCAAGCCCAGCGAGCCGATCGCCTGGCCGGGGGTCGCGCCGTAGGGGTCACCGTCGGCGCGGCCGAGGCGGGCCATCAGCAGCGGCGCGGCGAGGAAGCCCAGGGCGACCAAGGCGCCGGCGAGGCTCGCGACCGCAGGCAGCACCGAGCCTGCCCATTCGACCACGACGATCCAGACCGCCAACGTGACGGTGACGACGACGGATTCGAGCAGCGCACGGCGCGCCGCGGGGCTCAAGGCTCGGCCTGCGACGCCTGGAGGAAGCGGGTGTAGGCGCCGGCGTGCTCGCCTTCCTGCACCCGCTCGATGGCCATCACGAAGGCGACGCCGGAATCACGGGGTTCCGGCGTGCGGAGCAGCTTGCCGTGCAGGTAGACGGTACGCCAAACGCCCTCGACCTCGATCGGCACGTTGAGCGTGAAGCGGGTCTCCATCGGTGGCGCGACGCGCGCCTCGACCTCCACGGCCAGGGTCGCTGCGCTGCGCAGCTTGGCCGGGACGAAGCGGCTATCGTGCTCGAAGGTGACGGGGATATCGACTTCGGCCGGCGTGTGGACACCGCTGTGGACGCCAGACACGTCGACGCCGATGCCGGTGTCGAGTCGACCGCCGCGGCCGAAGATCTGCGAGCGCTCGAGGAAGGGCGAATCGTGCAGGCCGGAGGACGGCCGCGCCGGAGCTGCCTGCAGCTTGCCGCTCGGCATGCGGCGGACGTCCTGGCCCTCCGACGGCATCCGACGGATATCGGAGATCGGCCGCAGATCGTCGGTTGCGTAGGCGGAAGAGTTCGCCCGCGTGCGAGCGCCGCCCACCTCGGCGTCGAAGATCCCCGATCCGCTGCGGGCAGTCGATGAGCGCGGACGGCTCGGCGGCGCCGTCGGCTCGGCATCGAAGACGCCCGAGACCTGCGCCGGATGGTCCGGATCGAAATGCCCCGAACCCGTCTGCCGCCGCGCTGCGCGCTCGGTCAAGATGTCCGAGGTCCGGCGCCCGACCACCCGGAGATCGTCGGACATGACGACGTCGCTGGTGCGACGGCGAGGCGGCGCTGTGCCGCTGCTGCGACTGTAGGTCGACCACTCGCCCGAGCGATCGCGCTCACCGCGTGGGGCGAATTCCGGGACGGCAACCGCTTCCGGCGGCGCGACCGAGACGTGGGTCATCTCCGGCGCCGGCGCGACCCGCGTCCCATCGGGCAACATCGCGTCGAAGGTCGGCGGCGTCGTCTCTGCGAACGCGTCGATCGCGTCCCCGTCGCCGACGATGACGGCGCCCGAGCTGCTCCCAGTCGGCGTCGTCGTCACCACCGAGGCCGCGCTCCGCCGTGGCAGTCCGGCGACCCGACTCGACGAGCTCCGTGAGCGCGGGCCGACGACCTCCTCACGGATCATCCCCTCGCGCGGCAGCCCCGACGCGTTGCTGCGCTCGACCGCGCTGGCAGTAAAATCGAAGGCTCCGCCGACCGCCGGGAAGTCGAAGCGGACGCGGCGTCCGGTGCCGAGGCGCTCGGGCGTGATCCCGACGATGTGCAGCACCTTGCGCAGGACGTGGAAGATCGGCTCGCTGCCGGCCTCGGAATAGGCCCACAGCCAACGCACCGCGAATCCAGGTGGGTACGGGCCGCCGGGCGAGACGACCCGAACGACCTCGGCCCGCAGCTTCACCGGCGCGATCTTCGAGCCGATCGGGCGGACCAAGACGTCGACCTCGCGGCCCTCCGGCGCGTGGCGGAGCCCGGCGAAGAAGGCGCCGGTCGGGCCGATATCCGTGGTCACGGCGTTGATCTCACCGTCAGGCAAGACCACACGGAGCGTCACGGTCTCCTTGCGGCGCGGATAGCTACGTCGGTCCTCGAACATCGGCGCTCCGCCACGGCGTGACCGACGCCGCGGCTCCTACACAAATCCTCACGGCCAGCATAACCCCGGCCGCGGCCGATGTCATGCAACGCGCTCGAAGAGACCCGCGGCGCCCATGCCACCGCCGACGCACATGGTCACCACGCCGTAGCGGCCGCGGTTGCGCTGCAGCGCGTGCAGTACCGTCGCGGTCAGCTTGGCGCCGGTCGCGCCGAGCGGGTGGCCGAGCGCGATCGCGCCGCCCTGCGGGTTGACCTTGGCCGGGTCCAGGCCCAGCTCGCGGATCACCGCCAGCGACTGCGACGCGAACGCCTCGTTGAGCTCGAAGTGGTCGATATCGCCGAGCGCGACGCCGGTGCGCTCGAGCAGCTTCGGCACCGCCGCGACCGGGCCGATGCCCATGATCTCGGGCGGCACGCCGGCCGAGACGAAGCCGCGGAAGATGCCGAGCACCGTCGCGCCGATGGCCTTGGCCTTGGCCTCGCTCATCACGATCACGGCGGCGGCGCCGTCGGTCAGCGGGCTGGCGTTGCCGGCCGTCACCGAGCCACCCATCGGCTGGAAGACCGGGCGCAGCTTGCCCAGGCCCTCGGCGGTGGTGTCGGGGCGCATCAGCTCGTCGACCGCCAGGCTACCCTCGGGGGTGCTGACCTCGGCGATCTCGGCGTCGAAGGCGCCCGCGGTCCACGCCGCGGCGGCGCGGCGCTGGCTCTCGGCGGCGAAGGCGTCCTGATCTTCGCGGCTGACCTTGTACTTCCGCGCGACCATCTCGGCCGTATTGCCCATCGGCATGTAGACCTCGGGCCACTCGCGGATGATCTTCGGGTGCGGCGCGATCTTGAAGCCGCCCATCGGCACCTGGCTCATCGACTCGACGCCGCCGGCGACGACGACGTCGGCCATCCCCGCCTGCACCGCCCACGCCGCCTGCGCCACGGCCTGCAGGCCGGAGGAGCAGAAGCGGTTGACGGTGACGCCGGGGACCTCGACCGGCAGGCCGGCGCGGAGCGCGGCGATGCGGGCGATATTCATCCCCTGCGGACCCTCGGGCATGGCGCAGCCGAGCACGACGTCGTCGACCTCGGCCGGGTTCAGGCCCGGGACTGCGGCGAGCGCGCCGCGGATGGCGGTGGCCGCGAGATCTTCCGGACGCACCGCGGCGAGCGAACCCTTCAGGCCACGCCCGCAGGGAGTGCGGACCGCAGCGACGATGACAGCGTTGGTATGGCTCATGGTCTCTCTCCTCTCGTTGGTGGGTGTGGTCTAATTGCGGAGCGGCTTGCCGGTCTCGAGCATGTGGCGGATGCGGGCCTGCGTTTTTTCCAGGCCGCAGAGGTGCAGGAAGCCCTCACGCTCGATGTCGAGCAGGTCTTGCTCGCTGAGCAGGCCGCCCTTCTCGCCGCCGCAGAGCACCTTGGCGATCTGCGTGCCGACGATCTTGTCGTGCTCGCTCGCCAGACCCGACCAATGGAAGGCAGCCAGCGCCATCTCGAAGGCAGCGAGGCCCTCGGCGCCGGGCAGCAGCAGGTTGCTCGCCGGGCCGACGGGGCGGTAGCCGTCCTCGATCAGGCGCAGCGCGATCTTCTTCGCCTCGCCGATGCGACGGTCGGTGTCGATGCAGAACTTGTCGGTCGGCCGCAGGAAGCCCATCTCGAAGGCGTTGCCGGCGCCGGTCGCGACCTTCGCCATCGCCATCGCCTCGAACGCCTTCTGCAGCAGCGGCAGGCGGTCGACCTTGACGTCCGCCGGCACACCGGCGAGCGCGCGCACCGTCATCTCCTTGGTGCCACCGGCGCCCGGGATCAGGCCCACGCCGACCTCGACCAGGCCCATATAGGTCTCGGCGCCGACGACGGTGACGGCGCTGTGCATCGTGACTTCGCAGCCGCCGCCGAGCGCCATGCCGTGCGAGGCCGTGACGACCGGCACTGGGCCGGTCTTGCAGCGCTGGGTGAAGCCCTGGAAGCGCTGCACCGAGGCCTCGAGCTGCTTCCACGCGCCCTGCATGATCGCGCCGCCGATCATCATCAGGTTGGCGCCGACCGAGAAGTTCGCGCCGTCGTTGGCGATGACCAGCGCGCCGTAGCGACCGGCCTCGCAGAGGTCGAGCGCCTTCTCGCCGAGCGTGAGGATATGCTCGTCGAGCGCGTTCATCTTGCTGGCGAAGGCGAGGCAGAGCACGCCATCGCCGAGGTCGAGCAGCTCGGCGCTCTCGTTGCGCTCGATCACGCCGCCGGCGGCGCGGACGTCGGCCAGATCGATGCCGGGCAGCGGGGCGACCGGGGCCGCCTGCAGGCCGGCGGTCAGGCCGGTGCGGGCGCCGGGCGCGCCGCCGTAGAACGAGGTCTTGCCCTCGGCGAGCATGGTCTGCACCAGCTTCGGCACGGCGCGACCCTCGGCGCTGAGGCGATCGGCGACCTTCTGCACGCCGATGGCGTCCCAGATCTCGAACGGTCCGAGGGCCCAGTTGAAGCCCCAGCGCATGGCGCGGTCGACGCTGACGACGTCGTCGGCGATCTCGCCCATGCGGTTGGCAGCGTAGACCAGGCTCGACGAGGTCAGCGCCCAGGCGTAGTTGCCGGCCGCGTCGTCCGCGGCGCAGAGGTTGGCGATGCGCTGGCCGACGTCGGCGGTCTTGCGCGCCGCGCCGAGCGAGTCGGTGCGGAACTTGACCTGCTCGCGGTAATCCCCGGCGGCAGGGTCGAAGACCAGGATATTCTTGCCGACCTTCTTGTAGAAGCCGGCGCCGGCCTTGGCCCCCGTCGCGCCGGCGGCGACCAGCTTCTGGATCACCTCGGGCAGCGCGAAGACGTCGCGCTCCTCGTCGTGCGGCAGGTTGTCGTAGCAGTTGCGGGCGACGTGGCCGAAGGTGTCGAGGCCCACGACGTCGGCGGTGCGGAAGATGGCGGATTTCGGCCGGCCGAGCGCCTCACCGCAGATCGCGTCGATGGCCTCGATGCCGAGGTCGCTCTGCTGCCAGAGCTCGAGCGCCTTCATCATGCCGTGCACGCCGATGCGGTTGCCGATGAAGTTGATCGTGTCCTTGGCGATGACGACGCCCTTGCCGAGGTCGTCCTGGCAGAAGGCCGACATCTTCGCGGTCACAGCCGGATCGGTATCGGCGCCCGAGACGATCTCGAGCAGCTTCATGTAGCGCACCGGGTTGAAGAAGTGGGTGATCAGGAAGTGCTTGCGGAAGCCCTCGCTGCGCCCCTCGGCCATCGAAGCGAGCGGGATGCCGGAGGTATTGCTGCTGACGATGGTATGCGGCGCGCGGTGGGCGTCGATCTTGCTGAAGACCGCCTGCTTGATGTCGAGGCGCTCGACCACCGCCTCGACGATCCAATCACAGGCGCCGAGTTCGGCGAGATCGTCTTCCAGGTTGCCGACGCTGATCAGCGCGAGATCCGAAGCCTTCTGGTAGATCGAGGGCTTGGACTTCGGCATCTTCCCGAGCGCACCAGCGGCGATCGCGTTGCGCCGACCACGGACGGCGGCGTACTCGGGCGCCTCGGCGTCGGCGGGCAGCGCCGGAGCGTCCTTCGGCACGATGTCGACCAGCAGGACGGGGACGCCCGCCGAGGCGAGGTGCGCGGCGATGCCGCTGCCCATCACGCCGGCGCCGATGACGCCGACCTTGCCGATCCGCTTGTTCGGGGTGCTGCTCATGCGAACTCCTGAAGCTGAGTGGGGTCGCCGACCGCTGCGGCGAGGGCGCGGAAGCTAGCGTGCGGGGCATCTGGTCGCAAGGTGGTGCAGATGCGGCGCGCGGTTGTGTCGACCCCTCTCTGGCCCGCTGGGCCATCTCTCCCCGCTTAGCGGGGAGAGAGAAGCGTCTTCGATCCGCAGAGCTGTGCCGGCTTTCCCGTTCTCTCCCTGTTGGAGAGATGCCCGTAGGGCAGAGAGGGTTTTACGGTACGGGAATACGGCGTGAGTCGGCGAAGGAGCGGTGATTGGCCGGATGCGCCGGGTCCATGCTCATTGGCAGATCTTCACCGAAAGGTGCCGATCGGGGGCATCGATCCACTCGTCTTCGGGCGCGACGAGGTCCTCGCCGCCCTGCCACTCGACGACGACCTCGATATCGTCCTTGCCGAACCTGCACCTGCCGGTCTCGGGGTCGAGATCGCAGGGGGTCGCGATGACGGTCAGCCGTCCGCGATCCCGGCAGATTCCATCCTTGAATTTTATGAGTGTCCCGGAGTGACGCCAAGCCTTGGGGTCCCACTCAGGGTAGTTGACGTAATCGCTGCGGCAGCTCATGTCAGAGCGGAAACTCCATGCTTTAGAAAGAACTCTCTTGGCCTCTGTCAAACTCTGTCCCGGGAGCGGCTCTTCGAAAATCTCGACTTCGTATCGTAGGTCAGCGATATCTCCTGGCAGATCATATGTGCTCGGACATCCACCGCAAATCTCCGCTGTCACAGTGAGATCGAGCCAGCATATTTCCGTTGGTTTCGCGTAACAGCCTTGCGCGCCTGAGACGAGGATCACGCTCGCCACTGCCAAATGCGCGGCTGCGCTACGCCATCGTCGCGCGCTACTCATCGAGGCCGCCTCCCTCCGGCAAGGTGCTCATCCAGTGCGCTTTCGGCTTCGGCGGTGGCTCGGGCAGCTTCAATCCGACTGTCGACCCAGCATCCCGCGACACGCCGCCACCAACGACTTCGGTATCGTCCACCGCAGTGGGATCGGCGACGAACACGGTCTTGGTAGAAACCCTCGCGTAGCGCTCCTGCCAGCCCGCGCTCTTCGTGCTCTGGATCGGCAGTAGCAGCTCATGCAAGGGCCCCGGCCACGTTGCGGAGGAGGGTAGAGTGTATGCTGCGGTCAGTCTCTTACCGAGCAAGTCCAACCACGGTCCGAATTCTCCCCACTTGGCTGCGACGCTGGGGTCGAGCAACTCTGCCTGTGCACGGCGCACAAGAGCGAGCAGGTCACCGTAGGCGCTCACGTCCGCCGTCGTCGAAAACCATAGCAAGAGAGGCTCGGCCTGCGCTTCATCCAGGTACTGAGCAAGCTCTGAATCGCTAAGCTTCTTCCACGAACTCAACGCCTTGATGAGAGCACTCGACTCCTGCTCCGCGCGCAGCGTCGCGACGGGTGGGGACCCTCCACTCCCGGGAAGCAACTCCTTGGTCCATGCAACCTCACCGTCGGGAGGGAAGCCCGGCCACGTTGGCGCGGCGGCCATCGCAACCCGCAACGGCATCGTAGCAGGACCAGACGCTGCTCCGCGCCATGGAGGTTGCGCGATCTCCGAGGCCGCGCCGGTCCAAGAGCCGGGGATACCGCCAACTGCTGGGCCGTGGACCTCGGCGCGAATCGATGCGAGCGCTTCGAGCCGGCGGGTTGTCACATGCACGCCGCCGGCCACGGCCTGCGACGTGACCGACACCACACCAGAAACCGGCTCGTGGACGAAATCCGAATCCGCCGACGCGTTCACCCCAACAATGACACTGCCGGCTGGTGCCGCCTTGGGCCACTTCGCCGGGGGAAGGGCGAGTTCGATCGAGAGGGCGTTGCCATCGATCGCGCGGAAGCGGGCGACGACAGGATCCAGCTCCGGCGAGACGCGTGCAACCGCTTGCAAGGAAGCCGCGATTTGCTCGTTGAGGCGTTCGGCGAGTTTCTTGGCCTCATCCTTGAGATCTTCCTCGACGAAATCGAGCACAGAGTAGCTATGTAAGTCCAGAGGAAAAGGCGCGTTCGGGCGGACACGTACGTCGGTAAAGACCACGGTAGCAAACTCGGGAGGCTTTTCGCCGTCCAACGGTCCCAGCGCCGGCTTCAACTCCGCGCATAGCGACACCTCCATCAACCCTTCGCCAGACAGCCCATCTCCAACTGGAAGCAAGACCAACTTGATGTTGATTTGGGCGCCGTCCAACCCCAGGTTCTGGACGGTCACCGCGTAGGCCCCATCTTGCACTGCCTCGCGCAGCGCGCCTTCGGATGCGAACGCATCCCGAAGCTGGCCCAGTGCTTTGGCGACTCCTGCCGCAGCGAGGATTGTGAGCGGCGGCACCGCCAGTGCCAGTGCAATAACAACTACCAAACCGAGGGAAACACCAACGAAGAGCGCGATCGCAACCAACTCCTTCGCCGGGATATCGAGTTTAGCGAACCACTCGCTCGCGGCGAACGTCACGTTGACGGCGAGCCACTCGAATGGGCTGTCTGCGAGCTTCTTCAAGGTCTTGTGAACGCGTTGCAGACCAGACTCTGCAGCAACCGGTTCACACACACAGTCCTTGTCGCCACCAGTCTTCTCTTCGGAAACCCCGGCCGCGGGCACTTCGGCCATGTTGCGCGGAAATTCCCAAATCATCGTCTGCTCGATGATCGCGGCGAGATAGAAGCGACCGATGTCGACGACCAGCCCCTCCGCCATCGCCTCCGCTCCAACGGCCGGGCCACCCATGATGGGGTCCAACTGCACGTTGTCCTGGCTCAGGCGGGCCAAGAATTCCTCCAGTTCAGCTTCGACCTCCGCTTGTCGCTCGCGCTCTGCGACGGCGCTGGCCGCGCCAAGGATGGCTTGTGCCGCTTGCGCGTTGACGCCTGGTGCCAACGTGGCGAGCGCTGTGGGATTGGCAAGCCAGCTCTGGAGTTGTGCGACGTAGGCTCCGAGTGTGGACGTTTGTGGATCTAGGGACTGCGCCCCGGTCAGCGTCTGCGCAACGGACGTCCCACCGTCGAAGACGTAGGAGAAGCCCCACCACCCAGCATCTCCTGCTGCGGTCGTCAGCCTGGAATTGCCCGTCGGAAACACCCTGAGCAACGTTCGAGCTTGGTCGTCGCTAATCCCGAGATCCGCGACGCCGAGTTCATCGACGCTCATGCCCTTGAAGCTCGGACCGATGCCTTGGAAGGCGTCGAATGCAGCGTGCCGCGTCAAACCGACCGCACGCAGCATCCCACCGGCGTTGCGGGCGGCGAAACTCTCCAGCAACGAGACGACGCCATACGCCGCAGGCAACCCCGCGGCCCGGCTGGCGAGAGCGCGCAGCGCCACCGTTCCCTCTTCCCAATCCGAAGCGGGCACGCCGCTCGGAGGTGCGGTTACCCAGCCTTCTGCGTCGGAAGCCTCTGCTTTCGCAGACGGCGTACCTCCTTGGTGGAACAGATCGACGGCCAGTTGGCTGGTCCAAACCGACCGACAGAACGATCGCCACGTCACGGCGGGGCCGAGTTCGACGCTCCCCGGACCCACTTGGTCGATCTTGCCGATGGTGTTGGCTTTGAGTCCGCCCGTTACCTCATGCACGCCGTCCATCCCGAGCCCGATGTCAAGCACCAGCCCGCTCGGAATGAACTCATCGCTGCCAACGCTCATAAGTGCGCCCTGCGGGGACGTGATCCATGCATCGCTGGCCAACGTTTGCGCGGCGTCGAGCAAGGGTATGGATGCAAGCAAGTTCAGCATCACTTCGAGCCCCAGCGGCGCAACGGTTGCCGCTTGGAATCGAGAGCTTGCCAAAACCCTGTCTGCTCGCCAACGGGAATCGATCAACCCAGAAGCAGCCCACGCACGATGGCACAGCAGCTCCGAACCCTTAATCTGGAACGAGAGATCCAACGGCAAGAGCTGGAAGGTTGAGTCCCCCGGTGTCGGCAGCAGATCGCTCGTCGGATCTGCAAGCAGCGGAGCCGCTCCAGCGAACAGCAACTGGACTACGACGCTCGGCACGCCCTGCTTGCTGAGAAGATCACTCGCGGTCGGATCGCTCTGGGCAAGGGCGCGGGCAAGTGAGGCGAGTCCGGCCGGAGACCACCGAACCCGCAGGTCGAACCGCCGCACCATGCCGGCTTCGCCGATGAGGATCATCGTGGTCCGTCGCGCCTGGGATGGGGACGACTCCTACCGTCCCACCCAACCAGCATCTTCCCGATTTGTGCAGCCCAACGATCGGGCTTCGCCCCATCGCCGCTGATTCGTACTCCCAGCGAGGCGGGCCCAGGCGAATCTGCATGCACCCTGGCGCTATCCGTGCGGGAAGTTGGAGAGACTGAAGTCATCGGCGCTCGAGCGCTAAGAACCGACCCGAGCGAAGCAGCATCGGCCCGAACGATCTCCACTTCGGGGCTGCCGATGATGACCTGACCATCACGCCGCGGTTCCGCGCTCATCGACGCACCGTAGCAATCCGGGGCTGCGCTTGGCGGGGAAATGAAACGACGGGTCGGCCAGCGAGGCGTTCGTACCGAGCTAACGCTACCCACGCACGGATTTGCACCATCGCGGCATCGCCCCCCGCACTCGCAGCATTGGTCAGGGTTAAGCGACCAACGCCGCCGGCATCCAGATTCGTCGCATCTTCACGGCCCAAGACGATCTGCGCCACTGTCACCACATCGCGCGGCAGATCGATGAGGCTGCCAAGGGCAGAGCCGAACCGATCGTCACCGGGACCGTTGATGTTCGTGCGCTCGATGTCCAAGGAAACTTCGGGTGGATTGGTCGCGTGAAGGCCGAGCACCCGCGCTTGCACGGTGATCAACGCCTGATTGTAGGCGTCGAAGTTGATGTAGTTCTCCGGCGGGCATGCCCACCAGTTGGCGTAGGCGCTGTCTGACGCATCATCCAGCGTAACCGTTACGTCCAGCCAGAGTTTGGGTGTATTTGACATATGCTCCTCCATCGCTAGCCTCGCACCAATGCAACCGAGCAGCGCAGCCACACGACAGCCCATTCCGTTGCCGCGCCGGCGTTTTGCGCGATCAGCCGGCCGATGCCGCGGGGCAACTTGCGGATCGTACCGGCGGCCCCTGACATGTTTTGGTCCAAGCCGTAGCTGGCAGAAACGACGCCGGCGCCAGCCGCCGTTCCGGATGGCAAGAGCCAGGACGTCGTTGCGGTTGGCTCCATCGACTCGAACGCCGCTTCGAGCTCGACGCGGGCGGCGGACCGCTGCATGCCGACTCTGACCGAAGCTGCGCCCGGCCCGGCCAAGCTGTATTCGAGCGTCAGGTAGGCTTGGTCGGCTTCCCCGAAGTCGAGAAAGTCATGCGGGGCCATCGTCCAGACGTCCACTGCAGTATTCGAAGCTCCAACGAATACAAGGCCTTCGTACCAGACAAATGACTTCATGACCTCACTCCTGTCGAGGCGATTCCTAGTTGGTGATCACGTGCGCCCGCACTCGGATCGCAGCCCACTCACCAGCGCTAAAGCTCGCGGCACTGAGTTCCGTGCGCAAGCGCCCCAGCGGAAAACTCCATCCGTCCACGCCGAGCCCACCGCCGCTGCCCAGAACAAGGCCCTCGACGCTTTGACCACGCGTCAACGTCATCGATCCAGATCCACCCGTGGTGACGATGTCGGCCCAGAGGTCTTCGTCGGCAGAGGGAGCTGCTGTGCGCTGCACTTTCAAGCTCGTCTTGGTCGCGCCCGGTCCGACACCAGTGACCTCGAACTCGAGCGTCGCCGACTCCACTTCGTCGAATGCCAGCCAATGGCTCGGCGGCAGGGTCCACGAAGTTGCTGCTCCCTCGTAGAAGAAGACCCAGAGATCATGCCACAGCCGGCGCTGTGCTCGACGCGTAGTCATGTCACCTCCTCGGCACTCAACGTTTAGTAGGTGGCAGTGAAGCAGATTCTACCCCCCCCGTCAACAACAATATTTCATTTTATAATCATGTTGTTATGCAGTAAGCTGGGGGCGTCTGGCGAAAAAGGGAGAGATGCATCGCACCGCCCTTCGACGGAGATATCGAGAACCCACGGCTCGCGGCCGACACCGAACTCTCAACGCATCTTTGGCAAGCCCGCTCGCTCTAGGCTCGACTTTAGCGGTTTTCCAGGCGGCGACCAGCCAAGGCCCTTGTGTACGGTCGGCATCGCGGCGCCGCGACGCGGACAGCGATCAACGGTGATGCTCGGGTTCGACGCCTTGCGTCGAAGCAGAGCTGTTGGGCGCCCGAGTTCGCGAGGGCGACTTGCTGCAGATCCCGACCGCTGCAGTGCGAGCTAGGGTCGTCAGCAGGCAGGCACACATCTTGAGGAGATCGTTACGTCTTGCGGGCCGCCGTCGACGGCCACGGCCGTCGACGGCGGCCGTCACCGTTGCGGCAGTGGGTTGTTTCCTGCCCGCACGACTCGGTGTTGCTGAACATGGTCGCGGGCTCAGATCGACGGCCAAAGAACTTGGAGAGGCACGGGGAAGCCCCCAAGATCGGGTTGCTAACATCGTCACCAAGGAGTTCCCCGTGCCCGACGTCCTTCTTACCGCGTCGTTCGTCGCTTTGCTATCGCAACTGCGCCCTGTCTTCACTGCGCCTTCGTTCGCCAACTTCGTCGTGCTGCTCGCCGGCATGGTCCACGCGCTCGGCGCGCATAGGCTTACCGACGCGCTACGCGCGGCCGGTCCTGCTGCCGAGCGACACTTCACGAGCTACTATCGGTTCTTGTCGCACGCGCAGTGGTCGCTCGACGAGTTGGGCCTGGCCCTGCTCGCGTTGATCGAACAAGTGTTGTCGTTGCCGGAACTCGAGCTGATCGTCGATGACACGCTCTGCCGCCGCAGCGGCAAGAAGGTCGCGCTAGCAACGATGCACGCCGACCCTCTGCTCAAGCAAGGCGGTCGGCCTTTCCATAGCTACGGCCACGTGTTCGTCGTGCTTGCGGTTCATGTGCGGCTACCTTTGCTGGCGCCGACAGGGTGGGCGCTGCCCGTCATGTTCCGGCTGTTCGAAGGGCCGCGCCAAGGCGGGCGCAAAGACGCAGCGTCCGATGCGCGGCGTCGCAAGCTGCGCCGCGACAAGGACCTGCCCACGCGCAACCGCGTTCGCAAGACCGACCGCAAAGTCGTCGATGGTAGGGTCGAGCAATGCGCTCCCGAGCCCGATAGCGGACCGTTGCCCAAGGAGTTGCACCGCACCAAGACCCAGCTCGCCGCTGAGTTGATCCTCGCGGTCGCGCGTCGATTTCCACACTTGCGCATCCGAGTTCTGGCCGACCATCTCTACAACTGCAACGCAGTGCTGAACGAGGTGCTTCGCGAAGTCGACAACGTCAACTTCGTCACCCGCGGTCGCCCCGATGCGGCGCTGTTCGCCATGCCAGAGCCGCGCAAGCCCGGCCAACGCGGCCGACCCGCCATCAAAGGCGAGCAGCTGCCCAACCCCAAACAGTGGGCCGACGAGCACGCCGACGACTTCGAACGGCACGTCGTGCCCATGTACGGACGCGACGTCACGGTCAGGGTGGCAAGCTACCTCGGTATGGCCTACCGCTCGCTACCGGGGCGGTTGGTCCGCTACGTCATCGTCATCGACCCAGCCGGCATCTACCGAACCGACTACCTACTATGCACAGACCTGGAGCTATCGGTCGCAGAAGTCGTCGCCGCCTACAGCCGCCGCTGGCCGCTCGAGCAAACCTTCGAGTGCTGCAAGCAGAAGCTCGGGATGCAGGATACACAGGTCCAGATGCCGGCAGCGGTCCGACGCCACGCGCCGCTGTCGATGCTGCTCTACAGCCTCGTCGTGCTCTGGTACCTGCAGCACGGCCACCAACTCACCAACTACGCCCGGCTACCAGCCGACCCATGGTACAAGGGCAACCCGCGGCCGAGCTTCACCAACATGCTCGCGTGCTTACGGCGAGCGAGCTGGGGCGAAGCATTTGTGGATCCACCGTTGCCCGGCACGGGAGCGACTGAAAATCAGCCGCCGACGACCCGCGATCGGCGGCCGCAACTCGCCCGCTACCTGTCGCGGGTCGTCGCCGCGGGTTGAAGATGCGCTAAAGTCGAGTCTAGGGCGCCGAACCAAGCACCGTCTCGAAGCTCTTCACCGGCGAGCTGCCGTGCCCCAACCCGAGCCGGGAAGCCGTGTTCAGCCCACAGCAGCGGACCTCGCCGGTCTGGAGCACGATGCAGGTCGTATTCACTCCCATCGCGACCTGCTCGACCTTGTCGACGCCCGTCACCTTCATCGGCACCGTCGAGTCGAAGGTGTCGCCGGTCCCCATCTGGCCGTTGGAGTTCTGCCCCCAGCAGCGCAACGTATGGTCCTGCAGCACAGCGCAGGTGGTGTGCATCGCCGCGTCGACCTGCGCCACCTTGCTGATATCGTAGACCGCGACCGGGCTGCCCGCGTTCTTCTTGCTGCCGTCGCCGAGTTGGCCGTAGCCGTTGTAGCCCCAGCATTTCAGGTCGCCGGCCTTGTCGACGGCGCAGCAATGCGCATGACCGCAGGTGAGGTCGACCGTGTCGACCAGCCCCGCGACGAGCTGCGGCTTGATCTCGGTCACGTTGCTCTCGCTGCCCTGCCCCAACGTCGCGGCGGAATTGTTGCCCCAGCACGCCACCTTGCCGTCGACCAGCCGGACGCAGGTGGCGTATTCGCCGACGGCGACCTGGGCGACCTTGCCCGGCATGTCGGCAACCAGCGTCGGCTCGACCACGTTGCTGCTGCCGGCTTGGCCGAGGGCGCTGTAAGTGTTGCGGCCCCAGCAGCGCACCGCGCCTTCGGTGTCGACCGCGCAGTTGCGGCTGTGGTGGACGTCGATCGACGCGGTATTGGGTGCCTTGAGCACGAATTCCGGCACGAAATAGAGCCCCGAACTGGTGCCGAGGCCAATCTGGCCATTGCTGTTGTAGCCCCAGCACCAGGTCTTGCCGCTGGTGTCGAAGCCACAGCCGTGGTTGCCACCCACCCGTGCGTCGACCATATCCTTGATCTTCTGGGCGGTTTGCAGGGTTCCGGGCGGGTTGACACTGCCGTTGACGCCGCAACCACCGTTGCCGCACGCGCCCCAGGCGTGGACCAGGCCGGATGTTCCGACCGCCAAGCCATTGGTATCGCCCATGCTCACACGCACGGCGAAGCGCTTGGCGCAGACCCCGGCGATGCAGGCCTTCTCGTCGCCGCACGGGGTCAGGTCGGCCAGCGCCGGGTAGACACAGCCCGCCTTGCCGTCGCAGGTGTTGGCCGTGCACGGGTTGTTGTCGTCGCAGGTGGTCTTCGGACCGGCCTTGCAGGTGCCGCCGACGCACGAGTCGCCGGTCGTGCAGGCGTCGCCGTCCTCGCAGGCCGAGGTATTGTCGATATGGGTGCAGCCGAGCTTGCCGTCGCAGCCGTCGTTGGTGCACGGGTTGCCGTCGTCGCAGGCGCCGGCGCTCTTGCCGAAGCAGATGCCGGCGCTGTCGCAGGTGTCGTGGCCGTAGGGGTCGAAGCGCCAGACCGCAACCTTGGGCGCACCGACGCCGCCGTTGCCGTCGCCGACGCCGAGCAGCGCGGGCCCATCGACGACCAGATCGATCAGCGATTCGTAGCCAGCGCCGCTGCGCTGCTGCTTCCACAGCGTCAGACCGGTCGCGTCGACCGCGATCGCCGAGAGGTCGCCGCCCAGGCTCCCGGGCGTCCCGCCCGCGAGGACCCAACCCTTGCCGTGCGGCAAGATCCGCCACGGCCGCAGCGCCTCGCTCTTGTGCACCTGCCAGAGCTCCTTGCCCGCCGCATCGAGCCGGACCAACGAGAGCAGCGGCGCCCCGCCCTCCATCCGCGTCCCGGCAGCCAACGCACCACCATCGGGGGTCGCCGCAGCGACGCGCAGCTCACGGGCCACGGCTTGGCCGACCACCAACTCGCCGAGCCAGGTCGCGGTGACGGCCTTGTTGCCGTCGAAGAAGGTCGCGGCGAAGCGGCTGCTGTTGGCCGTCGTGGTCCAGCCGCGACCGACCAGGATCGCGCCGCCCTTCGCCAACGCGGCGACGCCGTAGCCGGACCGCACCGTGCCGCCGTCATAGGCCTGCCAGCCGAGTGAGCCATTCGCCGCGATGCGGAAGAGCGCGCCGTTGTTGCCCTGGCTGCCTGCCGCGTAGACGCCGCCGACGCCGTCGGACGCGGCGTCGTTGATCCAGGTCGCCGGCGGCGAGAGCGGGCCCGGGTCGACCAGCTTCGACTTGCCGTCGGCCGAGAGCACCACGTGCCGCAGCACCCGAGCGTTGCCAATCTGCGCATGACCCGTGAGCGTGATCGTGCTGCCAGCCGAGATGTAGCGGATGAAGCCATTCGCCAGCCCGGAGAGCGCGACCTGCGGCCAGCCCGGCGCGACCGCGCCAGTCTTGGTCAGCCGCCAGACGACCCACTCCTGGCTGCCATCGCCCGCGACCCGCACGCCGGCAACCATCGCGCCGTCGGCGATCGGCGTCACCACGTGACCCCACGTCGCCTTGTCGCCTTCGCCGAACTCGGTGTGAAAGAGCGTGTCGGCTCCGCCGCCGACGCAAGCCCCGCTCTTGCACTTCGCGCCGACCTTGCACGCCGCGCCGTCGGCGCACTCCGAGCCGTCGGGCGCCGCGACCAGCACGCAGGTAAACGTCACAGCGCCCGTGCTGACGCATTTCGGCACGTCGCAGGCTCCGCCTTCTTTATCGCACTTCGGCGCCGGCCCAGCGACGCAGGCGCCGTCTTGGCAGGTATCACCGACCGTGCAGGCGTCGTCGTCGGCGTTGCAGCTCTTGCCGACGTAGCTCGACTTATCCGCCACGCAGGTGCCGGTCTTGGCGTCGCAGACGTCGAGCGTGCAGGCGTTGCCGTCGTCGCAGCCCTTCGTCGTGTGGCTGCAGCCGGTCTTGGGGTCGCAGGCGTCGAGCGTGCAGGCCTTGCCGTCGTCGCAGTCGAGCGCGCTGCCCTTGCAGGCGCCGCCGGCGCAGGCGTCGCTGCTGGTGCAGACCGTGCCGTCGTCACAGACGGTGCCGTCCTTGACGGGCTGCAGCGCGCAATCACCGGACTTCGGGTTGCACTTGGCCTTGAGGCATTGGGTGTCCTGGCTGTCGTTGCAGAAGACCACGCCGGCCGGATTCGGCTTGCACTGCGGCTTGTCGGGGTCGCTCAGGTCGCAATAGGGCAGGCCGTTGCAGAGGTCGCCGTCGTCTTTGCAATCGGCGTCCTGCTGGCAGGGGCAGACGAGCTTGCCCGGCTTGCACTCGCCGATCAGGCAGAAATCGCCGGCCGTGCAATTCGAGCCGTCCTGACAGGCAGCGCCGTCGTCGACCAGCGTCTTCTTGCATTTGCCGCTCTGCGCGATGCACAGCGTCTGCACGCACGCCGTGTCGCCGACGGTCGGGCAGGTCACCGCCGTCGCCGGGTTCTGCTTGCACAGCGGCTTGGTCGGGTCGGATTTGTCGCAGAAGGGCGTGCCGTTGCAGAGGTCGCCGTCGTCGGCGCAGTCAGCGTCGCTCTTGCAATAACAAGCGAACGTCCCGGCCTGGCAGCCGCCCTGCTTGCAGAGGTCACCGACGGTGCAGGCGTCGCCGTCGCTGCAGGCGTGCGGCCCGGTGTTGGACTCCTTCTCGGGCAGCACCTCGCGGCGGCAGGCGTTGCCAGGGAGATCGCAGGTCTGCAACGTCCGCTCGACCGCGGTCGGGGTGCACTCGCCGGTCAGCGGGACGCAGGCGTTCTTCTCGCAGGCGGTGTCGAAGACGCTCGGGCAGCCGATCATGGTCGAGGCGTTGTGCTTGCAGACGGCGTCTTTCGGGTCGCAGAAGAGCGTGCCGTTGCAGAGGTTGCCGTCGTCTTTGTCCTTGCAGTCGGCGTTGGTCTTGCAGGGGCAGGTATTGGTGGTGCCGACGCAGGAGCCACCGAGGCAGATCTCGTCACCGGTGCATTTGTCGCCGTCGTTGCAGGGGGTGCCGTTCTTCACCGGGCCCAGCACGCATTGGCCGGTCGAGGGCACGCAAGCGCTGACGGTGCACGTGGTGTTGTCGGCGGTCGGGCAGCTGATCACCGTCGCCGGGTTGATCACGCATTTGCTGCTCTTCTGGTCGCAATAGAGCGTGCCGTTGCAGAGGTCGCCGTCTTCCTGCGCGTCGCAGTCGGCGTCGACCGCGCAGCCGCAGGTGAACGCGCCGCCCGAACAGCTGCCCTCCTTGCAGACGTCGTTCTTGGTGCAGCCGTCGCCATCGTCGCATTCGACCTTTCCGGCCGCGCCGCCGAGCGCGTAGCTGCAGCCCTTGCCGGCGACGCAGGTCTCGACCAGCAGCTCGGTCGGCTCGGGCTTGCAGCTGCCGTCCGCCGGATGGCACGCGTTCTTGCTGCAGACCGTGTCGTTCTCGCCGGAGCAGAGCACGACCGTCGCCGGGTTCACCTTGCAGCTGCCGTAGGGCTCGGTCGTATCGCAGTAGAGCGTGCCGTTGCAGGCGTTTCCGTCGTCGAATTTGGCGCAGTCGGCGTCCTGCTGGCAGGCGCAGAGGCTCTTGCCGGAGCCCTTGCAGTTGCCGCCTTGGCAGGCGTCCTCGGCGGTGCAGAGGTCGCCGTCCTGGCAGGGCGTGCCGTCGGGCGCGGCGATGGGAGCGCAGGAGCCGGTCTTCGGATCGCAGACGCTCTTGCTGCAGACCGTGTCCTGGCCCTTGTCGCAGACCACGGCGGTCCCGGGCTTGCCGGCGCAGCGGTAGGGCGCCTTGCTGGTATCGCAATAGCGCTGCTCGGCGCAGAGGTCGGCCGGAGCGCAATCGGCGTCCTGCTGGCATTCGCAGAGGTCGAGGCCGCCCTGGCACGCCCCGCCGACGCAGCGATCGCCGATGGTGCAGGCCTCGCCGTCGTCGCAGGGGGCGAAGTCGATTGGGCAGGGGCCAGCGTCCGCGGGCCCGGTGTCGAGCTTGGAGGTGTCGGGTTGGCCCGTATCGGCCCCGCCCACGTCGGCCTGGGCCGTATCCTGTAGCGCTGCGGCGTCGGCCGTGCTGTCGGCACCGCCATTGGCCGCGCCGCCGTCGCTGCCGCAGCCCGCCATCAGCAGGACCAGCACCCAGACGAAAATGCCCAACCGAGCGTTGTTCTGCATCGAATGCTCCCGAAAACCACCAACGCAACCAGCCACGTCGGCGGTCATCGTGGCGCATTCCCGGGTCTCGCTACAAGCGAGGCGCGTCGAGCAATTTCTCGCGCAGCCATTTGCGGATCGCTGGGATCTCGGCGGCCGGGATGGTGTGCGCGCCCGGGTGCTCGATCTGCTCGGTGGTGATGCCGTGGCTCTCGAGCGCCGCGATCAGCGCCCGCTGGTCCGCGATCGCGACAACCGGATCGCTGGTCCCGGCGACGACCAGCACCGGCGGCATCCGCGCCCCATTCGGCGGCTTCGGCAAGGAGCCGACCACCGCGCCGCCGACGCAGACCGCCGCATCGAGCAGGTCCGGCGCCATCACCGAAAGGTGCGCGATCATCATGCAGCCCTGCGAAAAGCCGAAGACGGCGACCTTGCGCCCCGCCTGCTTCAGCTCGCGCAGCTCGGCGCCGACCAGCGCCATCGCCTCGTCGAGCTTCTCGGGCCGCGCCCGATCGCCGAGGAACCAGGCCTTGCCGGGGCCCCACGGGTAAGGTGCCTCGAGCCCGCGCCAAGCCAGCAGCGGGCCGTCCGGGCCCGGCTTGGCCAACCGCCCGGCGAGGCCGGCGAAGCCGGTGGCGGTGTCGCCGCGGCCGTGCAGCCCGACGATCACCGGCGTCTCCGCGCCGCCGAGGTTCGGCGGCAGATCGACCCGGACCAGCCGCGCCGGCGCCGCCTCGACCACCGCCGGAGCCGGTTCTGCGGCCTTGTCGGCCGCCACCGCCGCGGCCTTCGCTTCGGCCTCGGCCGCTGCCTGGGCCCGCGCCGCCTCGATCGCGGCCTTGGCCGCCGCGGCTTCGGCCGCAGCCTGCCCACGCGGATCTGGCCGTGGCGCCAGGCCGACGTAGAGGCCGGTCAGCGCCATCGCGGCGACCAGGGTCCAGGTGGTGATTTGCACGAGCTTGGACTTCTGTCCCATCAGAGGCTCCAGAATTCGGTCAGTACGGCCAAAAGAGTTGCACCCCAGCAGCGGCACCCTGGGCGTCGCGGCCGCCAGCCAGCAGCAGGTGCGGTCCCGGACCGGGCAAGACCGCCGGGCGCACCCGACCCGCGCCGAGGTCCCAGGTCGAGAGCTCACCGCCGCGCCGCTCGACCGCGCCGGACGCTTTGCCGTCGCCGGCGAGCCCGCCGACCAGCCAAAGCTCGCCGTCGAAGGTGCCGACGCCGATGCACGAACGCGCCACGGCGAGCGAGGTGGTCGGGCTCCAGCTGCCGGATTGCGGCGACCACTGCAGCACTGCGTCGCTCGCCGCGCCGCCGACCACGCCGCCGATACGCAGCGCGGTGAACGGCTGCTCACTGCCGAGCCAGGCGGCGGCGCTCGCGGCAGGGGTCGGGCCGATCACCGTCGCGAGTGGCCAGAAGGCGTCGCCCTGCAGCTCGAAGACCTCGCCCTGGCCGATGCTGTTGCCGGATGCGTCGACCCCGCCGAGGACGAAGAGCAGCCGGCGCTCGCTGCCGGGCTCGCGGACCAACGCGACGGCAGGATCGCGCCGGGGCAGCGCGAGGCTGCCGGTGCTGACGGTGCCCAGGCCGAGGTCGAAGCGCTCGATGCTCGCCACCGGTGCGCCGACGGCCTCCTCGTCGCCGCCGACCAGCACGATCTGCGCCCCGTCCGCGACCACGCCGGCCCGCGCCCGACCGCGCGCCAACTCGAAGCTCGCGCCCTCGGAGCGGCCCTGATTCGCCGCAACGATCTCCACCCCGCGGCTCAGGCCCACACTTCCAGCCTTGTCGACGTAGCCACCGAGCAACGCGACCCGACCGCCGAGCAGCGGGACGGCGGCGTGGTCGGCCCGCGCGTCGACCAGCTGGACCTCGGCCTCGACCGTCAGCGCCAGCAGATCGACGACCTGCGCGGTGGCGGTGATCGCAGTCGGTTTGCCTGGCGCACACGGGCTGCCGGCGTCAGTGAGCGCGCCCCCGGCGACCACGATCTTACCGTCGCCGAGCGCCGTCACGCTGGCACCGGGGCCGACCCGCGGCAGCAGCGGCGCACCCGCGGCGCTCACCGGGGTGACCAAGGTCGTCGGCGGCACGAGCAGGGCGACCATCTCGCGATCGGGCTCGTCCTCGCGCAGCACCGCGACCGCGGTCTCGGCGCGGGCGAGCATCGTCTCGCCCTTGCGCAGCTCGACGACGAAACGGGTCGGCTGCTCGCCTTCGTAGGGCTCGGCGCGCAGGGCGGCGCCACGCAGGACGACGTCGAGGTCTTCGAGGCCGCCACCGGGGACGCCGCGGCGCAGGCGCAGCGAGACCCCGCTCGCCAGCGGATCGAGGTCCTTCGCCTCGGGTGGCGCGACCAAGGTGATCAGCGCCGCGCCGGTGCTGTCCTCGACCGGATCGCCCGCGTCCTGGCTGCAGCCGGTGGCGGCGCACACGCCCAGCGCGAGCACCCAGCCCAGCACCAACACCCTGCCCAGCGCGTACACCCTGCCCAGCGCGAACACCCTGCCCAGCGTGAATCGCCTCATGCGTCCGGCTCCTCGGCAGCCTCGGCGCTGGCGCCGCGGGCGGGGAGGAAATCGTCGCGGTGGACCAGCTCGCGCGCCGGCAGCCAGCCGAGACGTTCGGCGATCGCGGCGCTGCGCAGGCCGGCGACGGCGGCGGCGTCTTCGCTGGCGTAGCGGCACAGCCCACGGCCGAGCAGGGTGCCGTCGGGTCCGACGATGCGGACCGCGTCGCCGACACCGAAGCGACCTTCGACCCGACGCACCCCGACCGGCAGCAGCGAGCGACCTTGCAGCAGCAGGGCCCGCGCCGCGCCGGCGTCGAGGTGCAGGGTGCCGCGGGTGCGAACCGAGGTGGCGAGCCATTTGCGGCGCGCGCTGAGCCGGCTGCGGCCGGGGAGGAAGAGGGTGCCTTCGGCCTCGCCGGCGAGCACCCGCGCCAGCACGCCCGGCCGCGTGCCGTGGGCGACGACGGTGGGGATGCCGACCGCGGCGGCCTTGCCGGCGGCGAGGACCTTGCTGCGCATGCCGCCGGTGCCGAGGTCGGAGCGTCCGCCGCTGGCGGTGTAGGCGAGCGCGTCGGGATCGTCGGCTGTGAGGGCGGTGATCTGCCGGGCGGTGGGTTCGTGGCGCGGGTCGGCGTCGTAGAGGCCGTCGACCTCGGTCAGCAGCACCAACACATCGGCGCCGATCGCCGCCGCGACCTGTGCCGCGAGCGCGTCGTTGTCGCCGAAGCGCAGCTCCTCGATCGCGATGGTGTCGTTCTCGTTGACGATCGGCAGCGCCCCGGCGGCGAGGAGTTCGGCCGTGACCCGGCGCGCGTGCAGGAAGCGACCGCGATCGCCGAGATCACCGTGGGTCAGCAGCAGCTGGGCGACCTTCAGCCCGTGCGCCGAAAAGGCGGCCCGCCAGCGGTCCATCAGCAGGGGCTGGCCGATCGCGGCGAGCGCCTGCTTGCCGAAGCGCGGCGCGGGATCGTTGGGTGGCTGGCCGGCCTCACCGCGGCCGAGGCCGACCGCGCCCGACGAGACGAGGACCACCTCGCGGCCGTCGGCGATCGCTGCGGCGATCGCCGCGGCGTGCAGCGCGAACGCCTCTTCCCGCGGCGCGTAGCCGTCGCCGCAGAGCACGGCCGAGCCGAGCTTGACCACGACGCGACGGGCGCGACGCAGGCCGGCACGGGCGTCGGCGATGGCAGCGGTGGAGGGCGCGGCCATCGCTAGCTCTGCACGCGCTCGATGCGGGCGCCGAGCGCCCGGAGCTTCTCTTCGATGCGCTCGTAGCCGCGGTCGATCTGCCGAATATTGTAGATCTTCGACTGGCCGCGGGCGCAGAGCGCAGCGATCAGCAAGGCCATGCCGGCGCGCACGTCGGGGCTCTCGAGGCGGCTGCCGTAGAGCGTCGAGGGGCCGACGACGACGACGCGGTGCGGATCGCAGAGGATGATCTGCGCGCCCATGCCGATCAGCGCATCGACGAAGAACATCCGACCCTCGAACATCTTCTCGAAGAAGAGCACGGTGCCGCGGCTCTGGGTGGCGACGGTGATGGCGATGGACATCAGGTCGGTCGGGAATTGCGGCCAGGGCGCGTCGTCGATCTTCGGCACGTGGCCCGAGAGGTCGGGGCGGATCTCCAGCTTCTGCCGGCCCGGGACGTGCAGCTCGTTGCCGCGCAGCTCGCTGCGGACGCCGAGCCGCTCGAAGACCATGCGGACCATGCGCAGATCGTCGGCGACCACGTCCTCGATCACCAGCTCGCCGCCAGTGACCGCGGCCAAGCCCATGAACGAACCGATCTCGAGGTAATCCGGGCCAATCCGATGCTGCACACCGCCGAGTTGGTCGACGCCGTCGATGGTCAGCTGGTTGGTGCCGATGCCGCTGATCTGCGCGCCCATGCCGACGAGCATCTTGGCGATGCCCTGCACGTGCGGCTCGCAGGCGGCGTTGCGCAGCACGGTGCGGCCCTTCGCCAGCGCAGCGGCCATCAGCAGGTTCTCGGTGCCGGTGACCGAGGCCTCGTCGAGGAAGAGATCGGTGCCGCGCAGCCCGCCGCTGCGCAGGCGGTAGACGTCGCCCGGCTGCAGGCCGGCGCCGAGGCGCTCGAGGCCGTCGAAGTGGGTGTCGAGGCGGCGTCGGCCGATGACGTCACCGCCGGGCGGCGGCAGGTCGACCGAGCCGGCGCGGGCGACCAACGGGCCGGCGAAGAGGATGCTGGCGCGGACGCGGCGGGCCAGCTCGACCGGGACCAGCGTCGTCTTCAACTCCGGAGTGTGGATGCGGACGTGGTTCGGCCCGATCCAGGTCACTTCGCTGCCGAGCGCAGAACAGATCTCGAGCATCACGCGGACGTCGACGATATCCGGGATATTGGCGAGCTCGACCGGCTCGGCCGAGAGCATCGCGGCGGCGATCGCCGGCAGCGCCTCGTTCTTGTTGCCACTCGGCCGAATCCGGCCGGAAAGCGGTACGCCACCCTCGATCACGAACGCGTCCACGCTGCCTCCTGTCCGGTCCTAGCCGGCGCGGGTCAGGTCCAGCGACGGCGCGAGCCGCCCGGCGCTGACCCGCCACACCCCTCGGGGCGCGGTGAGTTGGATGTACGACGCATCGGTGGTGGTCAGGAAGACCTGGCCGCCGAAGGCGTCGAGGTGATGCATGAGCGCCGCGTTGCGGGCCCGGTCGAGCTCGCTGCTGACGTCGTCCATCAACAAGAGCGGTGGCTCACCCAGGGCGGCCTCCAGGCTGCGAATCTCGGCGATCTTGGCGGCGAGCACCAGGGCGCGGCTCTGCCCCTGGCTGGCGTGATCGCGGGCCAGCCGACCGTCCAGCAGCATCGCGACGTCATCGCGGTGCGGCCCGACGCTGGTGGTCCCACGGCGCAGATCGAGCCGGCGCCGCTCGCCGAGCCGACGCAGCAGCGCCTGCTGTCGTTCAGCGGCAGGGCTACCGGTGGTGATGCCGGGATCGTGGGCTTCGTAGCGGAGCTCGGCCGCCAGCCCCGGCGCGGCGAAGGCGGCGAATTCCTCGGCGACGCGGCGCGAGAGTTGGGCGCAGAAGTCATCGCGGGTCGCCGAGACGCGGGCGCCGGCCTCGGCGAGCAGGGCGTCGTAAGCGTCGAGGGCACGCAGGTCGAAGCCGGGCTGATCGCTGTCGCGGAGCAAGGCGTTGCGGCTGGCCACGGCCTTGTCGTAGCGGCGCAGCTCGCCGAGGTAGCCGGCGTTGTGCTGGAAGATGGCGCGATCGAGCCACCGCCGCCGCGCCGCCGGCTCGCCGTGCGGCAGCAGCAGGTCGGCCGAGGTGAAGATCACCGCCGCCAATGCCCCGAGCGCCTCGGAGCTGCGCCGCACCGCCTTGCCGTCGACGAAGACGCGGCTGCGGTTGCCGGCGATCTCGACGCCGAGATCGAGGTGCGCGCCGCGGCCGTAGACCCGGCAGCCGATCTGCGCCTTCTCCTCGGCGAAGGCGACGCAATCACCGAGCTTGGCGGTGCGGAAGCTGCGCAGCGTGGCGAGCACGGCGATCGCCTCGAGGAGGTTGGTCTTGCCCTGGCCGTTGTCGCCTTCGAGGATCGTGAAACGCGGATGCGGCTCGATGCGCAGCTCCGCGAGGTTGCGGAAGCACAGAGCCGAGAGCCGCTCGATGCGCACGGGAGGGAGCCGGCGCTACAGGCGCATCGGCATGACGACGAAGACCGAACCGGGCTCCTCGTCGCTCTGCACCAGGCAGGGCGAGAACTGGTCGGAGAGCTCGAGCGTCACCGCTTCGGTGTCGAGCACGCCGAGCACGTCGAGCAGGTAGCGCGGGTTGAAGCCCACCGCGACCTTCGGCCCGTCGTAGTCGGGGACGGGCAGCTCTTCGTGCGCGTCGCCGAAGTCGGCGTGGGTCATCTCGAGCGCGAGCCGGCCCGGCTCCAGGTCGACGCGCAGCAGGGCGTGCTTGCCGCTGCCGAGGGTCGAGACGCGGCGAATCGCGCCGGTCAACGCCGTCCGCGAGAGCGTCACGTGCACGTCGCCCTTGTTCGGGATGACGCGCTGGTACTCGGGGAAGCTCTCCTCGATCTGGCGCACCTGCAGCCGCGTATTGTCGCTCTCGAAGACGATGGTGCGGCCGAGCAGCTCGATCCGAACGCCGGGATCGTCGGACTCGAAGATGCGCGAGAGCTCGCTGGCGCCGCGACGATGGACGATCGTGCGGTGCGTGCTGCCGTCGTAATCGCCGGCCTCGACGGTCCGCTCGACCCGACTCAGACGGTGACCGTCGGTCGAGACCATGCGCAGCCGCGCGCCGCTGCCGTCGGCGGGCTCGATCTCGAGCAGCACGCCGTTGAGCGCCGGCCGGCTCTCGTCGGTGGAGACCGAGAACAGGGTCCGGCGCAGCATCCCGTCGAGCTGCGATTTGTCGAGCATCAGGCTGCGACCGCCGTCCTCCTCGACCACGTCGGGGAATTCCTCCGGACCCAGGCCGTTGAGGTGGTAGTAGGCACGACCGGCCTCGACCCGCACCCGGTGGCTACCGTCGGAGGTCAGCGTCACCTCGGTGCCGTCGGGCAGCGCGCGCACCACGTCGAAGAAGGCGCGACCGTTGACCAGCACCGCGCCCGGCTCGTCGATCTCGGCCGGGACCTCGGCGGACAAGGTCACGTCGTAGTCGGTCGCGGTGAAGACGAGCATCCCCTCGCTGGCCACCACGTGGACACAAGCGAGGACATTGGTCGCAGTCTTCCGGTCGACCACGCCCTGGGCACGGTAGAGCGGCCTGACGAGAGCGGCCTTGTCGATGCGGACGCGCATGACTCCTCCCAACTCGCATTCGGGCGAGGCGCCCGGGTTCTACCGCCCTTCGGCCGCGATGAGAAGCCCCCGAGCCATGGCCGGGCCTCCGTCGTCGACCGCGCTTCGGTAGGCGCGTCGAAGCCTTGTCTTCTCATGGAGTGAAGATCGAAGCATGCAACAACAAGAGCCTGGGGACGACTGTGGACCGCTCGCTTTCGAAAGCAAGGTCCAGGTGTTGGACGAGGCTCCGCTGTGCACGGCGGTGGGCACCGGGCGTGGACCGCTGCCGGTCCATCCCCAATCACCCGTCTCGACGCCTCTGCTCCCCACCGCCATCCGCGAATTGCTCCACAGCGGCGATCGTGACACTGAACAGTCACGTCCACAGGGGTGTGGATGGCGCGAATTGCCCCCACGCTGGTGAGCATGGGGCCACTCGGCGGGCGGTCAAGAAAATCGCGCGATCGCCGCGCGGCCGCTGCGGGACGAGCGTGCAACGGTCGATTGCAGGCAGATGGAGGTGGTGTGCGAGGAGCGAGGCAGGCGCCTCGCCGGCCGTGTTCCGGGGCGATCAGCGCTGCAGCGCGCCCTCGATCTCGGCGACGGCCTGGGCCACGGTCGCGTCGCTGGCGATCCACTCGGCGACCCGACGGCAGGCGTTGATGGCCGTGGTGTGGTCGCGTCCGCCGAAGAGGCGGCCCAGCTCGGGATAGGACGTCTCGTTGTGCTTGCGCACCAGGTACATCGCGACCATCCGCGCTGTCGTGACGATGCGCTGGCGGCGGTTGCCTTTGAGGTCCTGGATCTTGACGCCGTAGTGGCGTGCCGTGGCGCGCTGCACGGCTTCGGCGTCGAAGCGGTACGAGGGCGCGTCGGCCAATGGGCCGAGGATGGAGCGGGCCATCTCGAGGTCGATCTCGCCGCCGATGAAGCGCTGGTGCGCCTCGAGCTTGATGACCGCGCCTTCGAGCTCGCGCGCCGAGCTGCGCAGCCGTTGGCAGAGGTAATCGGCGACCTCGTGCGGCAGCCGCAGGCCGCGCTCTTGCGCCTTGCGGTGCAGCAGCGCGAGGCGCAGCGACTCGTCGGGCGGGGTGATCTCGGCGATGACGCCCCAATCGAAGCGGCTGCGCAGGCGATCGTCGAACGACTCGAGCAGGCTCGGGGCGCGATCGCTGGTCAGCACGATATGCTTACCAGCCTGCTGCAGCGCGTTGAAGGTATGGAAGAATTCGACCTGCGTCTGGGTCTTGTTCTGCAGGAACTGGACGTCGTCGACCAGCAGCACGTCGACCGCACGGTAGCGATCGCGGATCGCGGCCATCCGCGTCGTGCTGCGCTGACTACGCAACGCGGCGACGACGTCGTCGATGAAGACCGCCGCCGGGACGTAGCGCACCCGGGCGCCCGGGCGCAGCCGCGTCATCTCCAGGCCGATCGCGTGCAGCAGGTGGGTCTTGCCGTTGCCGACGCCGCCGTGGATGAAGAGCGGGTTGAAGGTGGCGCGGTCGGCGTGGGCGACCGCCTGCGCAGTGCCGTGGGCGAGCCGGTTGGCGTCGCCGACGACGAAACGATCGAAGGTCAGCGAGGGCAGCAGAGACGGTCCGATCGCGGCACGATCAGCGGCGATCGCCGGAGTCTCCGGTGCGCTCGCGCCGAAGAGCTCGAATTGGTCGCGCGGGCCATCGGCGGGGCGCTCGACCACGAATTCGATCGCGGCACCGACGGCGCCGACGCGATCGATCGCGGCCAAGATCTGCTCGCCGTGGTGGGAGACGACGTGGTCCTTGAAGCGCTGGTCGGGAACGGCGAGCCGGAGGCTCTCGCGGGTACCCTCGAGGAAGCGGATCGGCGCGATCCACGCATCGAAGGCGGCGCGCTCGGTGGTCGAGCGCAGCGCGTCGGTCGCCTTGGTCCAGATCTCCAACATCAGCGCGACAACCATCCTCTGCAGGCCTGCTCCGAAGCCCGCTCCGCAACCCTGCGAAATCACCATAAACGCAAGACTGAGCCACTGCGCCTGCGCCGACTCGCGTCCTACTCCCCCGGTCCTAGCGGAGCGCTCGGCGGTGCGCAAGCACCCTCGGACCAACTTGTGCGTAACCCCCCGACCCTTGGTCGACGAAAGTTCGGATCGGGCCTCGATCCCGCGATCCCGGTTGACAGTCCTAGGGGGGTATGGCTAGCTAACTGCGCTTTTCCCGGGGGGAAAAGCCGGATCAGGCCAGTCAACTAGCCAAGATCACGATAGGTTCAGGATCGACCAGCGGGTCCTCCCGCTGGCGTGTGCCGTTCACCCTCTCGCGGTGGGCGGCGGCAGGGTCGAGCAGTGAAGAAGGGTCTTTCTACGCCGAGTCGCACGTCGCGTCGTCGCACCCATGGTTTCCGCAAGCGCATGGCCACCGCCAACGGCCGCAAGGTCATCTCGGCGCGCCGCGCTCGCGGCCGCAAGCGCCTCGCCGCGGTCACCCCGAGCAAGTAGCGATGACACCGCGCGGTCGGCTGCATCGCAGCGATCGCGTGCTGTTGCGCCGCGACTTCGAGCAGATCCTCCGTCGCGGCCGTCGCCGCCGCGGAGATCACCTCGGCATCGCGGTGTTGCGTCGTGAAGACGACACGCGGCGCATCGGGCTCGCGGTGAGCCGGGGCTGTGGTCATTCACCCGCCCGGGCTCGGATGCGGCGCTTGTTGCGTGAGGCGTTCCGGGCGCTGCGAGCCGACTGGCCGGGGATCGATCTGGTGGTGACGTGTGGACGGCCTTGGCCGGATGCCCACCTGCCGGAGGTCGCCGCCGAGCTCGAGCGGTTGGTCGCGGGATCGCTGGCCCGACGTGGTCGGCGGGATGGCTGAACAGCCGCTGGCGCTCGCGCCGGGCCGTCGACCGATCGCGTGGCTGCTCGACCGTCTGGTCGCGGGCTACCAGCGCGCGATCTCACCGTTGCTCCCGCCGAGTTGTCGCTTCGAGCCGAGCTGCTCGCGGTACGCGCGGCAGGCGCTGGCACGGCACCGGCTGCCGCGCGCGTTGTGGCTGATCGGACATCGGTTGGCGCGTTGCCAGCCGCTCTGCCCCGGTGGTCACGACCCCGTCCCTCCCGGCCCGTGGGATCCCCCCGCTGCCCTGCACCCGGAGCCCGGAAAGCATGCTCAGAACGCCTCCTAAGAGCCTCCTCGCGCTCGCCCTGCTGACCCTGACGGTCGGTGCGTCGTCGATCGCGCTCGCCAACCCGGGCTGTCGTCCGGGCACGACTGCTGCGGTGGTCGAGACGGCCGTGGCGCGCTGGGGGATCTCCCCCTGCGGCGGCGGCGCGGAGTCGATCCGCCTGCTCGGCGCGCAATTCGACATGCCGGAGGCCCGCCCGCCGTCCGGGGCCCTGCCTGGTTGGGCCAGCGAGAAGTGGTCGATCGGCGCGCTGCAGCTGGTCGGCACCTGGGACGCGAAATGGGATCCCTTCCGCGATCGCCTGCTTGCGGACGCCGTCGGCCCGCTCGAGGTCTCGGTCGGTCTGCCGGGCGAGGCGAGCCGCACCCGGCGCAGCTTCGCCGATCTCGACGCGATGATGGAGGCCTTGCCGCGCTGGGGCACGATCGCCGGCGGCGACGGCATCACGCTGGTGTGGCCGGATCCGGAGCGCGTGAGCAGCCCGATTTACGTGCAGAAGCGGATTCGTCACGACGCCGAGCGCCCATCGCTGCTGGCCGTCGACCTCACCGTCTTCTGGCGCGGCGAGAAGCCCCTGACGATCGCGCTCGAGACGGTCGTCTCGACCTACCGCGACCCCAGCACCGGCGACGGCGGCCTGCTCTCTTCGCTCTCGGGACCGCCCGATATCCCCGGCGCCGGGCTCTACGCCGGTGGCGAGTGGATCCACCACGACGCCAACGCACTCGACGAATTCCTCGGTGACGCCGAGGCCGATCCCGCCGAGACCAGCGTGCAGGGCGTGCCGAGCTGGATCGAGACCGACTCGCGCTACTTCCTGCTGGCGCTGCTGCCGGGCGAGGGCTGGGGCGAGAAGGCGTCGGCCCGCGTCTACGCCGTCGGCAACGGCGTGCTCGAAGCCGCGATGCGCAGCGCTCCGCTGAGCCTCGCCGGTGGTGCGGCCGCTTGCCTGCCTGCGAGCTTCGCCGCCAAGGTGCAGGCCAAGGCATGCCCCGAGGGCGACGCAGCGCCGGCTGGATCTGCCCGGGTCGCGATGCACTACTTCGCCGGGCCGAAGGAGATCGACCTGCTGCGCAGCGTCGGCAGCGACCTCGACCAGAGCATCGATTTCGGCTGGTTCGGCGCGATCGCGCGGCCGCTGCTCTTCGTGCTCAAGGTGGCGCACGGCTTCACCGGCAGCTGGCCGATCGCGATCCTGATCTTGACGATCTTGGTCAAGGCGCTGCTCTGGCCGATCATGGGCAAGAGCATGAAGAGCATGCGGAAGATGTCCGCGCTCAAGCCCGAGCTCGACAAGATCAAGGAAGAGCTGACCGCCGAGGCGAAGAAGCGCGGCGAGACCACGCCCGACCCGGCGGAGTTGAACCGCCGCACCTTCGCGCTCTACCAACAGCACGGCGTCAACCCGCTCGGTGGCTGCTTGCCGATGTTCCTGCAGATGCCGGTCTACATCGCGCTCTACCGGACGATCTACTCTTCGGTCGAGCTCTTCAACCAGCCGCTCTTCGGCTGGATCGGCGACCTGACCCGGCACGATCCCTTCTACGTCTTGCCGATCGTGCTCGCCGTGCTGATGTTCGCGCAGCAGCGCTTCGCCCCGATGACCACGACGACCGACGACGCCCAGCGCAAGATGATGATGTACTTCATGCCGGCGATCTTCGGCCTGATGATGATGAGCCTGCCCTCGGGCCTGACGCTCTACATCTTGACCAATACGGTGCTCTCGATGATTCAGACCTTCTGGTTGCAGCGCAAAGAGGCGTAGCCCACAGCCGCACCAGCCCGGATGCAAGCGGGCTCGGACCCGCAGAGGACCTCCATGACCGAATCAGTCAACGTCGTGTCGGAAGAGCAACAGCAGCCCGAGGCCGCGGGCGCCGGCCCCGACAGCCTCGAGGCCCGCGCCGCGCTCGGTGCCGAGATCGCCAGCAACCTCTGCCAGATGATGGGTCTGCCCATCGACGCGGTACAGGGCTCGGTCGACGGCGACGCGATCGTGGTGCGCATCGACGGCGACCTCGGTGACGCCGAGAACCTCGACGGCCGCGCCTGGGAGTCGATGCAATTCCTGCTCAACAAGGCCGTGCATCGCTCGGGTGGTCGGCGCTGCCGGTTGCACCTGCGGGTCGAGGGCTTCCGCAGCCGCCGGCGCGATCCGCTCGACGCCGTGGCCATGGCGCTCGCCGACAAAGCCGCGAAGCTGCAGCGCGTGATCACGCTCGGTCCGCTCGACGACGAAGATCTCAAGGCCTGGTCGGGTTCGCTGCAGCGCCACCGCGGCACCAACCTCGGTCAGACCGGAAGCGACGAGGCGCGCCGTCTCGTGATCGCGCCCGAAGGCCACGAGGCCGATGGTGGTGGCCGCAACCGTCGTCGCCGTCGTCGCAAGCGCCGCAACTAGCGACGGGTCAGCGCTTGGTCTGCTCGTCGAGGTAGCGGGTCAACTGCTCGACCAGCTTGGCCATATCGGCGCCGAACTTCTGGTCCGCTTCGCCCCAGGCCACCAGTGCAGCCTCGCGATCGCGGTCGTCCTTGGCCGCGCCGAGCCGATCGACGAGCTTGGTCGTCTGCTCGTTGTAGTCGCTCAGCACCTTCTTCAGCGTGGTGTGGATCTCCGCGAGCTGGGTGGTCCCTGGCGTCGGATGATCGCTCGCCAACTTCGAGAGTCGGGCCACCTCGGGCAGCAGATCGGTCTTGAACTTCGCCAGCATCTCCGAGGGCTCGGCGACGTGGAAGAGGTCGACACGAACGCGGTTCATCTTCGTCAGGCTGGGCTTGGCCTCCTCGAGGAAGCCCTTGTAGCCACGGATGGCCTCGAAATCGGGGCCGCCACAAGCGGGCAAAGCGAAGAGGAGGGTCGCGGCGAGTAGGCTGCGCAGCGCGAAGCGACGAGCGACGAGCGAACGGTGCATTCTCTTGCAGTCTCCCGTTTGGCGTTGGAGCGCCCTGCGACGCGCCGCGACTCTAGCCCAGCGTTTGCGACCTGTCGACTGCGCACCCCCCCGGCAGACCCTTGCGATCGTGTAAACGTCGGGACGATCTCGCCGCCACCGGCCAAGCAAGCCCTCGCGGCGGGTTGCCGCTGCCCCCCCGGCGATCTATCCTCGCCTCCCCAATTTCGCGCTTGGCCGGGGGCTCGCAACAGAGTCCCACGCGGGTCGCGACCGATGGATGGCTGCAGATGTCCCAGACTCGCATCGCTGACCGCTTTACCGTCATCAGCACCCTCGAAGAGGGCAAGCTCGGGACGCTCTACCAAGTCGACGACAACGGCACCCCCGCGCTGCTGTTGGTCCTCGACGCGGCGGCGACCCAGGATGACGCGACCCTCGAGGCGATCATCGCCGACAACCGCGCCCTGGCATCGAGCCATGACGCGCTGCTGACCAACGCCTGGGGCATCGCCGGCGACCAGCGCTGGCTGCGCACCGAGGCGACCGGGGGGCGACTGCTCTCCGAGCACCTCGCGGCGCGCGCACGGGTCGGTCACGACGAGGTCCTGCGCCTGGGTCGGTCGCTCGGCAAGGCGCTCGAAGAAGCCGAGGCCCACGGCACCCGCCACCTCGACCTCGGCCCGCATCGCGTGCTGGTCGAAGGCGACGGCCTCTCCGGTGCGCCGCGGGTCTTCGGCTTCGGTTGGTGGCGCCTGCTCCCGGCGTGGGCCGGCAACGGCGACGACGCGTTCTATGGCGAGCCCGAGTTCATGCCCGCCGAGCTCTGTCGGGCGGAAGCGGCTGCCTCGACCTCGGACGTTTACTCCGCCGCGCTCGTGCTCTGGGCAACCGCGGCCGGCAAGCCGCCGTTCCGCTCGAGCCAGCCGCTGATGACGCTCAAGCGCCAAGCGATCGAGAAGCCGCTCCGGCTGGACCTGGTCAAGCCGACGCTCAAGGGCGTCAAGGAGATCGCTGCAGCGCTCGCGCCTGCCCTCGACAAGGCCCCGGAAGCCCGGCCGGTCGCCGCCGCCTTCCTCGGCGCGATCAGCGGGCTGGCCGAGAAATACGCGCCGGCGGTGCTGAGCGAAGAGCCCAGCGCGCCCGCCGGTCGTGCCGAGGCCTTCTCCGGCACGCTCGATCTCCCCAGCGCGGCACAGGTCGGCGCAGGCAATACGATGCAGCTCGGCAGCGCGACGGTCGCCGCTCTGCGCGCCGCGATCGCAGACGTGCGAGACGGTGAAGGCGCCGGAGCCGACACCACGCTCAAGCTCTCTGCCGCCGAGGTCGCCGCAGCGCTCGGTGACCGCGAGCAGGCCGCCGGCGATCGCGCCACCGTCAAGACCGAGGCCGCGGACGATAAGGCCGCCGCCGAGAAGCAGGCCGCGGACGACAAGGCCGCCGCCGAGAAGGCTGCTGCCGACAAGGCCGCCGCCGAGAAGCAGGCCGCGGACGACAAGGCCGCCGCCGAGAAGGCTGCTGCCGACAAGGCCGCCGCCGACAAGGCCGCCGCCGAGAAGCAGGCCGCGGATGACAAGGCCGCCGCCGAGAAGCAGGCCGCGGATGACAAGGCCGCCGCCGAGAAGGCTGCCGCCGAGAAGGCTGCTGCCGACAAGGCCGCCGCCGAGGAGAAGGCCGCTGCCGAGAAAGCCGCCGCCGAGAAGCGGGCCGCGGACGATAAGGCTGCCGCCGAAAAAGCCGCAGCCGCGCAGGCGACCGACGATTCTGACAGTGACGACGACGGCGACGACGGCGACGATTCCGACGATTCCGACGATCGTCGTGGTCGCCGTGGCAAGCGCGGTCGCCGGCGCGGCAAGCGCGGTCGCGACAAGAACGACACTGCCGAGAGCAAGGCGGACGAGAAGAAGGCCGACGACAGCAAGGCCGTCGTCGCCGCCGCCGCCGACGCAAAGAAGGCGGACGAGAAGAAGGCCGACGATAGCAAGGCGGACGAGAAGAAGGCCGACGATAGCAAGGCCGCCCTCGCCGCCGACCAGAAGAAGGCCGACGAGAAGAAGGCCGACGAGAAGAAGGCCGACGAGAAGAAGGCCGGTGGCGGTGGCGCCCGCCCCGCGACCGGCAAGCTGCGCGTGGTCGCCGCCGAGAGCGCGTTCTTCACCGCGGACAGCGGCACGCAGCCCGCGGTCAGCGACCCGGCGCTCGAGAGCCCTGCCCTGCCGGAGCAGAAAGCAGGCCGTGGCGTGTTGCTCGCCATCCTGGTGCTCGGCTTCTTGATGGTGGCCTCGATCGCCTGGATGTATCTCAATGCGCAGAAGGCGCCGGTGCGGGCCGAGCAGAAGCCAGTGGAGCCCGCTGCAGCCGAGCCCGAGGCGGCTCCGGCTCCGGCCGCGGCGGCAGCAGCGCCCGACGAGGGGCTGCAGCGCGTCAACGCGTTGGTCGAAGAGGGCAACAAGGCGCTCTCCTCCGGTGACGCGGCCACCGCGTTGGCCAAGGCCAAAGAGGCGCTCGCGCTGCGCGCGGGCCACCCGCCGGCCGCCATGCTCGAGCGAATGGCCGAGGCCGATCTGCAGAAGGCCGCCGCTGCCCAGGTACCCGATGCCGGTGTGGCCGGTGCCGCTGTCGACGCCAGCGAGCCGGCCGAAGCTGCCGCCGACGCTGCCGCCGGCGCCGCTGCCGCTGCGGAGGCCGCTGCCGCAGAGAAAGCTGCTGCCGACAAGGCCGCCGCCGAGGCTGCAGCTGCCGAGGCCGCTGCCGCAGAGAAGGCCGGAGCGGACAAGGCTGCCGCCGAGGCGGCCGCAGCGGACAAGGCTGCGGCTGACAAGGCTGCGGCTGACAAGGCTGCGGCTGACAAGGCTGCCGCCGACAAGGCTGCGGCTGACAAGGCTGCCGCTGACAAGGCTGCCGCTGACAAGGCTGCTGCGGACAAGGCTGCTGCGGACAAGGCTGCTGCGGACAAGGCTGCCGCCGACAAGGCTGCCGCTGACAAGGCTGCTGCGGCGAACAAGGCTGCTGCGGCGAACAAGGCTGCTGCAGCGAAAGCCGCCGCTGACAAGGCTGCTGCGGCGAACAAGGCTGCTGCAGCGAAGGCCGCCGCGGACAAGGCCGCTGCTTCCGCCAAGGCTGCTGCCGACAAGGCCGCTGCCGACAAGGCCGCTGCCGAGAAGGCCGCCGCTGCGAAGGCCGCCGCTGCGAAGGCTGCTGCGGACAAGGCTGCCGCGGCGAAGAAGCCGAGCGGGACGCAGAAGGTCAGCGCCAAGGAAGAGCAGGCCAGCAAGATGGCGAGCTTGGCGCAGAAGGCGAGCAACCCGAAGCTGAAGGTGCTCTACCTCGAGAAGGCCGTGAAGCTCGATCCGAGCAACGCGAAGTATCAGAACCTGCTGAAGATCGCGAAGGCCGAGCTGGCCGCCGAGCAGCAATAGCCTGATCGCTGCGTCATGGCGCGTTGCCGCTTTCTGACAGCGATGTCATGATCGGGGCAGCTTGGCGATCGCCGCGTCAACGCGCCAAGGTTCTGAAAAGTCTGACGTTTGGGGGGGGAATGACGGAACGGGGCACGGTTCTTGCGTCCCGTTCCAGGTGGTCCGTCCGTCGCCCGCGATCGATCGCGGCGCTGCGCGTCGTGACCGCCATGGTGTCGTCGTGCGTGTGGATGAGTCTCCTCGCCGGTTGTGTGGTCCCGCCTTCGGTCATCGAGCCGGAGCCCGAGGGGGCGCCGCTGCTGTGGATCGACACCAAGGACGTCGACCCGCCGCTGGTCGGCGATCTGACCCTGATCGGCAACGAGTCGACGCGGGAATTCCGGGTCCGCAGCGTGCAGACGACGTCCACGGTCAAGCAGCCGCTGCGCTACTATTGGTATTTCGACCTGGACCTGCGGGACGAGGTCGTCCCGGTGGCGACGTACACGCTCTGCCCGTCGAGTGCGGTCTGCATCACCAACGTCTGCGCCAAGATCAACGACAGCGATCGGCACACGGTGCTGCTGGTGGTCTCGGATCAACCGCTGCGCGACGCGGCGGCGACCGACCCCTTCGATTTTCCCGAGGGTACGGCCTACGACTGGGTGCAGTGGGGCGTCTACTCGAAGGTGGTGTGTCCATGAACCGCCGCCTGCTCACCCTGCTCATGTTGCTCGTGGCGATCGTGGGCTGTGGCGACCCCGTCGCGAGTGACGGCGGCGCGTGCCGGACCGACAACGACTGCGCCGCGGGCTTGCAGTGCTACGGCGAGCGCTGGTGCGTCAGCACGCCCGCCGAGGCGCGCGACATCGTCTTGCGCATGGCGCCGCCGCCCGGCAGCGACGCGGTGCTGGAGTATTTCGACGGCGCGGTCGGCGGCGGTAGCGCGATCGGTCAGGCTTGGCAGCTGACCCGACCGGCGGTGGTCCGTGGCACCGTGCTCCGCGCCGGCGACGCGCTCTCCGCCTCGATTCCGGGCCGCCTGCTGGCGACGGCGCCGAGCAAGGTCCTCGGCGCGAACCTGCGCTACGAGGCGCAGAGTCAGAACGCGTTGACCTTCTTCGAGGGCGCGACGGTCCCGCACGGCTTCGAGCTGCGGCTGCAGGCCGGGCCGACCTACGACGTCGTCTTCTGGCCCGACAGCGCAGAGATCCCACCCTACTACACCACCTGGACGGTCAGCGGCGACGCCGAGGGCTGGACCGTGCAGCTGACCGCCGAGGTCGACCTGATCAAGGTCCGCGGCCGCCTGCGCCGCGGATCGGCAGCGCCGCTCGCCTGCGACAAGGCCGGCGTCGGCGCGCACACCGCCTGCGCAGAGGATTGCACCGGCCTCGCCGGCCTGGTCGTGCAGCTGCAGGACGACGCCGGCCGGGTCCGCAGCAGTCGTTCGGTCACCGATGCCGAGGGTGCGTTCGAGGTCGCGGTCGACGCGGCCGCGGGCACCATGCGGCTCGCGATCTTGCCCGGACCCGACGCTTTGACCCCGATCCGTGGCCAGCTCGCCGCCGCGCTGGAGCTCGAGCCGCTGCGCAAGCTGGACCAGAAGGTCGTCGAGCTCGGCGACTTGCTCGCCGCCGGTCCGATCAGCGACGAGAGCCTCGGCTTCACCGTGGTCGACGCCGACGGCGAAATGATCCCCGGCGCCCACGTCCGCGTCCAGGCCGCGCTGCCGGTGGGGCAGAGTTGCGTCGCCGGGCAGGACGGCAAGGGTGTCACCACCCAGTCGCTCTTCTCCGACCTGCGGATGGAGCGCAAGGGCGTCACCGGCGCCGACGGATCGGTCGCCTTCGTCTTGCCGGCCGGCCAGGTCGAGGTCGACGCGGTGCCGCCGATGCAGCATCCGGCCGGGGCCGTGCACGCCGGCGTCGCGGTGACGGCAGCGTCGCCGGCGCAGATCGCGTGTCCGAGCCGGCGCGTGCTCAGTGGAACGCTGGTCGATATTCGCCAGGCCGCCGTCGCCGACGCCGGGATCCACCTCGAGCGGATCGACGCCGAGCCCGGCAAAGGCGGGGCGCAGCAGCCGCTGGTCTACGTGCAGACCGATCCGCAGGGCAATTTCGCGCTCCTCGTCGATCCCGGCCGCTACGCCGTGGTCGCGGTGCCACCGGAGGGTTCCGGCCTCGCCCGCGCGGTGGTCAAGGTCGTCGAGGTCACCGCCGCCCACGACCCGCTGCCCCTCGCGCTGGTCTTGCCCGCTCCCTCGGTGTTGGTCGGCCGCGTCCTCGACGCCGACGGCAACCCGGCGCAGCAGATCTTGGTCGACGTCTTCGCCCAGCAGGTCAGCAGCCTCGTCGTCCCCGACACGGGCGAAGGCGGGCAGAAGAACCCCGGCGGTGGCAGCGGTGAGCAATCGTTCGGCGACGCCGCCGTGCTCACCTTCGAGACCCATCGGCTCGGCAGCGTCACCACCGATATCGACGGCCGCTTCGAGTTGCTGGTGACCGCCGGACAGCTCGCCGCCCCTTGACGGGACGCCCCCGCAGGCCTTCTCTTCAGCCCCGCGTCGCGCTCCGGCGGCGCCAGCACGGAGATCGTCATGCACAAGGTCGTCATCATCGGCAGCGGCCCCGCCGGCCTCACCGCCGCCATCTACGCCGCCCGCGCCAACCTCGAGCCCATCGTCCTCGAGGGCGGCTTCCTCCCCTCCGGCGACCTGATGACTCCCGGCGGTCAGCTCATGATCACCAGCGAGGTCGAGAACTTCCCGGGCTTCCCCGAGGGCGTCACCGGCCCCGAGCTGGTCGAGCGATGCCGCCAGCAGGCGCAGCGCTTCGGCAGCAAGCACCTCGACGCGGTCTGCGAGGACGTCGATTTCTCCGGCTTCCCGCTCAAGCTGCAGGTCGAGGGCGAGTGGATGGAGGCGGCGACCGTCATCATCGCGACCGGCGCGAACGCCCGCTGGCTCGGCTTGGAGTCGGAGACCCAGTACCAGAACCGCGGCGTCTCGGCCTGCGCGACCTGCGACGGCGCCTTCTTCAAGGACCAGGAGCTGATCGTGGTCGGCGGCGGTGATTCGGCGATGGAAGAGGCCGTCTTCCTGACCCGCTACGCCAGCAAGGTCACCCTGGTGCACCGTCGCGACGAGTTCCGCGCCTCGAAGATCATGGCCGAGCGCGCCATCAACCACCCCAAGATCACGGTCGAGTGGAACCGCGAAGTGGCCGAGGTCCTCGGCGACGGCAAGCGTGTGACGGGCGTCCGCCTCGCCTCGACCACCGGTGAGCCCGACAAGGAACTCGCCTGCGGTGGCGTCTTCGTCGCCATCGGCCACACGCCCAATACCAAGGTCTTCGAGGGCCACCTCGACCTGCGCTCGGACGGCTACCTCGAGGTGCAGGGCATGACCGGCACCCGCGCCAAGGGCGTCTTCGTCGCCGGCGATTGCGTCGATTCGCGCTACCGCCAGGCGATCACCGCCGCCGGCATGGGCTGCATGGCCGCGCTCGACGCCGAGAAGCTGCTCGAGGGCTACGAGGCCGACGGCCTGCTCGGCGACTGAGCCACGCAGCCGAGGCGCTGCGGCAGGCGGCTACAGGTCGACCAGCCGCAGCGCCGCGCCCTGCATCGGGAAGAAGCCGCTGCCGACCCGACGGAAGCGCTCGAGTCCATCGGTGGCCAGCAATTCGGTCGCGCCGCTGCCCGTGGTGGCGCTCGGGAAGCGGGTCGCCAGCTCGTCGGCGATCGCTTCGGCCGAATCGATCAGCGCGACCTCGCGGCCCAGTCGGCGACCGAGCCACGCGGCGAGCGCCTCTTTGAACACAGGGTAATGGGTGCAGCCGAGGACCAGCGCGTCGATCGCGCCGGGGCCACGGCGCTCGAGCCACGGCCCGAGGTAGGCGTCGAGCGCGGCGTCGACCAGCGGCCCGGAGAAGAAGCCCTCTTCGGCCAACCCGACCAGCAACGGCGTCGCCTTGCCGTGGACCGACGCGCCTTGCCGCAACGCTTCGATCGCGAAGGTATAGGCGCCGGAGGCGACGGTGCGCTCGGTGCCGATCACGCCGATCTGGCCGGTCGGGCTCGCGGCCACCGCGCGCCGCGCACCCGGCGCGATCACGCCCAGCACCGGCAGGCCACACTCGGCCTCCAGGGCCGGGAGCGCGCACGAGCTCGCCGTATTGCAGGCGACCACCAGCGCGTCGGCGCCGTCCTCGCCGAGCAGGGCCCGGGCGGCTTGCAGCGCGTAGCGGGTGACGGTCTCGGCGGTCTTGGTGCCGTAGGGCAGCCGGGCGGTGTCGCCGAGGTAGCGGAGATCTGCGCCGGGCAGCCGGTCGCGCACCGCCCGGGCCACGGTCAGGCCGCCGATGCCGGAGTCGAAGATGGCGATGCGGGGTCGGTGCGCGCTCTGCATCGGCGGAGCATCGGGACGGCGTCGGTCGCGGTCAAGGGGCGCTGGCCGGGGGCAGGCGGGGTCGCTATGCTCTGACGTCGCTCGAAGTCGGCGACGGAGGCCGAAGATGACGATCGCCCGCGCACTGCTGCTCCTCACGCTGGTGGCGATCGCCGTGCCGGCGCACGCCTTCACCCTGCTCACGACCAAATCCGGCGTGCCCAAGGTCTGGCACAAGAACACGCTGCAATACCGCACGGTCTTCGACGTCGCGGCGCCCGAGCCGGCTGCGAGCGAAGGCTCGCCGATCGGCGATCGCATCCACGAGTCGATGCAGCCGTGGTCCGAGACGACCTGCGACAAGGGCGGCGACAAGGTCAGCGTCGCCATCGGCTTCGAGAAGACCGCCGCCGCCGAAGTCGCGACCTGCCCCGAGAAGGACGATATGATGGTCTGCGCCGGCGGCGACGGCGTGGTCCGCGTCATCTCCGACGAAGCCAAGTGGCCAATCACCGACCTGACCGTCGGCTACACCCTGCTCTCGAGCAGCGGCGAGACCGGCCAGAATTCGCGCTTCGTATTGCTGCTCAACGACGCCAACTACGACTTCTGCGACACCAGCTGTGACGGCACCGCCTTCGATCTGCGCACCGTCGTCTTGCACGAGGCGGGGCACGTCCTCGGCCTCGACCACAGCTCGTTCTCCTCGGCGGTGATGGCGGCGGGCCGGACCCCGGCAGAGATCTTGCGCAGCCCGCAAGCCGACGACCTCGCCGGCCTGTGCACCGTCTACCCGACCGGCGCCGAGCCCGAAGAGGACGGCGGCATCTGCAGCGCCGGTCGCACCGGTCGGCCTGGGACGCTGCTGCTGCCCCTGCTCCTCGCCGCGGTCGCCCTGCTCCTGCGTCGGCGGATGGTGAGCGGCGGGGCCGGCGTCGCGCTGCTGCTGCTGCTGATCGTCACGCTGCCCGAGCCGGCGTCGGCCTATACGCTCGCCCGCAGCGCTTCGGGTGCGCACCAACGCTGGGCGGTCGCCAATATCGCTTGGGATATCGACGATCGCGGGCTGCGCGCCCAAGGCGTCGACGACGCCAGCACCGAGCAGGCGCTGCGGCAGAGCTTCGCGGCGTGGGAAGCCGTGCAATGCGAGCTCTGCCACGACCCGAAGAGCCCGGCCTGTGCGCCGGTGGCGTGCGGCGCGAACGGGCTCGGCGTCGCATTCGCGTTCGACGGCTGGAAGGCGGCCCGCGCGCCCGGTCTCGGCTGCGCGGTGCGCTGGGGCGGCGCGCCGTGCAGCGGTGTGCCCGACGGCAATCAGGTGCTCTTCGTCTACGACAAGGCAGCGTGGCCGGTGGCGAGCCACGTGATCGCGCTGACGCTGGTGGCCGCCGACAAGGCCAGCGGGCAGATCGGCGACGCCGATATCCTGGTCAACACCGCGCACAAGACCTTCTGCATCGCGCCGGCCTGCGAGCTGGGCCAGTACGACCTGCAGAATACGGTGACCCACGAGGTCGGCCACTTGCTCGGTCTGGATCACAGCGAAGACAGCAGCGCGACGATGTACGGTGGCTCACCGCCGCAGGAGGTCAGCAAGCGTGCGCTCGCCGCGGACGATATCCTCGGCGTCTGCACCGCGTACCGCACGGTCTACGATGGCGAAGGCTGCCCCGCGGTGGAGCCGGACGGCTGCTGCGCGGCGCACGGCACCGGTGGCAACGTCGCGGCCGGCGCCGGCCTCGGAACTTCGGCGCTGGCGGCGGTCTCGATCCTGGCGATCGCTTTGCGCCGCAGCACGTCGCGGGACGCGGCTTGAGCGTGGTCGGCTCGTCGGCTGGCACGGCGTCTGATTGGCACGGCGTCTGATTGACAAAGGCGAGCCGTCTGGCGGACAAGCGCGGCATGCGGATCGACGTCGTCCAGGGCCCGAATCTCAACCTCCTCGGAGCCCGGCAGCCCGAGCACTACGGCGCGGCGACGCTCGACGCGATCCACGCCGCGATGCGCCGCCTCGCCGAGGAGCTCTCGACGGCGGAAGACTGCGTCGAATTGACGTTCTTTCAGTCGAACCACGAGGGCGAGTTGATCGACCGACTGCAGGCGATGGCGTCGGAGGTGGACGCTTTCATCCTCAACGCAGCCGGGTATACTCATACCAGCGTCGCGTTGCGTGACGCGCTGATCGCATCGGGGCGACCTGCGGTGGAAGTCCACCTCAGCAACGTCCACGCGCGCGAGCCGTTCCGGCACCGCTCGCTCCTCGCCGACGTGGCGAAGGGCAGCATCGTCGGACTGGGAGCGCGCGGCTATTTGCTCGCATTGCGAGCCTTGGTCGAAGAGCTGCGCGGGGTGCAGCTCCTGTCTTGACGTCTGCACAGACCGCGTTTTCGAGGATTCGATGTACGATACCAGTCAGTTCCGCAAGAGCCTCAAGATCGAGATCGACGATGTGCCGTGGCTCATGGTCGACTTCCAGCACGTCAAGCCCGGCAAGGGCTCGGCGATTGTGCGCACCCGCCTGAAGAACATGATCACCGGCCAGGTCGTCGACAAGACCTTCCGCTCCGGTGACAAGGTCGGCGTGCCGGATCTGGAGGAGTTCGAGGCGACGTTCCTCTACCACGACGGCGAGATGTTCCACTTCATGAACCAGAGCTCCTTCGAGCAGATCGCGCTCGACGAAGGTGCGGTGGGTGACGCGAAGAACTTCCTCGTCGAGCAGCTGCCGGTCAGCTTGCTGATGTTCCGCGGTCGGGCGATTGGCATCGACCTGCCGAACTTCATCGTCGCCGACATCACCTATTGCGAGCCCGCGGTGGCCGGCAATACGGCGCAGGGCGCGACCAAGGGTGTCGAGATCACCACGGGCTACACGGTCCAGGTGCCGCTCTACATCACCGAGAGCGACCGGCTGAAGATCGACACCCGCACCGGCGAGTACGTCGAGCGCGTCAAGGAGTAGGCTCGCCGATGCGGGGCTGCGAGGGGTCGCCGTGACCAGTCAGGTGGTCCAAAATCCGGCGAACAGCCGAGCCGAGCGGCGGAAGAAATTCGCCGCGACGGTCGCGATTATCAAGGAGGACCCGCACGACGTGCGGGCCCGCCTTTCGGTGATCGAGCTGTTGCAGGAAGAGGGCCGCACCGACGAGGCCGTCCAAGAGATGATGCGCGTCGCCGCCGTCTATGCGCGGCGTGGCGTGCCGATCAAGGCGGTCGCGGTGATGCGCACCGCGGTCAAGCTGCGGCCCGAGCGCGCCGACGTCCGCATGGCGTACGGTGAGGTCTTCGAGAAGCTCAAGATGGTCGACGACGCGGCGCGCGAATTCCGCGCTGCGTGGGACCTCTTCCTGCAGCAGAACAACCTCGGCGGCGGGCTCGATGCGCTCGGCCACCTGCTGCAGCTCGACCCGGCTTTCGTTCCCGGCCACGTCGTCTATGGCGAGGCCCTGGGACGCGCCGGGCGGGTCGAGCAGGCGGCCGAGGTCTTTCGCCGTTTGGCCGACCATTTGCTCTCGCTCGGCGCCACCGCCGATTGGGAGAAGGTCGCCGAGCGCGCGGTCTTCTTCGATCCGTCCGATGTGACCTTGGCCCACGACCTGGCGCTGCACTACGTCCGCACCGGGCGTCACGCGGCGGCGTTGGCGAAGTTGATCGTCTGCTTCGAGGCGGAGCCGAACGACGGCGAGCTGACCGAGCTCATCGTCGAGGTACTCGAGGCGCTCGGCCAGCCCGAGCGCGCCGCGGCCTTGTTGCGCGTGCAGGTGGGTCGCTACCGCCGCGGTGGGTTGGAGAGGGAGGCCCAGACCGCGCTCGAGCGGCTGGCCGGCCTCGACCCCGACGACCCCGAGGCGCGCGCCGCCGTCGGCGCCGACGCCGGCGCGGTCGCTGCGGGCGCGGTGATCGCGTTGGCGCAGGAATCCGGCATCTATCCGGCGGTTCAGGTCGAAGAGGACGACGAGCCGGGCTTCGGCTCGGGGCCAGCTCCGAGCCGCCCCGCCGCGTCGCGGCCGCCGCCCGTGCCGGTCGCGGACGAGGCGCCGCCGCTGCCGGTCGCTGCGCTCGAGCCCGACTTCGGCTCGCGTGGTGGCGCGGCCTTCGAATCGCAGTCGTTCCCGATCGACTCCGAGGACTTCGGCAACGGCTTGCCGCTGCCCGTGGCGCGGGCCCCGGAGCCCGCTCCGGTCCGCAAGCGCGCAGAGTTCTCGGCCACCGCGCCGGAGCGGCCGAGTATGCGCCGCACAGTCTCGCGGCCGACGCTGACCCGGGTCGGCCAAGCCTCCGGCGGTCGCCCCGTCAGTGGCGCGTCGGCGACTGAGGCGCTCGATGCGACCGCGCCGTTGATCCCGATCCCCGAGCGCGCCGCTCCGCGCCTGCCGACCCGGCAGCGCGCGCCTTCGAGCGGCGTGGTGGTCGGCCGCGCCGACGATGACGAGGCAGGGTTCGACGGGCCCGAGTCGGATCGGACCATCATCGACCCCTCGGTGCTCGCCGCGGTCCGCACGCTGGGCGAGGCGCCGTCGCTGGCGATGCCGGCGTCGCGTCCGACCGAGCCGCAGCTCGAGCCACCCGCCGACCCGCGCGCGTCGCGCCCGCTGCTCAACGCGCGCCGCCGCAGCAACAACCTGCCCAGGCCCAAGCTCGTCCGCAGCAGCGCGACCAGTGGCGCCGAGCCGGCGGGCCGCAGCGTCAGCAACGACCTCAAGACGCTCGATTTCTTCATCGAGCGCGGCTTCTACGAGTCTGCCGTCGCGCTCTTTGCCGAACTGGAGCGCCGCCATCCGAACAGCGAGGAGCTGCGCGTGCGGTCCGCCCGCATCGCTGCGATGGCGAGGCGATGAAGCGCGATTTTGCGGCGTTGACGCCGCCGCCGATCGAGGCTGGCAGCACGACCGAGTTGACCCGCCGGGAAGAGGCGCTGGCGGAATCCGAACTCGAAGCAGCGCTCATCGACGCACGTCTGCGCGGCCGCGAGGCCGGCCTGGAGGCGCAGCGGCAGGCGCTCGAAGCGCGCGCCGGCTGGATCGAGGGTGTGGCCTCGACGTTGGAGCGTTTTCGCGCCGATCACGACGCCAACACGCGGAGCGAGCACTTGCACGGGTTGGGTGCGGGCCAGGCCAGGCAGGAGGCCGACCTGGACGCCTACGTCCGCCGCTCGTCGACGTTGATGCTGGCCCGTGCGGCGATGATCGCGACCCGCGAAGAGCTCCTCGCCCGCCGTCGGGCGCAGCAGCAGGGCCGTGGCCGCGAGATCGACGAGCTCGAGGCGGCGCTGGTCCGGGTCGAGGTTCGCCTGGCTGCGCGGGAGCGCTTGCTCCTCGCGGCGGTGCGCGAGCAAGAGGCGCTGGCCGCCCAGTTGGGGACCGACACGCCGCCGCTGCCGCCGCGTCCGGCTGCGGCGATCGAGGCCTCGCATCGGCACGCTCCGACCGAGCCGATGACCGCCGCCGAGTCGCTGCAGCTCGACGCCAGCGCGATCCGCGTCGCCCGTCGCGCGTCGGGGGCCCACCGCGCGCCCCCGGTCCTCGACATCCAGCCCGTGGTGGCGCCGCCAGCGAGCCTCTTCATCGGCCGCGAGGCGCTGGTCCGCGGCGATCTCGAGATCGATCCCAAGGGCCGCACCGTCCTCGCCTCCCTCTTCGCCCCGCCGTCGATCGGCGCGACCTTGGAGCTGCGCGGGCAAGATCCGAGCGCCGGCCCGCTGGCCCTGCCGGCCGTCGTGCGTCGGGTCATCCCCGGCGGCGACGGTGGCCCGTCGGCGGTGATCTTGGCGCCCACTGGTTGGGGGCAGGCCGATTGGCAGCGGCTCGACGCCCTGCTGCGGCAGCTCTGATCTGCTGCATCGACCTGGATTGGGGCTAGAGCGTGTGCTCGAGGCTCGGCAGCGCCGCTGCGTCGGCGCCGAAGAGCGACTGCACCAGCGCGGCCATATCGTCCGGCATCGCAGCGTGAAAGCGCATCATCTCGCCGCTGCTCGGGTGGTGGAAGCCGAGCGCGTAGGCGTGCAGGGCCTGGCGCTCGATCCGGCCGATCGCGGCGATCTCGGGGATGGTCGCCGGCGTCCGCGGGTGGTTGCGGACCCCGCCGTAGAGGACGTCGCCGACGATCGGGTGGCCGCGCTCGGCCAGGTGCATGCGGATCTGATGCGTCCGGCCGGTCTCGAGCGTGACCACGACCAAGCTCGCCATCGCCGAGCGGGCGCGGACGTAGACGTGCGACACCGCGCGCCGCTCGCTGCCCTCGCGCGTCTTGCCGCTGAAGCGCCGGCGGTCGCGCGGATGGCGGCCGTGCCCGCTCTCGACCGTGAAGCGCTCGGCCGCGATCTTGCCCAGCGCGACGGCGACGTAGCGGCGCTCGATGGTGTGCTTGGCGAAATCCGCGGCGAGCCGCGCGTGGGCGACCGGCGTCTTGCTCACCACCAACAGGCCGGAGGTATCTTTGTCGATCCGGTGCACCAACCCAGGGCGCTCCGGCGCGCCGACCTCGTCGAGCTCCGGCAGGTGCGCCAACAACGCGTTGACCAACGTCTCGTCCGGGTGTCCGGCACCCGGGTGGACCACCAATCCGGCCGGCTTGTCGATGACCAACAGGTCGTCGTCCTCGTAGACGATGGTCAGCTCGGCGTCGTGCCAAGGCTCGAGCTCCGAAGGCGGCGGCGGCTCGAGCCGAACCGTCACCTGCCAGCCTTCTTGCACCCGCAGCGCCGGCTTGAGCCGTCGCGCGGCGACCCCTTCGACCTGCACCCGCCCGGCGGCGATATGTTGCGCCGCACGGGCGCGGCTCAAGGCGTCGACCCGGGTCTGCAGCAGCGCGTCGAGGCGCATCCCGGCGGCGTCGGCGTCCACCGTGAGGTTGAAGATCTCCTCGTTCATTTGCCCGCTTTCTTCGCCTTGGCCATCCGGTGCACGCGCTGGATCAGGTTCTCGATCTTCTGCTTGCTCGCGTCGTCCTGCGCCGAGAGCTTGAGCTTGCCAAGCGTCTGCAGCAGCGGGCCCTCCTGGCTCGGATCGACGTCCATCGTGACGCCGGTCTCGTGCCACGCCTTCTTCCAATCGCCGGCCTGGGCGAGCGCCAGGGCGTAGGCGCGCTTGAGCGAGCCGTCGCCGCTGCCGGCCAGCGCTGCCGCCTGACCGTAGGCCTTGGCCGCCTCGGCATGGTTGCCGGCCCGGGTCCAGGCCTCTCCGACCGACTTCCACCCGGCCAGCCGCGCCTTGTGCACGCGCTCGCCGTCACGCGCCCGCCGCTGCCGGGCGCCGGGCTGGCGATCGTCGATCTTGGCCGCCTGCACGTTGCGTACGCCGAAGGCGCGCACCTTGGCGACGTCGGCCCAGCGGCCCTTGGCTTCGTAGGCGCTCTCGAGGTTGTCGAGGAATTGCTTGTTCTGCCGGTGCCGCTCGAGGAAGGGCTCGAGCGCGGCGATCGTCTCGTCGAAGCGACGGGCCCGGTTCAGCCAGCGTGCGCGGGTGTTGAGCGCGTAGGCCTCGTCGGGCTTGAGCGCCAGCGCCGCGTCGAGCGCTTTCTGCATCTTCACCTCGTCGCCGGCCTTCTGCGCGAAGAGCGCGAGGTTGACCCAGGCGTTGAGCAGGTTGGGGTAGAGCCGGAGCGAGCGCTCGATGGCGTCGATCGCCTTGGGCATATTGCCGAGCGAGTTGTGGCAGAGCCCCTCGATGAAGTGGTTCTGGAAGTCGTCGCCGTTGAGGGCGACCGCACGCTCGATCTCGATCAACGCCGCGCCGGCCTGGCCGCGCTTCTGCTTGCTGCGGGCGAATGTGAAGCCTTTCTCTGCTTCGAGTAGGCGGTCGTTCTCCCAGTGGACGAAGCCGACGCTCAGCACCGCCGCGACCAGCAGCGCGAGCAGCGCCCCGCCCTGCAGCGGCTGCGGCTGCGGCATCCGCGCCGACGCCGCTGTGCCGTCGTCATCGGCCTCGAAGACCTCGGGGTAGGCGTCCTCGTGCCGGCGCCGGACGAAGGCATACGCCGCGCCGATCACGCCGATGTGGACCAGGAAGAAGAAGGTCGGCGCCGGCAGCTGGAAGGGGAACGAGAGCAGCGCGTCGCCGCAGATCGCGATCAAGCCGGCGACCGAGGAGAGCGAGCCCAGCGCCATCCAGGCGACGTCGTCGCGCTGGCGCAGCCTTGGCCGACGCGAGAGCGCCAGCGTCCGCATCGAGAGCCACATCGAGACCAAGATCAGCGCCATGAAGCTGGCGAAGCCCTGGATGCCGTATTCGCTCCACAGCTGCAGGAAGTCGTTGTGCGCGCGGGTCGGCTGCTTGGCGATCGAGAAGTGGTCGTTGTCTTCGCGCTGGGTGACGTATTGCGGGAAGAGGACGCGCCAGTTGCCGGCGCCGCCGCCGAGCGGCTTGGCCTTGATCGCCTCCCAGGTCGAGGCCCACATCATCCGGCGCATCGCCCAATGCGAGTCTTCGGTGTCGCCGACGGTGCTGACCAAATCGACCATGCTCATCTTGCGCTTGCGGTCGCCGACGCCCTCGTCGAAGCGGGCCGAGAATCCGGCGTCGACCAGCAGCGCGCTGGCCAGCGCGATCGCGACCACGCCGCTCGCTCCCAGGCCGAGCACCAGCGGCGCGACCTTGCGGCCACCGCCGTCGCCGAGCTCGGCCTCTTCCGCGCCGTCGGATTTGTCGACGCTGCGGTGGCGCAACACGCCGATGGCGTACAGGCCCACCGCGATCATCAGGCCGAGCGCCGCGCCACCCCAGGCCGAGCGCGTGACCGAGAGGCGGAGGTAGTAGAGGAGCAGGAAGAGCAGGATATTGCCGGCGCTGCCGATGAGCAGCGCGCGCTGCACGCGATTCTCCCGCCACCAGCGCAGGCTCATCGCCAGCAGGACGTAGGCGCCCGGCATCACGCTCACGATCAGCTGCGCCGCCATGTTGCGGTTGCCGAAGGTCGAGCCGGGCGCGTTGATGCCGACCCAGCGGCGGGCGTCTTCCGGCAGCAGGCCGTCGATATTGTGGTGCTGCGCGATGCCGAAGATCGCGACCTGCACGCCGCCGAGCAGCATGCCGCCGACGACGTAGAGCAGCTGCCGCGGGGTGCGCACCGTGGAGATCGTCAGCAGGCCGATCAGCAGCGCCGCTGCCCAGCGGTAGGCGTCCATCTTGGCGAAGATCGAGAGCACGCCGCCGGTCTCGTCCGGGGCGAAGGCGACGCCCAGCGCGACCGAGGCGGCGAGGCCGACGATCGGCCACTTCAGCGGCGTGTTCTGCAGCCCCAGCGGCCGCTTGAGGAAGCCCATCGCCGCGACCGCGGCCAGCATCCACGCGGCGCAGACCGTCATCGCGAAGGTCTTGGGCAGCTGATAGAGGTCGCGGATTCCGACTTCGACCAACCGCGGCAGCAGCATCGCCGTCAGGCCGAGCACGATCGCCGGCAGGTCGTCGACGATCGATTGGTTCTGGATCGTCGGCGCCGCTGCGGTCTGTACCGGAGGCGCGGGCCGAATCGGCGTGCTCGGCGCGCTCGGCGCGTCGAAGGTCGGCTTGATGCGGTTCTTCTTGGCCACGATGGAACTCCGGCTGGGAGAGATCTCGACTTCGAGGGCCGAGAGGATACGCGCTGCGACGCATTTTCCGAAAGGGGCCGATAAGAGGGAAGGGAGCAAGGAGAGGGGAGCCGAAGGAGCCAGCATGCACGTCGAATCGACCACCACCGCCGTGGCCCGCGCGCCCGTCGCGGTGCCCACCCTACTCGACCGCCTCGACGCCGCCGCCGCCAGCGCGCTGCGGTCCGAGCCCATCGCCTCGGGCCAAGTCGGCGCCGGTCTGCAGCTCTGCGAGGACCTTCTCGCGTTGCGCCAGGCGGACCGGGCCGCCTACGAGACGGTGATCGCCGCGCGGCGGCCGTTGCTCGGCGTCTGGCTCTGGCGCCTGGCGCTCGCCGTCGCGGCGGCAGGCTGGCCCTCCGCCGGGCTGGAGCTGCTCGACGCGCTGCCCGGCGTCTTGGTCGACGGCGCCTGCCGCGAGGTGGTCGCGGCCGCCTTTCGGGAGCCTGCTGTGGCGCCGCTGCGGGCGGTCGGGGGTGGCCGATGAATCGTCACGAATGGGCCGTGTTGCTGCGCGATCGCAGCGGTTGGCGCACCGTCCTGCCGCAGGGCCGGCTGACCCTCTGCGCGCCGGACGCCGTGGCCGACGCCGCCGACTGCCCGGACGTCGTCGTCTCCGCCGACGTGCCGATCGGTCGCTGGCTCCGCTTCCGGGCCCAGGGCGAGGGGGTGCTCGTGGTCGGCGAGGGCGCGGTCGACGCCAGCGGCGCCGCGATCACCGGCCGCCCCCGCAGTGTGCGCCCGGGCGAGGTGATCCGCCTGGGGCCGGTCGCGATCGTGCTGCTGCAAGCGGTGCCGGTGGCCGGCGGCGGTCGTGGGCCGGTGCTGCTGCGCGCGGCGGACGCGCTGAGCGCCTGCCCTTCGGTGCACCGCGCGTGGGGGGAGCTGTTGCTCGCGGCCAGCACGGATTGGCCGATCTTGCTGCACGGCGCGTCGGGCACCGGCAAGGAGCTCGCGGCGCGCTTGGCGCATCAGGCCTCACCGCGGCACGCGCAGCCGATGGTGGCGATCTCCGCAGCGGCGCTGCCGGCCGGCACGATGCACGCCGAGCTCTTCGGCGCGCGTCGCGGCGCCTATACCGGCAGCGTCGCCGACCGCGAGGGCGCCTTCGGCCGGGCCGACGGCGGCACGCTGCTGATCGACGAGGTCGGCGAACTCGACGCCGGGGCGCAGGCGGCGCTGTTGCGGGTGCTCGAGACCGGAGAGATCACCCCGCTCGGCGACCGCCCGCGGCAGGTCGACGTCCGCGTCCTCGCCGCCACCCACCGCGACCTCGGCGCGATGGTGCAGGCCGGGCATTTTCGGCTCGACCTCTACCACCGCCTATTGGTCACCGCCGTGACCCTGCCACCGCTCGCCGCGCGGGCCGACGACGCCGCGCGGGTCCTCGCCGAGCTGCTCGGTCGGCCGCTCGACGCCGCGACGCGGGCCGTCGTGCAAGGCTACGACTGGCCTGGCAACCTGCGCGAGCTGCGCAACGTCGCGCGGCGGGTCCGGCTCTCGATCGCCGACGGTGAGCCGACCGCGGCCGACGTGCGGGCCGCGATCGCTGCCGGCGCGCCGCGGCAACGCGCCCTGGCCCGGGTCGATCCCATCGCCCGCCGCGCCGAACGTCGCCGCCGGGTCGCCGCGGCCGTCGCCGATCACGCCTCGACCGCCGCCGCGTGCCGCGCGAGCGGGTTGCCACGGGCGAGCTTCTACCGCGCGCTGCGCGAGCTGCGGGCCGATGCGGCCTGATGCGACGGTCGCGACGGCGCGGGGGTGCGCGCAAATCTTGACGGCCCCCCGCGCCGCGCGAGCATCGGAGGCAGCGCGCCCACGGCAGCCGGGGGTGCCGAGGAGTCCCCGATGTCCCGTACCGTCCGCAGCCTGCTCCGCACCTCGACCGCCCTATTCGGCCTGCTCGCCGGGCTGATGGCGGGCTCCCCGGCGTTCGCGCAGGGCGCGCTCGTCACCGGCGCGGACGCAGCCTTCGCGGCTCCGGCGGTCTCGGTGGTCGGCGCCGAGACGCTGGCTCCCGGAGAGCGCGCGCTCGTGGTCTCGGCCGGCTTGCCCGACGTCGAGGTCGGCATGCTCTGGGGCACCAGCTCGATGACGGACGTGCTCGCGCGACTGCGCTTTCAATACGGCCGCGGGGTGCGGATCGCGGGCGGCGGCATCACGCTCGGCACGACGCTGCGCATGCGCCTCGCCAGCTTCTCGGGCTGGAACCTGGCGTTGACCAGCGACCCCGAGCTGACGCTGCACATCCTCGGCAGCGATCACCCACCGACCAGCAAGACCGGCCCGGTCGCCTTCGGCGTCACGCCGTTGGCCGGCGGCGTGGTCCTGGATCGGATGCTGCTGCCGGAAGTGCGCCTCGCCCTGGCGGTGCAGACCGGCGTCGGTTTCTTCATCGCGCCCGATACCGTCGTCTCCGTCCCCATCAGCGTCGGGATCGCGGTCGAGAGCAAGCTGGCGGAGTCGATGTGGCTCTTCGCGCGGATCGACACCGGCTACGACCTCTATGGCCCCGGTGGCATCCCCGGCTCGGACGTCCTGCTCCGCGCGCGCCTCGGCCTCTCGTTCCTGTAGCGAATCGACGCAGTCTGCTCGACCGCAGCCAATCCTCCAGATCCCGTTCAGGTTCACGGTTCTCCGGCCGGCCGCCGCAGGCGTTGGCGGGTCCGACCGCCACTCTGCGTCACTCTGCCGCAGGGCGACATCGATGTCGTCCGTGAAAAAATAGTTTGAAATCGGAACATTCAGGATCGTCTGCGGATCAAGTGCGCAAGACTTGCGCGGTAAGCGACAACCATGTCCGGCCCTCTCGATCCGACGATCGCCTCGATCACGGAGATCCCGCGAGATCTCGGCAGAAGATCTGACATCATGATCAGGGTCGAGGTTGGCACGGCCTGTGCATCATGAAGAGGCACGACGGATCGCTCGATCCCTCCAGTTGCTTGCGTACATGATCGGGTTGGAAGACGCGCGGGGCTCCGGTGCCAAAGGAGCCCCGCGCGTCGCTTTTGGGCCCTGCGTTGACTTGCAACCTCGGGGTGGTATGACTCGCGCCCCCCGAGGGGGCCGGAGATCGTTGTGCAGCGACACCCACTTGCCATCCTCGCGGACCCGGAGTCCCTCGACCGCTTCGAGCCGACGCAGGCCGACCGGCGCTGGCGCTGGGGCACGATCTTCGCGTTCTTCGCGCTCTACGTCTGGAATTGCGGCAGCTTCGGCCTCTGGGACCCGTGGGAGACCCACTACGGTGAGGTCGCCCGCAACATGCTCGAGAGCTACGATTGGGTGAACCCGTGGTGGGGCTACCGGGAGAAGATCGGCACCGAGCCGGTCGCCGGCAGCTGGTTCTACTCCAAGCCGATCTGGATCTTCTGGTCCGAGGTGACCTTCCTCAAGCTGATCGGCCTTTCGGATTGGGCGTTTCGCCTGCCGATGGCGCTGATCGGCGCCTCGGCGGTGAGCGCGCTCTACCTCGCGGTCGAGCGGGCCCTCTCGCGCCGCCACGCCTTCTGGGCCGCGGTGGTCGTCGGCCTCTCGCCCTTCATCTACATGGTCAGCCGCCAGGCGCAGACCGATATGCCCTTCGTCGCGACGATGACGATCGGCCTCTCGTTCTTCATCGCCGCGGTCTTCGGCCGCCGCGAGCCGCTGAGCGACGCCGCTTTCGCCCGCCGCATCGCGGCATTTCTCGCCTTCTTCGCAGCGAATCTCGGCCCACAGCTCGCGATCGTCGCCACCGACCTGGTCGATCCGAACGCCGGCGCCGGGCTCTCGGGTGGTGCGGCGATCGCGGCGCAGATCCAACAGAACGGCGTCTGGCACTTGCTCTTCTACGTGCCGCCGGCGATCGCCGTCCTGGCTTCGGTGCTGCTGCCGATCTGGCGCGCCCGCGGCGCCTGGGACGACGCCTTCAAGGACCGGACGCTGCGGCGGATGCTGTTGCTCTGCTTCTACATGATGCTGGCGCAGGCGACCTACGCCAAAGGTCTGCTCGGCTTCATGCTGCCCGGCGCGATCTTGTTCATCTGGCTGCTGGTGACGACGCATTGGCGCGTCCTCGGCCGGGTCGAGCTGCTCCGCGGCATCCCGCTCTTCCTGATCACGGCGCTGCCCTGGTACGTCGCGATGTTCTGCCGCCACGGCCGCGCCTACTACGACCGCTTCTTCATCCATGACCACTTCAACCGGGTCGGCTCGGGTGTGCACCAGATCGACCACGGCACGTTCGAGCACTTCATCGAGTGGCTCGGCTACGGCCTCTTCCCATGGACCGCGCTGGTGCCGATGGCGCTGGTCGCGGTGGCGCGGCCGCGTCGCGCCGAGGCCAGCGGCACCGATTCGGTGCACGGCCAGGCGATGCGGGCGTTCATCTTCGTCTGGTTCGCGGTCGCCTTCGCCGTCTTCACCATCAGCTCGACGAAGTTCCACCACTACATCTTGCCCGCGGCGCCGGCGCTCGGCCTGCTCGTCGCCTTCTACCTGGTCGAGCTCGAGCGCCTGCCCGACGCGACCCGCCGGCTGCACCTGCTGCTCGCCGTGGGCGTCGGCGCGGTCCTGCTCGTCGATCTGTGGATCGAGCCGCAGAGCCTGCGGCAGATGTTCACGTACAAATACGACCGCCCGCTGCCAGACTTCCTGCCCTACGATTGGAACGACGTGCTCGATTGGCGCTCGGACGGCAAGCCGGCGCTGCGCTGGGGCGAGACCGACTTCGCGCGGCACGTCGGCGCCACCACTGCCGCGCTGCTGCAGGTGCCCGCCTTCCGCTACGAGCGCTTCGTGCCATGGGTCGGTGGCCTCGCCGTCGCGCTGCTCTTGGTCGGCCTGCTGCGACGCGGGATCTCGGCGATGCGGATCGGCGTCGCGGCGAGTGCGGCGCTCATCGCCTTCTGGGCGTTGAACGTCTACATGCCGCTGCTGACGCCTTCGTGGAGCCAGCGCTACAACTTCGAGGCGTACTACGGCGACTGCACCCCGCTCGAGCAACCGGTCGAGATCACCGAGGCCTATACACCGCTGGTGCGCCGCGCCGGATTGGACTTCGTCGCCGACTTCTTCGACAGCAAGCCCAAGCGCGTCTGCCGCGAAGACATCATCTCCTGGCTGATCACCTGGCGCGGCGAGACCTTCTACTCGAACAACGAGATCCGCCCGATCAACAAGGAAGCGACGCAATTCGAGCCCTACCTGCGCGACTCGAACCACGGCAAGACCTTCTACGTCCTCATGGAGCGCGGCCGCAACGGCGGCTTCCTCGGCAAGCTCCGCTCGGAGAGCCGCAAGCTGAAGGACCGCGGCGAAGAAGGCTGGAAAGAGATCCGCGACTGGGACTGCACCTTGATCAACAACGACTCGGCGTTCTTCGTCGTCTCCAAGTGTGTGCCGAAGTACGAAGGGCAGTCTACGCCCGAGCCGACGACCCGGCCCGGTAAGGCGATCCCGACCGGGCGCGACGCGCAGAAGCTCCTCGAAGGCCTGCGCCGCGGCGCGCGTCCGGCACCCGCCGCGCCGGGACGTTGAGGCCCTCGCGTTGTCACCGCGACAGGACGCGGCTACCCTCGGAAACCCGCGCCCAAGCTACGACCCATCGGGCGCTTCGGTGGTGATGTGAGCAGCTCGGACAAGGATCAACACGGCCTTCCTGCCGCCCCGCCACCCGGGGAACGCGCCGCGCTGCCGTCTCGCCTACGTGGCGACGCCCGGCGCGCTCGCGACAAGACGCAATTCGGCGTCACCACGCACGACGCGCAGCCGAGCGAACCACCTCACGGCGAACATCGGCCAACGGTGCAGCAGTTCGGCGCCACGATGTCTGGCCATCGGCACCAGGAGACCGTGCTCTACGAGGCCGACGCCGCCGAGCCGGCGCAGCCTCCGCTGCCGGGTGTCGGCCTGGACGAGCTGCTCGAGCGCGGCCCACGCGACGCCGACGACGCGATCGTCCGCATCCGCGACGTCGCCAAGGCGCTCGAGGCGCGCCACGCCAAGGGCATGGGTCACGGTGGCCTGACGACGCGCCACATTCGCTACGTTCCCGACGAGAAGGGCGAGTTGGTCCTGCTCGATATGCCCGACGCCAAGGTGGACGAGCTCTTCGAGGCCCGCTTCGAGGCGCCGGAGCTCTCGGGTGCGCTGCAGACCCGCACCGTGCAGCCGACCCGCGCCGACGTGTACGCGCTCGGCGCGATCTTCTTCGAGATGGTCTGCGGTCGACCACTCTACCAAGCGCCGACACCGAAAGACCTGCGCAACAAGCACGCCCGCGCCGCCGTTCCCGGCGCGCGCCAAGCCAACCCCGACGCAGACCTACCGCCGTCGGTCGAATTGGTGATGCAGAAGGCGCTGAAGAAGCGCCCCGGCGATCGCCATGCCGACGCGGCCGCCTTCATTGCCGACCTCGTCTCGGCCAATTCCGACGACGACCGCGGCACCGTTCACCTCTCCGCCGAGGAAGCCAGCTTCCTCAAGGATATCCTCGAGGCCAAGACGCAGTCCGAGCGGACCAAGCAAGAGGTCGAAGAGGAGAAGAAGCGGGTCGAAGAGGAGAAGCGTCGCGCTGCCGCCGAGGCCGCGGCCGCGGAAGCAGCCCGAGACGCGGCACGGCAAGCGGAAGAGGCCGCCAATCTCGCCGCACAGGGCGCAGAGACGCGCAAGAAGACGATGCGCAAGCTCAGCATCGTGGCCGTCCTGGTGGTGATCGCCGCCGGTGGCGCCGCTGCGTGGTTCCTGACCCGCGACCCCGAGATCGTGACCAAGACCGAGACCGTGACCAAGACGGTGACCAAGACGGTGACCAAGACCGAGGTCAAGCTGGTCGAGGTGCCGGTCGTCATCGAGGCGGGCCCGACCCAGCCGGTCGACGCCGGCTCGACCGAAGAACCCGAGAAGAAGGTCCGGCGGCCCAAGCCCCGGCCCAAGCCCCGGCCCGAGCCCGAGGCAGAGCCCAAGCCCAAGCCCAAGCCCGCGACGGACCCGAACGCGCTGCCGGTCTGGTGAGGCCGAGGCAAACGACAGTGGCAGGAGCGCGCGCATGAACGCAGCGGAATTTTGGGATCTCCCGCGGGGGACGCGGCCATCGGCGCTGATGATGGAGATCGTGCCGGCCTCGCCGGTGAAGCTCCCGGCGGCGTCGATCTCGCTGCCGAGCACGATCGTCGTTCGCGGCACCGGCGGCGGCACCTGGTCCGGTCGCTTGGTCGATGGGAAGATCGCGATGGCCGAGGGGGCGCAGCATCCAGCGCTCTGCGCGGTCACGGTCGAGCGCAACACCTTGCGTGAGCTCGTCGCCGGCGCGTTGCGTGACCGTGGCCTGAAGATCATGGAGCGGCTCGGCCGGCCCATGGCCATCCCCGACCTCTCGCGCCTGCCGGTGCGTGAGGACCGCGCCCTGGCCTTGGCGAAATTGCAGGGCAGCATCGCGATCGAGATCGTCGACCGAGATTTCGGTGAGACCCACCGGATCGTGGTGACCTTCGGCGACGCCGCGCCCGCCTTCGAGACCGCGACCACGACGGTGCGCATCGACGCCGACGAGGCCGTCGAATGGATCGCGACCCGCGCCGACCCGCGCGCCATCCTCAAGGGCGGCCGGGTTCGCGTCGAGGGCGACCTCGCGCTGCCGACCCGCGCCCTGGCTCTTGTCCTCGACCCGTAGCCGAGATCTCTAGGAGAGACCATGAGTGACGCAGATCGCCTGCGCCGCGCCCTGCGCTCGCGCGCCCGGCGCGCCCCCCGCGACGCCGAAGCCGAAGCCGAGCGCGTGCGCCGCAACGAAGAGCTCGCGCGGGCCCAGGCCGAAGCAGACCCCGGACCGCGCGCGCCGAGCCCGGCCGTGGCTGCCAGCACCGCGCTGGCGCACGCCGCCGACGCCGGCTCGCAGCTCGCCTTGGCCCGGCTCGACCAGGACGCGCCGTTGCGGCTGCACGGCGACCCGGACAACGGGCTCGACGACGACGAAGAGGCCGCCGCGATCGCCGAGGAGGTCCTCGAGACCACCGTCGCGCCGGATCCCTACGAGGAGCACGCCCTGGCCCGCGCCGAGGCGCTGGCGCCGATGCTCCACGGCGGGCCGCGCTCGTTCGGCATCTCGCGCTTGCCGGCGGATTTCCACGTCCTCTCTGGCGCCGACAAGCTCGAATGGCTGCTCGCCCTGCCCGACGCCCGGGCCAGCGTGCAGGCCCTTCCCGCCGAGGAGTTGGTCTTCCTGCTCGACACGATCGGCCTGGCCGACGCGGGGGAGCTGCTCGCCCTCGCCAGCGCGCGGCAGCTACAGGCGGCGGTGGATCTCGACGTCTGGCGCGGTGATCGCATCGACCGTCGGGCCTTCGCCCACCTGCTCGCGGTGGCGATCGCCGCCGGTCCCGAGGTCGTCGACCGGCTCATCGCGGCGCAGGAAGACGGGCTGCTGACCGCCTTCGTGGCGCGCTCGGCGTTGATCTTCGAGGGCTTCGAGGAGGCCGAGCAGGCTGCCCCCGAAGATTGGGAGCTCTTCTCCGCCCCGGACGGCAAGTTCTATGTTGCGGTCGACACCGAAGACAGCGCTCTCGGACCGATTCGCGTCATCGTCGAGTCGCTGTTCCGCATGTCGGTCGAGCGCGGCCGGCGCGTGCTGCGCGCGGTCCGTTGGGAGCTGCCCGAGGCGCTCGAAGAGGACCTCTACGATCACCGCGGCCGCCGCCTCGCCGATCTGGGCTTCATGCCCCGCGACGAGGCCCGTGAGATCTATGCCTACGCCTCGCCCGAGTCCACCCGCGAGCGGCTGGAAGAGCAGCTCGCCGGCGTCTCTGGCCCCGCCAGCGGGACGCTGCGGCCCTATATGCCGGGCGCAGCGCCGGTCGACGCCGACGCGCCGACGCGCACCGATCTGGCCCTCTCCGGCATGCCCGGGCCCGGCTTCCTCGCCGATGCTGCGGCGATGCTGCCCTGGGCCGACCAGGAGCGCCTGCAGACCGGCCTGGTCTTTCTCGCCTACCGCGTGCAGGCCGCGCTGGCCGAGCGCTTCGACGACTCGGATTTGCTCGTCTCACACGCCCGCCACGCGCTCACGACGGCCGATATGGGCCTGCACTTCCTGGCCCGCGGCCGCGCCGAAGTCGGGGCCGCGATCTTGCAGATCGCCCCGATCGACGTGGTCTTCAGCGCCGGCCACAGCCTGGTGGTGCAGCTGCACCTGCGCGCCACCGCGCTGCGTCGTCGGCTCGGTGCCGCTTCGCGTGCCGGGCTCTTCGACGGCCGTGACGGCGCGATCCTCCGCGGCCTGCTGCGCCCGTTGCCGCTCTGGCCGATGGCCGAGGCCGAGCTGGTCGCCGCCGCCGCCGGCAACCCCGACGGTCGTCGGGTCGCCGCCGCTGCCGCTGCGACGCCTTCGCCGCTGCCCGACGAGCCCGATCGCGACATCGACGACGAAGACGCCGACAGCCAAGACCGCGCCGCCGCTGCCGGGCTCCGGCCCTACGAGCGGCACGAAGAGCTGCGCGCCGCCTCGCTCGCGCTCTCTGCGATCGGGGCCCAGCTCACCCTGCTCGAGCGCTCGGTCGATGGAGCCCTCTCCGCCGCCATGGGCACGATCGACGCCGCGCTCGGCGACCGCACCGGCGACGTCACGCTCTCGGCGCTGCTCGCCACTTCGGTCGCCTGGGCCGTCCTCGACGGCAGCCCGCGGCTCGAGCCGCTCGGCGCGGACGCGCTGCGTCGACTGCTGGTCGAGGCGATGGACGGGCCGGAAGGTGGGCGTCGCATCCGTGGCGACCTGCGGGCCGCGATCTCTCGCGCCCTGCTGGCGCTGCCGGACCTCGACGACGACGGCGCCGCCGCGCTCGAAGCCGCCGTCGGCCGCGCCCTCGACGCGCTCGATCACGAGCTCGGCGGTCTCGATCCGGCGCGCCCGGTCGACGTTCGCTTCGTCGGCGCCGCCCTGCTGGTCGCTCAGCCCTCGCGCATGTAGCAGAGCTGCATCAACCCGCTCGGGTAGCGCTCGCTCCACGAGAGCCGCCAATTCGAGCGCGGCATCGTCACCTCGGGGTCGTCGTCGAAGAGGCGCGGCCCAGCTCCGACGATCGTCGGCACGATCGAGACGATGATCGTGTCGCACAGCCCCGCCGCGATGAAGCCGCGCGCCACGCTGCCACCGTCGATGTAGAGGTGATGCAGCCCCTCTTCGCGGAGCAGGCGCGCCAGCTCGCCAACGTCGCCCGAGGCGAAGCGCACCGTCGGCAGCGGCGAGGGCTGCCCTGCCAGCGTCTCCGAGAGGACGATGACCGGCTTTTCGCCGTAGGGCCACTCACCGAATCCGCGGACGGTCTCGTAGGTATTGCGGCCCATCACCAGCGCGTCGACCTCGGCGAAGAAGCTCTGGAAGCCGTAGTCCTCGCCTTCGACCTGCATCGCGTCGAGGAAGGAGAGGTCGCCGTCGGGTCCGGCGATCCGGCCATCGAGGCTCATGGCCATGAAGATCGTCGCATGTGCCTGCATCGTCACTCCCCGTCGCGTTCTTCGCGGTCGCGGTCGAACCCTACCCGGCAGGGCCGAGACGTCAACGCCGCTTGCCGCCCGCGCGTGCCTTTGCCAGCCTGCGCCGGCCAACCCCCGGAGGCTCCGATGTCCACCACCGGCTCTCTGTTTCGCCCCGCCGCCGCACTTCGGCCCGCGTCGCTGGTCGCGCTCCTGCTCTCCCTCTCGCTCCTCGGTTGCGGCGAACCTGCCGCCACGGTGCCCTCCGCAGCGCCGGCGATCGCCAGCGCCGGCACGGTGGCCGTTCGCGTCGTGCTCCCCGCCTCTGCCGGGGCCGGACTGCAGCGCGCCGGTGAGGACCTGGTCGAGGCCCTGGCCGCGACGACCGGCGCCACGGCGGCGCCGCTGGTCGTGGGATCGGTGCCGAGCGCGGGAACCGTCGTCGCTGTCGAGCTCGCCGGCGCGGCCGAAGCCCGCGGCCTCGAAGGCTTCCGCATCGACAAGCACGCCTTCGCCAGCGGCGCCGTTGGCCTGCGCGTCCGCGCCGCGACCGAGCTCGGCGCCAGCCATGGCCTGCGCGCGGTCTGTGAGGCGCTCGGCGTGCGCTGGCACCACCCGGAAGAGACCTTCGTCCCGCCCGCCGACGCCGCCCGCACCCTGCCGTGGACCTTCGACGGCGCCGTGCAAGCCCCGCGCTTCGCCTTCCGTGGCCTGCACGAGCACACCCAGCACCCGATCCCGGCGTCGGATTTCGTCTTCCGCCCGACCGAGCCGGGCTTTGCCGAGATGGCCCGCAACTGGCTCCTGTGGATCGCGCGCAACCGCAACAACGTCGCGAGCTTTCACATGCTCAAATCGGTCGATCTCGACGCCTGGTTGCCGGAGCTGAAGAAGCTCGCTTCGTATGGCAGCGACCACGGCGTCCGGCTCGGCATGGTCACCAGCTTCGCCGACCAGCAGCAGAACAACTACAAGCACATCGACGAGAGCAAGACCGACGCCGGCGGCGCGCCGGTTGCCGACGAGGTACAGATCCGCGCCAGCCTCGACCGCCTGGTCGGCGCCGGCATCGATTGGATCGCCTTCCAGATCGGCACCAGCGAGTTCACCAAGCCCGAGGACGCCCGCGTGCTCGGCTGGCTGCAGACCGCCCTCGATCACCTCGCCGCCGCACACCCCGGCACCGAGGCCTTCGCCTGGATCCACACCACCTGCAGCCTGAAGGACGAGAAGGGCGGCTATTTCTACCACCTGCCGCTGCAATCACCCGCCGCGCTCGGGGCCTGGGTCCACACCACGATGTTCTACACCCTCGAGCACCCCGCGCCGGTCTATGATTGCGAGACCTTCCACCAGCAGCGCGACTTCGCCACCGCCGCCGCCGGCACGCGGCCCCTGGTCTACTTCCCCGAGACGGCCTGGTGGCTCGGCTTCGACAACAACGTTCCGCTCGCCCTGCCGATCACCGGCTGGTCGCGGCACTACGACGCCGCCTCGCTCCCCGACGCCTACTCCGGCCACGTCACCTTCACCAGCGGCCGTGAGTGGGGCTATTGGATGTACGACCACCACGTCCTGCGCCTGGGCTGGGACCCGCAGACGAGCTGGCGCGACTACCTCGACGACGTCGCCGGCCTCTTTGGTGTGCACGGCGAAAAGGTCGCCGACGTGCTCGAGCGCTGGGCCGAGCGGCAGGTGCAGGACCTCTACGTCACCAACCCGATGCTCACCTTCTACCTCGCCGGCGAGCTGCCGCAGGACGAGATCGGCGCCGCCGCCGGCATCCTCGCGCGTCGGCCCAAGCCCGCCTTCAGCGCGGTCCTCGCCTACGACGCCGCCGCCTGGAAGGGCTTCGAGGCCGACCTCGCGGACCTCGCCGCGATGCAGAAGGCCTACGGCGACCTGCTCGCCGAGCTACCCGCGCCCGCCGCCGAGGCCGCGCCCGCCGACCTCGCTGCGCGGCTCTACAAAGAGCTGCACGCGACGCTCTGGCTCTACGTCCGCCGCATCGAGCACACCCGGCGGCTCTACCAAGGCGTCGTCGCGCTGCGGCCGTGGCAGCAGGCCAAGCTCGCCGCCGGGCCGACCGGTGACCCGGACCTCGCCATCCGCGACGCCGCCAAGGCCGCCGCTGCGGTCGAGCTCTCCGCCGCGGTGACCATCGGCGACGCCGTCGCATCGGCCTTGGTCGACGGTGAGGCGCGCTACCGCTATCCGCTCGAGGTCTTGGCCCGGCCCAAGCCCGAGACCAAGACCTCGTATCCGTTTGGCTATTTGGAGCAGACCTCGACAGCCTTCTTCTGGCGGCGGCGGGAGGTGCAGCTCGCCGCGTTGATCGACAAGGCGACCGGTGGCGGCAAGCAGGCCTGGACCGCGGTGCCGACCGTGGTGGCGAGCACCGGCAAGGAGCAGACCAGCTTGGTCGCGCCGGACCATCCGGTCGCCAAGAGCGCGCTGCCGGGCTTCGTGCCGCGCTTGCTCTGGGGCGCGACGGCGGCGGCTGGCGGTGGCATCACCCTCGCCATCGCCACCGACTTCGACGCCAACGGCCTACCCGACGCCGGCAGCGAGCAGGACGTTGCGCTCACCGCCGCCGGCGCCACCTGGACCGGAACGCTCTCGCCCTTCTCGCTCGAGGTGCAGGACAGCGCCGGCAACCCGATCGGCACGCTGCACCTGCTCGACGCCGCGTTCTCGGCCACGTTGCAGACCAACGCCGGCGTGCCGAGCGCGATCGACGCGGTCACGGTGAGTGGCGGCACGCCGACCGACGCCTTCATCGCCCTGATGCAGGCGGTCGGTGGCATCGACGTCGCCGGTGCGTCGGCGCTGCTGAAGAGTGTCTTCGGCGTGGCGCAGACCGAGCCGCTGCCGTCGCAGCTGCCGGTCGCGTTCGCCTTCGCGCCCGTCGCGCCTTGAGCGCCGGCGTCAGGCTTCCGCGGCGGCGCGGCGCTCGCGTTCGCGCAGCAGCTGGGACCGCACCGCGTGGAAGCGGTCGATCGACTGATCGAGGCCTTGCTTGAGGCCGCTGATCGCAGCAATAAGGTCCGCATCGTCCGAGTTGTGACCGACACGGAGACGCGGCTCCAGCAATTCCTCGATCGTCGCGACCTCCAAGGACATCGCGGAGAGCGGCCCCGAGAGTTGATGGATCAACTGCAAGAGCCACTCGATCGACTCTTCTTCTCGGTCTGAATGCGAGCTGGACATAGCGCCTCCCGACCACGATCGACGCGCGGACCGCATGCTACCCGACGTCGGTTCACGCCGCGGACCATAGTGGAGCGGTCGGGGGGACGCAAGCGAGCTTGGGCGTGACGCAGTGGCTCGACGGATCTCGGTCCTTTCTGTTGATCGTCCGTTTTTTGTCCGTTATGGTCCGAACGACGGAGACGGATGAGAGCGCGCGCCCGTGACGTCGCAGGCGCGCATTTCTCGGCGATAGGTCGATGAAGCTCGACCTGCACGGGAGACGGAGTTGGCGATGAGCCTGGCCTTGATCTCGGAAGACATCACGCCGACTGCTCTCACGTCGGGCGTTGCGGCAGTGCCGGTCGTCCTGGTGGTCGACGACAGTGCGACGATGCGGGCGCTGATCTCGCGCATGGTCCGGGCGCTCGGCTACGAGGTGTGCACGGCCCAAAACGGCAACGCCGCGCTGGAGGTCATCGACGCGGCGGTCGTCGATGTGGTGCTGAGTGATCTGCACATGGACGGCCTGGACGGCCTCGGCCTTCTGCGCGTGTTGCGTGATCGCGGCAAGCTGGACGCTTTGCCGGTCTTGATGCTCTCGGGAGATGCGGAGGTTTCTTCGGCGATCGACTGCATCAAGGCGGGGGCGGTCGACTATTTGAGCAAGCCGGTCAACGAGCATCTCTTGGCAGCCCGGCTGGAGAGCTGTCTCGCGCGCTCTGCTTCGAACGCCCGGATTCGTTCCTACGTCGCGATGTTGAGTGCGGAGCGCGCGCGCTCGGTCGCGTTGTTGCGCAGCATTGTGCCTGACGCGATCGCGACGCGGCTCGAGGCGGGCGAAGGGCAGATCGCAGATCGCTTCGCAGATGTGAGCGTCGGCTTCATCGATTTGGTCGGTTTCACGCCCTATTCCGCGGCGCACTCGCCCGAGCAGGTCGTCTCTACCTTGGACGCCTATTTTCGCCGTATCGACGCGATCGCACGCGACTTCGGCATCGAGAAGATCAAGACCGTCGGCGACGGCTACATGGCGGCGGCGGGCTTGCCGCGACCACAACCCGGCCACGGCGAGGCGCTGCTGGAATTTGCCCTGGCGGTCTGCCGCGACGCCGAGTTGCGCCGTCGCAAGGGCGAGCCGGCGAGCTCGGTGCGGGTCGGCTTGGCGCGCGGCCCGGTCGTCGCAGGGGTGATCGGAGAGTTGCGGCCGACCTGGGACCTCTGGGGCGATACGGTCAACGTCGCCGCGCGGCTCGAAGCCAAGGCGCAGCTCAACGAAGTGCTGGTTTCGGAGGCATTCCAGGCCGCGCTTCCGGCGGGCTGGGCGCCGACTTCGGCGACGAAGCTCGAGCTGAAGGGGCTCGGCGAGATGGCCGCGTATGCCTATCGCCCCGCGATGGCCGAGCGTCGGCGCAAGAGCGCGCTCGCGCAGACGGGCGTGGTCGATCGCTCGATGGCGATGCGGGAGGCAGATCGCGCGGTCCGTCGATCCGGGATGATCGATCTCGCCACGGGCGCGCTCAACGAGCACGGCGCGCGGGCAGCACTGACGCTGCTGCGCGAGCGGGGCCGGGTCGAGTTGGTTTGGGTCGCGATGCAGTTCCAGGGTGGTTCCGAAGGCGCGCTCGATCCGGTGGCGCTCGCGGTCGTCGCACAGGAGGCCCGAGCGTTGTTCCGCGCGGACGATTTGGTCGCTCGCGTGGGCCGCACCATCTGGGCGATCGCGGTACCGAGCGACGGTCTCGGAGCCGAACAGGCGGTACAGCGGCTGAGTCGGCGCCTCTGCGCGCGGCAGGAGCACGGCCGCTGCACGCTGGAGCGTTTGGCGATCGTCGCCGGGATGGTGCGGGCCGATGCACCGCAGGTGGCGGGGCTGCTGCGCGACATGCTGCCGACGCATGAGGAGACCCGCGCGGTCGGTGGTGTCGAGCCGCTGGTCAGTGCGGTCTTGGATGCGGCCATGTGGCCGCGCTGCAAGGAGCGAAAGGACGCTCCGCACGAGGAGGACCATGATGCGGGAAACGAATCAGCCGCTTGAGCAGAGCATCCGCTGGGGAAGCGGCGCCGACACGATCGATCGCCTGATCGACGCGGCGCCCTTTGCGGTGGTGGTCATCGAGAAGGACGGCACGATCGTCCGCTTCGGCGGAGAAGCGGAGCAACTCTTCGGCTGGACCGAGGCCGAGATGCTGGGGCGCTCGGTCGACGAGCTGCTGCCCGAGCGCATCCGTTCGGGCCACGCGGCGATGCGCAACGGCTTCTTCGGCGCGCCGTCGGCACGGCGGATGGGGGCGCGGCGTGCGCTTCACGCCGTGCATCGCGACGGCCGAGAATTCCGCGTCGAGGTCGCTCTGGGGCCGCTCGTGCTCGACGGAGTGCCGCACGCGGTGGCCTATATCAGCGACGTCAGCGAGCGGGTCGCGGTCGAGGAGCGCAACGCCCGGCTCTATGACGAGATCATGGAGCTGCACTCGCCGATCTTGGAGGTCTGGCGCGGCGTGCTGACCCTGCCGCTGATGGGTACGGTCGACACGCACCGCGCTCAGGTGGCGATGGAGAAGTCGCTCCAGGCCTTGCAGGAGCATCAGGCCGACGTGCTGATCATCGATATCACCGGCGTCTCGGTCGTCGACACCGGTGTCGCCAACCACCTGATTCGGCTCGCCGACGCCGTTCGTCTGATGGGTGGGCGGGCGATCCTCTCCGGAATCAGCCCCGCGATCGCACAGACGATCGTCCGCCTCGGCGTCAAGCTCGACTTCGAGACGGCACCGAACCTCGGCGCCGCCCTTCGCCGCGCGGTGCGCTTGGTCGACGGGGCTGGTGCTGTCGCATGAGCACCACGATCCCCATCCTCCGTCTCGGACCGGTGCTGCTGATTTCGGTTCAGGTCGAGCTGCAGGACGCCACCGCAGAGGCGCTGCAGCAGGATATCCTCGAGCAGCTCGAGCAGACCGACGCCGACGCCGTCGTCATCGATATCAGCGGCCTGGACGTCGTCGATTCCTTCATCGCGCGCGTGCTCACCGACACCGCTTCGATGGCCCGGCTCTTGGCCGCGCGTTGCGTCATCGTCGGGATGAAGCCCGAGGTCGCGATGGTGCTGCTCGAGATGGGGTTGGTCTTGCCGGAGCTCGAGACCGCGCTCGACGTCCGCGCCGGCCTGCTTCGCCTCGGCTACGCGCTGCGGCGGGTCGCCGGCGAAGTCGAAGGAGGTCGGGCATGACCCAGCATCGGGTCGCGATCGGCAACGAGCAGGACGTCGTCGCCGCGCGGCAGCTCGTCCGCTCGGTGGCCGCCGACGAGCAATTCAGCCTCCTGGCCCGCACCCGCCTGGCCACGGCCGTGAGCGAGTTGGCGCGCAACATCGTCCGCTATGCCGGCGGGAGCGGGCAGATGGAGGTCGAATGTGTCCGCGAGGGAGGACGGAGCGGGATTCGCTGCGTCTTCACCGACCGCGGTCCAGGCATCGCAGACGTCGACTTGGCGATGCAGGAGGGCTTCTCGACCGGGCGATCGCTGGGACAGGGCCTGCCCGGGGCCCGGCGATTGGTCGACCAACTCTCGATCGAGAGCGAGGTCGGCGTCGGCACCCAGATCACCATCGTCGCGTGGCGCTGAACCCGATGGCGGCCAGGTCCAACGTGCCGAATTCGACCGGCGCCAGACCCGGCGCGCCTGACACGATCGCTGGCTTGCGCACAGGTCGACTGCGCGTCCAGCTCGCGTCGCTCTTCGAAGCCGGTCTGCCCCACGCCGAGCTCTTCATCCTCCTCGACCATTGGTCGGCGGCCGCATCGGAGCATCCGCTGCTGGTCGACCTGACGCTCGAGCCGCCGGCCCTGGTTCTGGCGCAGCGCGACGTCCACTTGCCGACCGCGTCGGCAGCGACGGTACTGCGGCTGACGAGTTGGCCGGCGCGGCGGGTTGGTGGGCGCATGCACGGCTGGGACCTGCCGCCGGTCAGCTGTCTCTCCTGGAGCGCGGTCGACGCCGCGAGGAGCGCTGCAGTGACCCGCGCGACGCGAGAGAGCGGCAACGGCGACGCCTACTCGATCGTGCGCACCGAGACCATGGAGCAGGTCGCCGTGATCGACGGCCTTGGCCACGGTGCGGCTGCGGCCGAAGCGTCGGCGCGGATCGTCGAAGCGTTGGAGTCGAGCTGCGAGCAGCCGCTGGAGTTGAGCGTTCGGGCGGCCGACGCTGCGGCCCGGGCGACCCGCGGCGCGGCCCTGCTGGTCGTCCGCCATCATTTGGCCGAGGGCGTCCTCGAATCGATCGGCGTCGGCAATATCAGCGGAGGGCTCTTCGGCCCACGACCGATGGCGCTCTCCTCTCGACCCGGAGTGGTCGGCCATCGTCTGCCGGATCTGCACGTGCAGCGCCTGGACGCGACCCCGGGGAGCTGGCTGATCATGGCCAGCGACGGCTGCGACTCGCGGTTGACGGCCAGCCAACAGAGTGAAGACGTCGACCTTCCCGCACGCGATCTCGCCTATCTCCTGCACGCTCGCCATGCCCGCAGCAACGACGACGCGACCGTGCTGGTCCACCGCCTGCCCGCCGAGGCCGACCATGGCTGAACGAACGGTTCACGAGTCGACGGTCGAGAGCCTGCGTGCCGAGCTCGAGGAGCTCTACCAAGCGATCCCGGCGCTGGTCTCGGAAGAAGCGAGCCGCGCCGAGGCCGAGATCGCGCGGACCCGCGCGACGACGGAACGGCTGACCGCCGAGCTCGAAGAGACCTACCGCGGCATCACCGAGATGACGATCGAGCTCGAACACGCCCGCGCCCAAGCCGAGGCCGCGAGTCGGGCCAAAAGCATCTTCCTCGCCAATATGAGCCATGAGATCCGCACCCCAATGAACGGCGTCCTCGGCATGGCCGAGCTGCTCAGCGGCACGACGCTCGACGCGGAGCAACGCGAGTTCGTCACGATCCTCAGCAACTCGGCGCGGTCACTGCTGCGGATCATCAACGATGTCCTCGACCTCTCGAAGATCGAGTCGGGCCGGCTCGAGCTCGAACACCTGCCCTTCAGCCTGCGCGACGCGATCGCCGAGTCCCTCCAGCTCTTCGCTCCGCGCTTCTCGGCGCAAGGCGTCGAGCTCTTGCTCTCGGTCGACCCGCAGGTGCCGGAATGCTACGTCGGCGACGTCGGCAGGCTGCGCCAGATCATCGTCAATCTCGTTGGAAACGCCCAGAAATTCACGACGGAAGGCGAAGTCGAGGTGCACGTTCGATTGGCGGCGTCGCAGCCCGATGGGATGGCGGCGCGGCTGGTCCTTTCGGTGCGTGACACCGGGATCGGGATGAGCCCCGATGCGCTCGAGCGCGTCTTCGACGCCTTCTCGCAGGCGACCCGTTCGACGGCGCGGACCTATGGCGGCACGGGCCTGGGCCTCACCATCTGCCGCAATCTGGCTCGCCTGATGGGGGGCGACGTGGTGGTCCGCAGCGATCTCGGCAGCGGTAGCACCTTCGAAGTCGAGGTCCTGCTCGACCTCGACAGCGGCGATGGAATGCCCTCCAGTGACAACCTCGAAGGCGTGCACGTGCTGGTCATCGACGACGTCGCGACCAACCGCGTGTTGCTGCGGGACCTGCTGGTCCGCGAGAAGGCGCGGGTCAGTCTCGCCGTCGACGCTAGCCACGCCTTCGAGATGCTGCAACGGGCCCGCGAGCGCGGCGATTTGCCTGGGTTGATTATCTCCGACGTGCAGATGCCCGGGATCGACGGCTGGCATTTCGTCAACCTGCTGCGGCATACCCCGGGGTTGCGGGAGATGCCGGTCCTGCTGGCGTCTTCGGTCGGGCCTTCGTCCGAGCATTTCGACGCGCAATCGCTCGGCGTCCGGCGGGTGCTGTCCAAGCCGGTGCATCGCACCACGCTGTTGCGCTGCGTGCACGAGGCCTGTGGTCACGAGCTGCTGGTCGACCGTGCGCAGGCTGAGATCGTGCCGCGCCGCGTCCTGTTGGTCGACGACAGCGAGGTCAATCGCAAGGTCGGCGTGCGGCTCCTCGAGCGTCGCGGGCACCGGGTGACGGTCGCGCGAGACGGCGAGGAGGCGTTGGCGACTCTGGCGGGGGAGTCGTTCGATCTCGTCCTGATGGACCTGCAGATGCCCGGGCTCGACGGCTTCGAGACGACCCACGAGATCCGCGCCCGCGAAGCCGCCCTCGGCGTCGATCCGACGCCGGTGGTCGCGATGACCGCCGACGCACTGGTCGGTACCCGCGACCGCTGCCTCGCCCAAGGCATGGACGGCTACCTCACCAAGCCGGTCGAGGCGGCCGCGCTCTTTGCCGTTGTCGAGAGCGTCGAGGCCTCCCGCAGTCCCGCCGGCGGTGCGACGACGGCAGAGGACAACGACGTCGCCGGAGCAGAGACGGCCGACACCGAGGGCGAGGCCGAAGAGGGGGATGTCGACTTCGACGAGGCAGACCATCGCTTCGGCGAGCGCACGTTTTGGCGCGAGCTCGCCGAGATCTTCGTGTTGGAGGCAACGGGGCTACTGGAGGCCGCGGCCGGAGATCCCGCCACGGCGCTTCGCGCGATGCACACCATCAAATCGGGCGCCGCATCCGTGGCGGCCCCCAAGCTCGCTCGTTTGGCGATGCAACTCGAGCAGCGGCTCCGCGTCGCTCCCACGGAAGAATTCGATCTGCAGGAGGTGAGAGTGGCATTGCGCGATTTTGCCGCAGTTGTGTCGCGATCGCCTGACATCGTCCGCAGAAATGACTAGCTTGGGTTCGCCGAACTACGATCCGGCATTTGTTCGAAGCGACGTGAGTGAAGCCCAGCCATGGACGTGCGACCTCAACTGCTGACTTGTACCGAAGCTGCGACGCTCCTCGGCGTCAGCGGTCGCACGGTCCGTCGTTGGTGCAACGACGGAACGCTCCCCGCCATCGTCACCGAGGGCGGCCACCACCGGCTCGACGAAGCGGCCGTGTGGTCGCTGCGCGCCAGCCGCGGCCGCCGAGCGGTGCTGCGGCGGCAGTCGTCCCGGCCCAAGACGGCAGCACCGACGCTGCGCTGCCTCATCGTCGAGGACGATCCGATGCAGGCCGCGGCGCTCGCGCGCTTGGTGCAGCGGGTCGGCGGCGCCGATATCGAGATGACGATCGAATACGACGGCTTCGGTGCCGGCCTCGCCCTCGGTCGCGCGCTGCCCGACCTCTTGTTGCTCGACCTGGAGCTGCCCGGGCTCGATGGTCTCCGGGTGCTCGAGCGCGCCGGCTTCGGCGCCGGCCTCAGGCCGATGCGGGTCGTGGTCCACACCGGCAAGGTCAGCGAGCGCGACCGCGAGGCGCTCCTCGCGATGGGCGTGGACGCGATCTGGGACAAGCCGCTCCGCCCCGATCAGGCACGGAGCGCGCTGCGCGCCCTCTTCGATGCGATGACGGCCCAGAACTCCGCTTCGGTGGACTAGAGACGCGATCAAGAAGTCGCCGCGGGCGACTTCTTGATGCGGCTCGTGGAGGGGGAAGGTTCGCGAGAACCACGCTTCTCGCGACCTGGGCGCCTAGCCCCCCAGAGAGCAGAAGAGAGACTCGGCCAGAAAATGCGACACTGCATTTTCTGGTCGAGTCTCTAACGGGCGAGGGTCTTGCCGGCGCTGCCGAGGTCGGCGAAGGCTTCCTGCAGGCGGGTGACCATGCCCTGCTCGCCCTTGCGCAGCCAGGTGCGCGGGTCGTACTTCTTCTTGTAGGGCGTGCCGTCGTCCGGATCGATCTGGTGGCTGAAGGCGACCGGGTTCGCCTTGACGTAGTCGCCGATCGGCTGGGCGAAGGCGAATTGCGTGTCGGTGTCGATGTTCATCTTGAACACACCGAAGCGGATCGCCGCGGCGATCTTGTCCTTCTCCGAGCCCGAGCCACCGTGGAAGACCAGGTCGAGCGGGTTCTCGCTCAGGCCGTGGGTCTGCTGCACCAGCGCCTGGCTGGCCTGCAAGATCTCTGGCCGCAGCTGCACGTTGCCCGGCTTGTAGACGCCGTGGACGTTGCCGAAGCTCGCCGCGACGCTGAAGTGGCCGATGCTGGCGAGCCGATCGTAGGCGGTCAGCACGTCCTCGGGCTGGGTGTAGAGGTGGGCGTTGTCGGCGGAGTCGTCGTAGTCGTGGCCGATGCCGTCCTCTTCGCCACCGGTGACGCCGAGCTCGATCTCCAGGCTCACGCCCGTCTTCGCCATGCGCCGCAGCATCCGCTCGCACTCGGCCAGGTTGCTCTCGATCGGCTCGGCCGAGAGATCCAGCATATGCGAGCTGAACAGCGGCGCGCCCGTCTCGGCGAAGGCCTTCTCGTTCCAATCCATCAGCCCGTCGACCCAGCCGACGTGCTTGCGATCGGCGTGGTCGGTGTGCAGCACCACGCAGATGCCGTAATGCTCGGCCAGCAGCGCCGTATGCCGCGCCGCCGAGACCGCGCCGATCACCTTCGCCGTCGCGGCGTCTGCCATGCCCTTGCCGGCCCAGAACTGCGCGCCGCCGTTGCTGAGCTGGATGATCACGTCGCTCTTGGCCTGCGCCGCCGCCTCGAGCACCGCGTTGAGCGAGTGGCTGCCGACGACGTTGACCGCGGGCAGCGCGTAGCCCCCCGATTTCGCAGCGGCGACGAGCTCGCGATACTGGGCTCCGGTGACGACTCCTGGCTTCATGATGGTGCTCCTCGTTGGCGGTTGCGATGGCGCATGCAGACGCTCGGGTCGCGGAGCATACAGCCTTTTCAGAGCGGAGGAAGGGTCGCTGCGGTCACTGCGCCAAGGGGTCGACGAGGTGGACCAGCACGCTCGCGCCGCCCCAATCGTTGCTGCCCTTGACCTTGGCCCGCAGGGTCACCCGCAGCCAGGTCCCGCACCATTGCGGCGCCAACGAGGCGGGGGACGGCAGCACGAGCCAGATCCCGCCCTTGCTCGGCAGCAACCGCGCGCCTTCGATCCCGGGCGCA
>JACKFC010000009.1 GCA_020632665.1 Deltaproteobacteria bacterium
GGACGTGGCGACATTGTCGTTCGGGGTCCCGACACTTGAGCGCCTTCCTGCGGCGTTTGGTTGCTCAACCAGCGGGGGATCGGATCGTTGCCTTGGTCCTGCACCGGGCACTTCCTCGGCTGAACCACCACTCCGCCGCGCCGAGCGACCTTGTGACAGTCCACTCACGAGAGTACCAAAGCGAGTTTGCCAAGGCAAGGAGAACCGTCGACAGGAACCCTCGCTCGAGGGGGGTGTCGGGGCGGTCTCGGGAGGGCCGGCCGAGGGGGATCGTGGTAGGCTCGGCGGCACTCGTACGAGGTCAAAACGACGAAAGGCGCCGTGGCATTCCACGGCGCCTTTCGAGGTTGTCGTCCTTCAGCTCCTGGGAGTCGAAGGTTGGAGCGGGAAACGGGATTTGAACCCGCGACATCGACCTTGGCAAGGTCGCGCTCTACCGCTGAGCTATTCCCGCGAGGGTCGGGGAGGTCTCCCCAGGTCCGGGCCGAGGCCCCCGGTGCCGCGCAGGCACCGTGTCAGCTCCTGGCTGACGGACGGGCTTCTTACTGGGGTCCTGAAGGGGTGTCAACACTCTTGCCGCACTTTTTTGCGCTACATCATGTCGACGGAATGGGCAGAAGTCTTGTTCGGCTTGACCGTCACGACCAAGGTCTTGGAAATCGAGCCCTTGGTCAGGGTGAAGGTGTGCTTTCCAGCCGGCAGCTCCAGCGATCGCGGGGTCAGGCCGAGCTTCTTGCCCTTGAGGAAGACGTTGGCCCACGGCTTGGCCGAGATCGCGACCTTGCCCTTGCCTGCTGGCTTCGCGCTGCCGCCGGCGCTCGCGCGGGGCACCTTGTCGAGCTTGACGTCGAAGGTCTCGAGTTGTGCCTTGACCAGGTAGGTCTGCTCGAAGTCCTTGTAGTTCTCGGCCTTGGCCGTGACCTTGAAGCTATCGCCGAGTTTCAGATCGGGGACCTTGAAGTTGCCGCCGATGAGCGCAACGTCGGCGCCGTTGACTTGGACCTGGGCGTTGTCGGGGTCGACCTGGAGGATGACGACGGGCACCGCGGCCGCGACCGGTGGCGGGGCCTCTTCCTTCTTCTCGGGCGGCGGCAGCTTGACCTCGATCTGTTGACCATCGGTGTCTGCGACGGCTCGCTCGAGCTGCTTGCGGCCGTCGTCGCCGATCGCGAGGACCTTGAGCTCGGCGCCCTTCTCGACCTCGAGTTCGACGTTCTCGCTGGTCGCTTCGGTCTGACCGTTGACCTTGATCTCGACCGCGCCGGGAGCGGAGATCTTGACCTTGACCTTGACGACCTCGGGCTCCGGCGGTGGCGTCGGCTGGGCATTCGCCGGCACCTCGGCTACGGGCGGGGGATCAGGCTGCTTGGTCGCGAAGTAGCCGCCGACACCGAGGGCCGCCACGACGAGCACGCCGATCCCGACGAAGAGGCCGGTATTGGACTTCGGCTGCGCTATCGGCTGCGACATCAAGGTCTGGCCGCTGCGGGCAGAGAGGATCGCCGAAGCGCTGGCGTCGAGGGCCACCGTCGCGTCGCCGTCACCCGCCGGACCGAGAGGGGCCGAGGTGTCCAGCGCCACGGTCGCGTCGTCGGGCGCCGAGATCGCGACGTTGCTGCTGGAGGTATTCGGGCGACGCACGCCGGAGTTGGTGCGCAGCTCGTTGAGCGCGGCAGCCTCGGCGGCGACGTCCTGCTTGAGCTTGTTGATCTCTTCGTCGAAGAGCCCGTACATATAGTCGCGGAGCGAGACTGCGCTGGGATCCGGGACGGTCGAGTAGAACCAACGACGCAGATCGGAGACGAACTCGGAGACGTCGCGCTGCCGGTCGTCGCGCTCCTTGGCGAGCGATCGCTGCACGATCTTGTCGAGATCTTCGGGGACCTCGGGGTTCATCTCGGTCAGCGACGGAACCTCGGCCTTGAGCACGTTGTTGAGCGTCTCGAAGTCCGACTCGCCGACGAAGAGGCGCTTGCCCGAGAGCATCTCCCAGAGGCAGACGCCGAGCGCGAAGAGGTCGCTGCGGGCGTCGAGCGGGCGGCCGCGCGCTTGCTCGGGGCTCATGTAGGCGCACTTGCCCTTGACCGTGCCGACACGGGTCTTGGTGGACCGGCTCGCCGCCTTGGCGATGCCGAAGTCCATGATCTTCACCTCACCGTTGTACGACACCATCATGTTGTGCGGTGAGATGTCGCGGTGGATGATGTTCAGCGGCTTGCCGTCGACCTCGCGCTTGTGGGCGTAGTCGAGGCCCATGCCGGCCTCGATCATGATCAGCACGGCCTGGGCGATCGAGAGCGGCGTGCCCTGCTTGGTGCCGCGGTCGAGGACGCGCTTGAGGTCCTGGCCTTCGACGTATTCCATCGCGATGTAGTAGAGACCGTCGACCTCGTCGAAGTCGAAGATCTGGACCACGTTCGCGTGGTTGAGGTGCGCCGCGACGCGGGCCTCGTCCTGGAACATGGTGACGAAAGACTCGTCCTCGCAGAAGTGCGGCAGGATGCGCTTGACGACGACGATCTTCTCGAAGCCCTCGGCGCCGACCGACTTGGCGCGGAAGATCTCCGCCATGCCGCCCATCGCGATTTTCTGCGTGAGGAAGTACCGCCCGAAGGGCTGTGGATACGAGTCACGCGTCCCAGTCGCCATGCTCACTCTCTCGCAGCGCAGCCCAGGAGCGCGCGTCGCAATCGTCGTCGATCGCGCAATGGCGCGCAGATCGACCCCGTGGCCAGATACACCGCGAACCGCCGGAACGCAACAAGGTGCCACAGGCCGCCGTCGGACGGCACCTGCGCATACGGAACGCGCTGTCGGGTGGCGGCGCGGGCGCGCCGGATGCGCGGGGCGCTACTTCTCTTCGCCCAGGTCGGCGATCAGGCGGCCCCAGATCTCCGCGTCGAGCAAGCCCTCGGTGTCGGCGTCGGCGGCGAAGTTCTCGCGGTTGACCCCGCCCTGCGGGCACTCGTGGCAGACCATCGAGCGGACGCGCAGCGCGTTCGCGTTCATGTAGTCGTCGAGGCAGGTGGCCAGGTAGAGGCGCTTGCCGCGGTAATCACAAACGAAGATGTCGGAGAGGCGCTTGGGGCGAGCGCTCAGCTCGTCACGGGTGGTGGGGCTCGACGTTCCGTTCATGTGTCGTTCCTCTCGGCGCGCGGCCGGGGAGTGTTGGGGGTTGGCTTCCCTCCGGGTGGCGCACCTTACCGCGACGCCGCGATCGGTCAAGTCAGCATTTGTTTCGAGTTCTATTTCAACATGTTTGATGACAAAATTGGAGATTGCGCACGTCGCTTCGGCGGTGTCCGTGCGCTGCCGCTGCGGGTGGACGCTGGACCATCGCAGGGCGGACCACTAACCTGCCGCGCATGGGTGATGCCGCGCTCCTTCGACGCACGATCCACGCGATACGGATCGCTCTTGTCGCAGCATGCTTGGTCTGCGGCTTGGCCGGCGAAGCCGACGCCTACGACGCGTACCGCGATGCGGCCGGACGGCCGCTGCGCTGGGCCGATCGGGAAGTCGCGGTCTTCGTCGCCTCGGAAGCGGTTGGCGGGGTCTCGGTCGGCGCCATCGACGCCGCGGCCAAGGCTGCGATCGCAGCGTGGAGGGCACCAGCGGCACCACGGCTCCACTTGGTCTATGGCGGATTGGTCGGCAAGTCTGCTGGCTTCGACATCACACTGCTGTTGAGCGACGAGGGGGTCGACCCGCGGGCCGGAGAGCCGGTGGGCAGCGTCCGCATCGACGCCCGAGAAGGCGAGATTTTGCGGGCTGACATCAGCGTCAACGTACGGGATCTGCGCTTTGGCCCGGCCGAAGACGGCGATGCGCGGCTGCGGGCCGACCTGCGCGCGGTGGTGACCCACTTACTCGGACACGCGCTGGGCCTCGCCCATAGTCGGGAGCTCGAGGCGACGATGGGATTCCTGCCGATCGACGCCGACAAGCGCAGCCTCGAGAGCGACGATATCAGCGGCCTGCGCTACCAATACGGCGGGGCCATCAGCGGTGAATCGTGTGACGCTTGCGAGGGGGACGGCGACTGCCGCGACGGGATGCTCTGCCTGCGCTGGCCCAACGGCAGCGCCTATTGTGCTGCGCCGTGCGTGAGCCATGACGAGTGCCGGGTGGGGCAGAGTTGCGGTGTGTGGGCCGAGGGCACGGCGTGCTTGCCCAACGGCGGCCACTGCGCCCCAGACCTAGAGTCGGCAGCGCACGGCAAGCCCTGCGCGAGCGATCTCTCCTGCGGCGACCTCTTCTGCCTGGCGATCGGCGACAAGGGCTTCTGCACGATCGGCTGCGCCGGATTCTGTGGCCAGTTCGGCAGCTGCACGACGGTTCAGATCGGCGGCACGCTGGCAGGGCTCTGCCTGCCCGACGACAGCGTCGGCGGCTTCGGCGCCCCTTGCGAGGCGGCGCCCGATTGTGCCTCGCTGCAGTGCGCCGCGACCGCTGACGGCGGCGGCCGTTGTGCCATCCCGTGCAGCGCCGGATGCCCGAAGGACGCGATCTGCGACGAGCTCGGCTTCTGTGTGCGCCCCGGGGCGCGACCGGTCGGCTGGCCCTGCGCGAGCGGTTTCGACTGTAGCAGCGGACATTGCGCCGAGAGCGGCGGGACGTTCCCACGGGTCTGCGCGCTGCCCTGCGAACTCGCAGGTGACTGCCCGGACGGCACAGGGTGCACGCCGACCCAGGCCGGCAGCTTCTGCCTGCCCTTCGGCGCCGCGCCAGTGGGCTTTCCCTGCCTGCAGAGCGGCGCGTGTGGGCCGGACCGACGTTGTGTGGCGAGCGACGTCCCAGATGTCGGCGAGTGCCGAGAAGCGTGCGATCCCTTCGGTGACGGCACCGATTGCGTCGCCGGCGGACGCTGTCGATGGGAGGCCGGCGCCGGCCATTGCGCGCCGTCGGGGGGCGGAGCGTTGGTCGGCGCGCCTTGCGGTCCGGACGAAGCGTGCCGGGTGGACTTGGTCTGCGTCGAAGAGGCCGGGTTCGCGCGCTGCGCTGTCGATTGCGATCCTGCGAGCGGCGCGGGCTGCGGTGACACGGAGCATTGCGTGGCGCTTTCCGGCGACGAGAGCAGCGCGGGTCCGCCACGCGGCATCTGCGCCGCAGACGCGGGGGCATCGGCTCGCTTCGTGGCGCCCGCACCCGAGCCCGCGAAGGCCAACTTCGCCGCGCGGCCCCTGGGCCTCTCGGACGTGGTGCGCTGGGCGCCGCCGAAGGATCCGCCGCTCGAGGACGACGGCGGCTGCAGCGCAACGAGGCGGGCAAGAGGCTCGTCCGGCAGGTTGTGGCTGCTGGTGTGCGCGGCGTTGACCATCGGGGCGCTTGGTCGCGCCGTGCGCCGGACGACCTCGGGGTGAGCGGCCCCAGGCGCTCGACAGCCGAGATGCGTGCCCTCGGTGCTGCGCTCGAAGCGGAGATCGGACCGTCGTCGGTGGTGCGCGGCGATCGCCTTGCGGGACCGGCGGACGCATTCGTCGCATTCGCCCGCGACGCCCGATCGGCGGCGGCGGTATGCCGAGTCGCGGCTGCGAGCGGCGCACGGATCGCGGCTTGGCACGGGTTCGCCGAGCGCCTGCCCCACGGCGCCGATGTCATCCTCGCGCTCGGTACGCTGCGCAGCGCGGAGATCGTCCTCGACGCTTCGGGATTGCCAGCCTCGATTCGTGTCGGCGGCGGGCTCACCCTCGGCGAGGCAGAAGCAGCGCTACGGCGGGCTGGCGCCACCCTCGGCGGCCTCGCCGGCGTCGACGCGAGCTTGCCAGTGGGTAGCTGGCTGCGGCCGGAGGGGCTCTCGTGGCCCGTCGGGGGTCCGACGATGCGGCCGCGCCGCGTGCTCGGGATGCGTCGGGGCGGCGACTTCGTCGAGAGTCGGCGTTGGCACGAGATTGGCGGATTCTTCGGGATCGTCGAGGCCGAACTCGTCGTCGCCGGGCCGACGATGGGTCATCGGCAAGCGGCATGGCGCTTCCCGGATCTCGCGGCCGGGTTGGCAGCGCTGGCCCCACTGAGCGACGCCGATCCGGAAGCCGAACTCGATGCGATCGCGGAGGAAAGCCTCGACCGGGCTGCGCTTTGGTTGCCGTGCACGGCGGAGAGCGAGCGATGGACCTCGGCGCTGACCTCGGTCTTCCCGCGGACGGCGGCGTGGCTGGACGCGTGGCGGCAGGGTGCGCGGCGCGGCGGCGTGGTGGTGGCGCAGATCTACGACGAACCGGGCGTGGCTGCTGTGCGCATGGCGTCGCTCGACCATCAGGCGCGCGGCCTGGGTGGCCACGCAGTCAGCGATGCGGACGCCGCCGATCTGGTCGGGCTGCTACCGGCCGAGGCGCGGTTCGCCGACGCCGCCGCAGCTCGCCGCGGGGAGACGATCTGGCGCGACGCAGGTATCGCGTCGGCAAGTGCGACGCTCGCGATGGCGACCGATGGCACGTTGCCGTGGTGGTCGGCCTATCGGGCACGGGGGCCGAGTGCGCTGGCGTGGAAGGCGATCCATGTCGCCGAGACGCAGCAACAGTCGAGGCCGCCCGATGCAGTCGGGGCACCGGCGCGGGTCGGTGCGTGCGCGCAGCAGCTGGCGGGCCGCATTCGGCAAGGCGGGACGGATCGGGAGGTCCCGGCGATCGCCGAAGCGCGCGGTCCATTGCTGTGGACAACGGCGACCACGCCATGGCGACAGGTTCGGCGCTTCCTGGAACGCCACGACGCCGAAGCGCCCCTGGCAGACGAAGCGACCGACACGCTGCCGCTGCACACAATCGTTGCGGCATGGGCCAGCCTCGGGGTCGACGCACCGAGCGCTCGCCTGCCCCTCGGCCTGCGTGGCGGCAGCGCGACGCTCGGCCCTTGGCTGGATGGGCTCGGCTTGGTCTGGTCGGACGGTCGCGTCACCAGCGCGTCGATCGCGGGACCGCGGGCGTTGGACGAGCGATTGGACGCCGTGGCGACCGGTGCAGCCCATGCGTGGACGCTTCGCTGGCGTCGACCGGCGGACCATGCCCATGCCGACTGGATGTGGCGTGGCGAAGTCGAAGTCGCGTCGCGCCTCGACGCGCTGGTGCCGCGCGCGATCGGATTGGAGCGCTTGCTGCTGCGGCGGGACGATGACGCAACCGAAGTACGACTCCGCCTGCGCGGTCGACGGACGACCGTGCGTCGCACGCTCGACCGATTGCAGCGCGCGATGCCGGGGCTACGCCCTGCCCTTGGCCCGTGGCCGAGCTTGGATCGCGTTACGCTGCGGTGGCGAATTTGGCCGATGGACGCGTCGTTGCCGCGCTCCTTCGCCGCATTGGTCGGCGTCGGCGACGGTGCCTGGTGGCTGGCGACCGAGGAGGCCGGATGAGTCAGGAGTGGGCCGCGGTCTGCATCCGATGTCCGTCGCTCTGCGCCCCGGCTTGCCCTTCGTTCGTCGCCTCCGGCCGCGAAGACCAGAGCCCACGCTCGATGGTGCTCGAGGCCAGCGTGCGGAGCCCTGCCCTGGGGACGGTGCGCTGCCTGGATTGTGGCGCGTGCGAATCGGCATGTGCAGTGCGCGTTCCGGTCCGCTCGCTGCTGCAGCAAGTGCGCGGTGCCGCGGCCGCGGCTGCGGGCTTGGCGTCCGGTCCGGAGGCGGTCGGAGCGCTGCACCAAGCGTGGCGAGAAGCGCCTGCGCATCGGGCCCGGACCGTCGTCATCGGAAGCTGCGGCTGTGGCGCGCACGCCGCCGAGAGCGCGGCGATCGTCGCGTTCGCACAGGCGCGCGGCGCGACGGGCGTGGTCGCGTTGGAGGGCGTGGATTGCGGCCGGCGGCTGCGAGCCTCTGGGCAGACCGAGGCGCTGCGCGCCTTGGCGCCGCTGGTCGGTGCGGCGCTGGCCGGCGTGCGCTCATTGGTGGTGCCCTCGCGCCATTGCGCACGCACCATCGAGGCGCTGGCGGAGCAGGCCGGCCTGGTCGCGTTCTACGTCTCGACCGTCGACAATTGGCTGGCTCGCTTCGGCGTCGCGGCGGCGGCACCGCACGAGAAGATGACGCGATTCGGGCCGTGTGGCGGTGATGCGAGCGGGGCAGGCGCGAGTGGAGCAGGCTGGCCGCCGCGGCCGACCTGTTGCGGCGCCGGGGAGCCGTTTGCGTCGGCGGCACCGGAGGACGCAGACCGGGTCGGCATCGCGCTGCTCGACGAAATCGCGGGGGGCGAAGCGAACGTGGTCCACGTCGAGGACGCGTTGTGCCGTGCCCACCTGCAGCGTTTGGCGGCGCGCCGCGGTGTTTCGGTCCGCGTGGTTTCGCGGATCGAGCGCGTCTTGGCCGATGCGGGCCTGGATTCGGGCGCTGCGCAGCGCCAGGCGGCGCGGCCGAACGCAGAGGACTAGAGCTTGCCGGCGAGGATCTGGCCGAAGACCTCGGCGAAGCCGTCGGGCGTCATCTTGCCGTTGTAGACCCGACCGTTGATGTAGACGGCGGGCGTTCCCTGCACACCGGCGCGTGCGGCCTCGGCGATGTCGCGGTCGAGCTTGGGCTTGTAGGCGCCGGACTTCACGAAGGCCTGGGCCTTGGCGACGTCCATGCCGATCTCCTTGGCATAGTCCATCAGCTTCTCGGCCTGGGCGGCGAGGCGCACCGAGAGGTCGCCCTGGCGCGGCATCATGGTCCGGAAGTTGTTGAAGACGATGTCCTCGAAGGCGTGGAACTTGCCCTGCTCGAGCGCGGCGAAGGACCAATAGGCCGATTGGCAGGCGCCGGGGTGCATGTCGCGGCCCATGCCACGGTTGCATTGGCTCGAGAGCGGGAAGTGCTTGAAGACGATCGCGACCTTACCCTCGTGGCGGAGCGCGGCGGCCTTGAGCGGCATCGAGACGCGGCCGCAGAAGGGGCACTCGAAGTCCTTGAAGACCACGACCTTGATCGGCGCGCCGGGGTCGCCGTAGACCGGCGAGCCGTCGATGGCGAAGGTGTTGACGGACTCGCCGAGGACGGGCGGCGGTAGCTCCTGCTTTCCGGCCGCGATCGCCTTGGCGTAGACCTCGGAGGGCTTGGTGCCGGCGGCGACCATCGCTTTGGCCTTCGCAAGCTCCTCGTCGACCAAGCGGCGGAAGGCGTCGAGCGGCTGCGCGCCCGAGATCTTGCGGCCGTTGATGAAGAATGCCGGGGTGCCGGTGGCGGTGACCTTCTCGGCCGTGGCCTGGTCGGCGGCGACGGCCTCCTTGGTCTCGTGCTTGTCGAGGCAGGTCTCGAAGGCGGCGAGGTCGAGCCCGACGGCCTTGGCGTGGTCCGGAAGCTGCTCGCGGGCGAGCGTCTGCTGGTTGGTGAACAGGCGCTCCTCCATCTCCCAGAACTTGCCCTGCTTGTGCGCGCAGAGCGATGCCTCTGCGGCGATCTGGGCGTTCTTGTGGAAGGAGAGCGGCTGGTTCTTGAAGACGAGGCGGAGCTTGCCCTCGTATGCCTTCTTCACCTCTTCCAGCGTCGGGCGAACCTTGCTGCAGAAGGGGCATTGGAAGTCGGTGAACTCGACCAGCGTGACCAGCGCGTCGGCCGGGCCGCTGACCGGCTCTTCGCCCGTGAGCTCGACCTTCCAGACGGTCTTGTCGTCGGCCGGGTCCTTCTCGGGCTTCTTCTCGGCGGCGGGGGCGGGCGGCGCGGCCGGCGGCGGGGTCTGCCCATCGATCAGCCATTTGCGGGCGTTCTCGGCCAGCGAGGGGCTGTTGGTCCGCCACATACGGGCGTGGACCTCGTGCGGCTTGGCGCCGGTCGCGATCGCGTCGTTGGCCTTGGTGATCTGCTCGTCGATCGCGGCGACGAACTTCTCGATCGGCTGCGCGCCGGAGAGGCGGACGCCGTTGATGAAGAAGCCGGGCGTGCCGGTCACGCCGAGGCCGTTGGCGATCGCGGTGTCGACGTCGACGTGCTTGGCGAGCTCGGGATCGGCGAGATCCTTCTGGAACTTCGTGGCGTCGAGGCCCAGCTCGGCCGCCCACTTGAGGAAGTTGTCGCGCGTCAGCTCACGCTGGTGCTCGAAGAGCTTCTCGTGCATCGGCCAGTATTTGCCCTGCCGTCCGGCGGCCATGGCGGCGATAGCGGCGGGCCGGGCGTCCTTGTGGAAGGAGAGCGGCAGGTTCACGAAGACCACCCGGACGTCTTTCGGGTACTTCTCTGCCACCTTCTTGACGGTTTCGGCGGCGCGAGAGCAGAAGGGGCATTGGTAGTCGCTGATCTCGACGATGGTCACTTTGGCGTCGTCGGGGCCGGTGGCGGGATACCGCGCCGCGGTCGAAGTCGTCGGCGCGGTCACGGCGGCAGGCTCGGCCGGGGCCTTGGCGGTCGGTTGGGCCGGAGCAGGCTTGTCCTGCATCGCGAAGCGGGCGGCGACGAAACCGACGACTGCGACGGCGACGGTGGCGAGGATGATGTTTTCCTTCTTCATGGATCGGCTCTCCGGTGGCTCCGAGGCTGCAGATTCGGGCGGCCGGGAGCATGCCGACGGGCGCGCTGCGAGGCAACTCCGCACACGTCGTGGCCGAATGGTGGCGGTGGCTTCCGTGGCGCTCTGCGGTGCGAGCTGTGACCGGAGCGCAGGGACCGGCGATGCTGGCGGAGCTGCGCAGCAAGCGCAGGCCAAGAGTGTCGGGACGATGCGCGCGGTACCGGCGGCCGAAGCCGTCTCGCCGACCGCCGCAGACCCTGCGGCCACGGACGTCGGGCTGCTGCGTGCACTGTGGGAGCTGCGGCAGCGGACGCGGTGCAACGACGTCTCGGGCTGCGACGCCGAGGACGTGGTGCGCGGCTACGGCAGCGCCGCGCTCGACGAGTTGGGGATCTTGGCCCGGCAGGCCGGGCCGCGGACGCCGTGGCTGCCGCGCGTGCTGCGCCTGATCGGTGAACTGGGCGACGACCGCGTCGAGCCTCTGCTGCGCGAGATGGCTGCATCCGAAGAGGACGCCGTTCGCTCTTCTGCGCTCCTGGCGCTGATTCGTCGCGGCGCAGTCGAGACCGAACGTTTGGAGCGTGAAGCCGGGACGCGCGCTGCTGCGGCGACGTCGCGCTCGCGGCTGACCGCAGCTTGGGCCCTCGGCCGCAACGGCGACGTGGCGGCGCAGACGCGCTTCAACGCGATGCTGCAAGAGTTGGCCGGGCAAATCGTCGCGGCAGATTCGCTGCGCTGGGGCTATTGGCTCTGCGGCCTCGACCAGCAGCCGAGTTGCTCCGCCGCGCTGGTCGCGGGTGCGCGGCATCCAGGCTACCTGGTGCGGCGAGAGGTGCTGCGGCGGATCGAGGCCCGGCCGACGCCGGCGCATCGCGACGCGCTCGCGATCCTGATGCACGACCCGATGCTGCCGCTGCGACGCGACGCGCGTGCGGTGGTGCGGGCCGTCGCGGGCAGCGCGCCGGAGACGTGGGCTGGGCTTCTCGCGGAGCTGGAAAAGGCGCAGTAGTCGCCAGTCGAGCTACTGGACGTCGATCTCGATCGTCGCGTGCTCGCTCCAGGCGAACTCGGTCGGCTTCTGCGGATTCACCGCCTGCACGGCGCCGATGAGCTTGTACTTGCCCGCGACGTCCGGCTTGATCGAGAGCCACGGAGCGTCGGTGGTCTGGAACTCCGACGAGAGCCAGAACGTCGAGCCCGCGGGGCGCTCGGCCAGGAACCAGAGGTAGGCACCGTACTCACCGACCGGCCACTGGCCATCGGTGGTGCCGGCCTCGATCTTGAAGGGCTGGCCGACCTTGGCCTCGGCGCCTTCGGCGGGCGTGAGGGTCAGCTTCGGCAGAGTGATGTCCGAGCCAACGTAGCCCATCACGTTCAGCGTCAGCGAGACCGGCGCCTCGCTGCAGGCGTTGCCGTCCCAGGTTCCGCCGCAGTAGACGATGTGCAGGAAGTGCTGGATATTGGTGTATTTGTCGTTCGGCGGCTCGAAGCGCAGGCCAATCGGCAGGGTGCCCCACGGGTCGACGGCCTTGAGGCCGATATCGGGATCGACGAAGAAGTGCTGTGACAGCGTGTTGGCGTTCGAGCAGGCGTTCTGCCCACCAGAGCCGGTCGCGACCTGGCTGACGCAGGTCTGGATGATCTGCAGCGGCGCGCAGCTCTGGTTCGCGAGCAAGAGCTGGCGCGTCGTCTTGCCACCGAGGGGGGCGTCCATCCAGACCGCGACGGTGCTCGGCGCGACCACCAGGTCGGGCGTCTCGCACTTGCCGGCGATGACCGGGATCTGCACCGCGTCAGGGATATTGGCCTGCTGGAAGCGGATGATGGTCTCGGCGTTGGTCGTCTTGCCGTCCGAGGGGTAGGTGTACTCGACGCAGAAGTCGAGGCTCTTGCCGGCCGAGATGCTGCGCGGGAGCTTGACGGTTTCCTTGTCGCCGCTGGCGTTCTTGGCGTAGAGCGTGGTCGAGTAGAGCGCGTCGGCGAGGTCCTGCTTGCCGTTGTCGAGCGCCTTGACCTCGACCTTGTTGACGACGAAACCCGACGGGCCCTCGTTGAAGACGTTGCAGCAGCGCTCGGCGGCGCCTGCGTTCACGCCAGCGAAGTCGTACTTCAGCTTGCCGTCGGCCGAGGCGCAGGTGACGGTGTATTTGTTGTCCTGCTCCCACTTCACGTTCAGAACCACGGTGGCTTTCGGCTCGTTGGTGTCGTTGGTCTCGATGATGAGCTTGGCGCTGTAGTCGGCGTCCTTGGCCTCGGGCGAGATGCGGACGCAGACCTGCTTGCGCATCGGGTTGCTCTTCGGGTTGGCGCCCTCGCCCAACGCGGGGATGGTGTCGCCCTCGTTCGGGGTCTCGGTCACCTGGTAGTACGGGGTCGCGGTCGAGAGGTAGGCCTTCTTGAAGATCAGCGGCGCGTTGCCGCCGTTGCCGAAGAGCACGCAACCGGTCGGCGGCGCGGCCTTGGACGGGTTGGTGAAGATCAGGTTCTTGTTGTCGACGACGATCTTTGCGCCGACCTGCTTGACGCTGAAGGTGAGCTTGACCTCGGCGAGATCCTCGTCGTTGCCCTTGATGATCATCTGCGCAGCACCGGAGTCCTCGATATTCGGGTCGGGCTTGTACTGGATATTGATCGACTGGATCTGGCCGTCGGTCAGGGTCAGCGGGAAATTGGGCTTGCCGCCGGGCCACACCGCCTTGATGAACTCGTTCTGCGAGACGAAGTCGACCGCTGAGAGGACCAAGGGGCCCTTGCCGCTATTGCGGATGCGGACCACCGCCTGCTGCGAGAGCTGGCCGCCCGAGGTATCGGGCGAGAACTCGTAGCTGACCGCATTCGGCTGCGCCTCGATGCTGACGTCCATCTGCGGGAAGCTCTCGATCTCCGGATCACTGCCACAAGCCGGGATCAGGGCCGTGGCGAGCAAGGCGACGCCGAGACGAAGCAGGTACTTGTTCATGTATGGGACTCCGGGTCCAGGTTGGCGGGCCATCACTGCTGGGTGTGCCGGTGAACCTCTTTCCGTCATGCGCCGCGTCGCGCGCGGCGGGCCGGCTACGGGAAGCAGAGGGTCTTGTAGTAGATCTTCACCTTGTCGCCCTGCTTGGGCATGCAGGTGCCGCCGTTGGTCTCGGCGACGAAGATGACGCTGTTCGAATTGCCGTCGTAGCTCCAGGTCTTGTCCTTCACGTAGGGACAAGCCTGGCCGTTGATGCTGACCTGGATGGTGGCGGGCTCGGCCGTCATGGTCAGGAAGAACTGGTGGCTCAGGCCGAACGCGACCTCGCCGATATTCTTCAGCGCCGTGGCGAAGCTGGCGTCGCAGATGCTGGCGGTCTTGCCGCCGGTGTCGTTGGCGACCGTGATGTAGCGGTTGCCCTTCGCCGCGCCGCAGCCGCCGCTGCTGCCACCGCTGTTGTTCTGCAGGCCTACGATGGCGTGGGCGTGGAACAGGCCCTTGTTCGCCGCGCCTTTGATGCTGTAGAGGAAGTTGATGTAGTACTTCAGCGCGCCCGGCGAGCTGTCCTCTTCGTCCGAGACGAAGACGATCTCGAGGCCGGCCTGCTTGCGCAGGAAGCCGCGGTTGTGGCCGCCGCAGCCCTTGACGCCCGGATTGTCGGGGTCGTCGACGCAGAGCGCGCCGTCGGTGCAGTCCTTGTCGGTGCTGCACGCCTTGCCAGCGTCGAAGACGTGCGGAAGGGTGAGCGCCGCCTCAGCAGCGGCGAGGCCCTGCTCGTCGGCGCTGCCGTTGGTGCCGACCTTGGCGTTCGCCTGGAACTTGCCGGTCGGATCCGCCGTAGCGTGGGTGATGATGCGCGGTACGCCCTGCAGCCGACCGCTCTGGTTGCCGGCCTTCATGTCGGTGGTGACAACGCCGAGGTGGAAGTCATTCTGCCACAGCGTCGCGACCTGGATGAAGGTCTTGAAGTTGGTCGCCAAGTTGTTCTGCTCGTCGCCCATCGAGCCGGAGTTGTCGATGACGAAAAGCACGTCGACCTTCTTGCCGGCGCCCTGCTCGAACTCGTCGGTGAACTCGTCGAGCAACGTTCCCTCGCCCTTGATCGGCACGCTGAAGACCTGACCGAGGCAGGTCTGGCCGCTCTGGCAATCCGCCGAGGTCTGGCAATCGGTGCTGCCCTGCCCCGAGGCGTTGGTGCACGTGCCTTCGACGCCAGTCGTGATGATCATCTGGCACTCGTCTTTGCCGACGTTCTGCGGGGCGTACTGCAGGCCGAACTTCACCGGCACCGTCTGCGTCACCTCGAGGCCCGTCTTCGGGATGCCGGGCCAGGCGACCTTGTCGACCTCGACGCCGCAGCCCTGCAGCTCGACCTTGGTGATGTAGGCCGGGGTGATGCCGGTGTTGAAGACGCTGGCCTCCTGGACCTTGCTCTTGCAGCCGATGGTGACCAAGCCGAAGTCGACCTGATCCGGCAACACCGCGACAGCCGACTTGCCGACGCCGGCCTCGAGGTTCGGGCTGTACTTGCCGACATTCGCGGTATCGGTCGGATCTTCGGGGTACCACTCGGCGAGGCCGGTCGCCTGGTCCTTGAAGCGCAGACCGATAAAGCCGTATTTCTTCAGGATCGAACCGGGGTCCGAGAAGAGACCGCCCTCGTTCGGCGCGTCGAAGAAGACGTTGAGTTTGCCGGTATCGCCAGGACCGAGGTTGAAGAGCTTGGTCGACGGGGCGAAAGTCTTGAACGACGAGATGCCGATGAACTGGCAGGTCGGCTTGCCTGCCGGCAGGCCGGGGAAGGTGGCGCCGGCCGGGCAGTCCAGGATCTTGATCGGGTCGGCCTTACCAGGATCGAGGTCGATGCTGCAGTAGCCGGTGCCGGTATTCTTGATGGTGAACGCGAGCGTCTTGCTCTGGCCGTAGCCGAGGACGCCGAAGTTCAGCTTGTTCGGCAGCAGCTGGATGGCGCACTTGCTGCCCTCGGCGCGGTCGGCGACGAGCACGATGTCGAGCTCGGGCTTGTCCGGGTCGTCGGAGCTGATGCGCAGCTTGCCCTTGGCCTGCTGACCGACTGGGCCGCTGGCCTTGAACTTGACGGTGAACGAGCGGTACTCGGCCGGCTTCATCACGTGCGCGGCCGGGCTGCTGGCGACGGGGGGGAATTGGTCGTCGGTGACGATGGAATACTCGCCGTTGCTCGAGTCGGTGATGCTGATGTTCTTGATCTCGACGTCGGCGGTGCCCTGGTTGAAGAGCTCGACCTTGCGCGTGACCTCGAGGCCCTGGCCGACGATGGCGAAGTCGAGCAGGTCCGGCGGCGTCACCTTCAGGCTACCCGTCTCGGTTTTGGCGAAGACCGGGATATTGATGGTCGGCTTGCTGACGTCATTCGAGGTCACGACCAGGCTGGCCACGGCCGATCCGTCGTTCGGCAGGACCTCCGATGCGGTCAGCTCGACGTCGATCAGCTCGGATTTGTCGGGATCCAGGGTGAACGGGCCGGTCTTGCTGATGGTCAGCGTCTTGACCTTGCTCAGCACCGAGACCTCGATCGACTTCACTTCCAGCGGCGCGAGGCCCTGCGAGAAGATCTTGAAGGAACGGGTCTCCTTCGCGCCGAGCGGCATCGAGCCATAGACCAGCGTCGGCGGCACGATGGTGATGCGCGGCGTGATCTCGGCGCCGTAGACCTGCGCAGTGACCTGCTTGCCGTCCGAATCCTCGACCGCGAGCTCGGTGGTGTCGTTGTCCTCGCCGGGCTTGGGGCAGAACTCGAGCACGACCTCGGCCGAGCTATTCGGCTCAATCGACTTGTTCAACTCGGGCAGCGTCTTGATCGTGAAGTCGGCAGATCCCGACGGCGAGAGCTGGACGCCGGCGATCGCGAGCGCCTTCAGGCCGGAGTTGTAGACCTTGACCTTCTTCTCGGCGCAGGCCCCCGAGGCGACCGGTCCGAAGTCGATCGGGTTCGGCTGAATCACCAGGGTGCCCGTCGCCTGCTTGACCTGCACCGGCACCTTGAACTCCCGGAGCTGGGTGTCGTCGGAGTTGTTCGTCAGGATGAGCAGGACGGTGCGTGGCCCAGCGACCTTCGGCGCGTAGTGAACCTCGAGCTCGCGACTCGCCGAGGAGGCGAGCGTGAAGCCGGCAAAGTCCGGGATCGTGAATTCCCCGTCGTCGGGCTCGAAGCGGAAGGCGGTCACGTTGAGGTCACCGGAGGAGCCGACGTGCTGCACGTTGAGCGTCTGCTTGGTCGACGCGCCGGGGTCGATATCTGTGAAGACGAGCGGATTCGGGTTCGCGCCGATGCGGATATCGGTCTCGAGGCAGAAGGTCCCCTCGCAGCCGGCGCCGCCGCCACCACCGCCCGCACCGCCGTTGGCGTTGGCGCCGTTGCCGCCTTCCGGGACGTCCGAGCAGCCCACGGCCAGGGCAAGCACGGCGAGCAGGGCGAGCAATCGAGTGGGACGGATCATGCGGTCCTCCAGAGGGGTGCGGCGTGGCTAGAGCTCCGGCGCGGGGTATTTCGAGGTGACGAAGTAGTTGCTGCCACCCGAGGGCGGCAACTTGCCCGCGACGTTGGCGCTGGGCCACGCGATATCGGCGACGTACCACATGTCACCCTTGCTGATGTTCTGCGAGGTGACCTGGTAGGCCAGCTGGCCAAAGATGTAGATGCGCACCTCGGCGGTCGAGGGGCCCCAGCCGTGGTCGTCGTAGTAGTGCACGCCGACCGCGTACTCCATGCCGTCTTCGGGCAGGGTGAGGTTCAGGTTCTCCGGACCGGCGCCGTCGGTATCGTCACGGTCGAGGCTCGGGTTGTCGTCGACGTTCGGATCGTAGCTGCCCCATTCCGGGTTCTTGTTGAACCAGAAGCAATCGTATTTCGCGTCGAACCATGGGTCGGCCTTGCCGTCGTTGTCGAAGTCGAGCACCGAGCCGTAGGGGTGGGCGAAGTGCAGGTCGAGGTCGGCGCCGGCGGCCGGTCCGCTGTCGGATTGGTTCGGGTCGCCCGGGGTATTCCACAGCAGCTCGACGTGGATCGCTTGGTCGGGCAGCACCTTGACGGTGCGCACGCCGGGGAAGCAGCTCTCCTTGCCGCCTTGGTCCCAGACCCGCAGGCGGAAGATGTAGTCGCCGGCGACGTTGGGCTCGAAGGTCACCTGCGGCGCCGAGTCGACGGGCAGGAAGAGGCCGACCGAGCCGGCGGGCTGGGTCACTTCCCACTGGTACTTGGAGATGCCGCCGGCCGGGGCGATCGACTGCAGTCCGTCGATGTGCAGCACGGTCTGGGGGACGACGGTGTCGCCCTCCTGGATCGTGATGATGGCGGTCGGGCAATCGCTCGACGCGGCGACGCCCTCGAGCTTGATCAGCGCGCTCTTCGCAGGCGTATTGGTCGTCAGCTCGAGCTCGGCGAGATCCGGCACCGGCAGCCCGTCTTGCACCGGGTTGGCGCCCTCGGGCTCGTAGGTGACCGTCAGCATCACGCTGCCGTTCTTCGGGATCGTGATCGGTGCGGTCGCGGTCGGCTCGACGCCACCGGTCTCACTGAGCTTGCTCCAATCGACGCCGAACTCACCCGGGCCGGCCGCGGAGAAGGCCACCTTGCTGATCTCGACCGCCTCGTCGCCGCAGCTCTCGAGCGCGACGGTGCGGGTGCCCTTGGTGCCGATGCCGGTCGCACCGAAGACCACGGTCGACGGCTTGACGAGCAGGCAGGGGCCGGTCGAGTTGGCTTTCACCGGGACGGCCTTGAAGCCGGGGCCGCCCTCGTTGGTGAGGGTCGGGTCGTTGGTCTGCAGGACCACGGCGCCAGAGTGCGGCAGGTCGTCCTTGCCGGTGTAGAGCGTCTTGAAGCCGACCGAGTCGTTCTTCGCGATGCGCAGGGCCGGCTCGAAGGGCACGCTCGCACCGGCGGCGTACTCCTTGCCGTCGACGATGACCGCGAACCGCTCGGCGTCGAGCGACGAGAGGTCCATCGCGTTGACGACGAGCTCCCCCGAACCGGTGTTGAAGATCTTGGCTTCGACGATCTTCTGTGCGCCGATCTCGACATAGCCGAAGTCGATGATCTCGGGCGTGACCAAGACGCGCGGCGCACCCGACGCGGTCGAGAACTTCACGCTCACGGTCGGGGTCTGCTTGTCGTTGGTGCGCAGGCGCAGCAGCGCGGTGCGATCGATGCCGTCGGCGTATTTGTTGAAGCGAATGGTGAAGGTCTGCTCGCCGCCGCCCTTCTCTGCCGGCGCGAGGCCCGGCCACTTGCCGCCGCAGGCGACACCACCGGGGCCTTCGCAGACGAACGCGGGCTTGGCGCCCTCGTCCGGAGATTTGGCGCTGTAGAGGAACTCGACGCCGTCGTAGAGGAGGTTGCCGTTGCCGCTGTTGCGGATGGCGAAGGTCCACGACTTCTGGTCGGTGATCGTGGCCGGATCGACGGCGTAGGTATCGTTCGCCGCCAGTCCGGAGTCCTTCTCGAAGACGCCGATGCGGGCGTTGCACTCGAGACCGAATCCACCGCCCTCGGAGCAGCCCGAACCCGTCACGCCACCACCGGTGCCGCCCGTACCGCCGGTGCCGATCGTTCCACTGTTGTCGGTCGTCCCGCAGGCCGCGAGGGCAAGCGAAATCATCGCGACGAGGAGTCGCCTCATACTCAGTCTCCGTTCGTGCTGCCGCAGGGCCCGGCGGCTACTTCAGGATCGGCTCTTTGCTGGAGTCGATCATCGCCTGGCGAAAGCTCTTCTTGAGTCGGAGCAGCTTCTCGAACTTGGCGCGCGTACGCGCTTCCATCACGATCGTCGGCGGCTTCTTCACGTCACCGTCGATGAGCTGGTCGCTGAAGTCGTAGAACTTCGCCTTCTGGTCGTTGCCGGCCGCAAGAGCCGCGCCCGCGGTCAGCGCCGCGGTGGCGAGAAGTGCTGCGGAGAGCGTCAGGATGCGCTTCATCATTCCTCCGTGGGGCCCGAGGACCCCGTCCGGCGGTGCGTGGACGCACTTCGCCGGCGCGAGACGGTACTCGATCGGCCGAGGACTCGGCAAGCGACAATTCGCGGGACAGGTGGCAACTGGGGTCGGCGCGCCCGTCGCAAAAAGCAGACACGCCGCGCGACTGGAGTCGCGCGGCGTGCCTTCGGTGCAAGTCCGTGAAGGCTAGCTCGAGGGCTCTTTCTTCTCGCCGTCGCGGGCCTCTTTCTCGAGCTGCATGCCCTGCTCGATGGCGTCGATGCGCGATTGGATCGCGACGACGTTCTTCCACAGCAGCGTGGCCGACTCGGCCTTCTCGCGCAGCGCCTCGCGCTCGGCCATGAACTCTTCCTTGCCCTTGCGCGGCGTGCGCTTTTTCAGGTGCGCCTCGTAGGCGGCCTTGGCGGCTTCGCGCTCGGCCTGAGCAGCGGCCTGCGGCGGAAGGTTCGACTTCTGCTGGAAGCGCTTCCAGTAGGAGATGGCCTTCTTGCCGTCGTTGAAGGGCGCCTTCTCGTAGATGACCGCCAGGCGAACGAGGATGGCCGAGCGGTTGCCGTCCTTGGCGATCACGCGCTCGTAGATCTCGGCAGCCTCTTTCGGCTTGCGCAGGCCCTCTAGGGCGAGCGCGTAGCCGGTCAGCGCCTCGAGGTTGTCCTTCTCCAACGCCAGCGCGGCCTTGTACTGGTCGTGCGAGGCCTTGTAGTTCAGGTACTCCATGTAGATGGCGCCGAGGTTCAGCCGCGCGGGCACCGCATTCGGCCGCAGCTTCACCGCGCGCTCGAAGGCGATGACGGCGCGGGGCATATCGCCGAGGCGGACGTAGGCGAGGCCGAGGTTGGCGAAGGCCTCGGCGTTCGCAGGGTCGAGGATCAGGACCTTCTCTTCCAGAATCCAGCGGACGATCTCGTCGTTCTTGCCGTGCAGGTTGATCAGGGCGCGGATGTTGAGGGCGACGGTGTCCTCGCGGTTCACGCGGAGGACCTGGCGGACGAAGTTCTCGGCCAGCTCGAGGTTGCCCGAGTCGAGCCAATACTGCGCCAGCACGTTGTTCGCCATCGTGTTGTCGGGGTCCTGACCACGGATCGACTCGCAGATGGAGCGCGCCGCGTCGCGGAGCTGCTTGGCCTTGCCCGACTCACCAGCCTCGGCGAGGCGCATCGCTTCGGCTAGCTTTGCCCGCGCGATGTAGGCTTGCGCCGACAGTTGCTGCAGGCGCTCCTGTTCGGTCTTCGGCGCGACCTCTCGGGCCTTCTGATAGACCGCGACGGCGGCGTCGTGCTTGCCGAGGCGTTCGAGGGCCATGCCCTCGTTGAAGTAGGCCTCGTAGAAGTTCGGGTCGGCGTTGCGCGCGGCGGAGAAGCTCTGCGCGGCGCCCTGGTAGTCCGGACCGCAGGCGGCGCAGCGGCCGTCCTGGGTGGTACAGGCCTTGGGGCAGGTGTAGGCGGTGCACTTGCCGTTGGACTCGTCGATGTACTCGCCGATCTTGCACGGGCCGGCGCCGGACGACTTGTTGCTCGTCAGCTCCTGGCCGGTGCACTCGCGGGTGACGAGGTCGCAGTTCTCGGAGCCGGGCTGGCAGCGGATGAAGCGCTCGACCGGCTTGGCCTCGGGATCGTCGGCGGCGGGCACCTCGATCCGCTTGATCCAATCGCCGCACCAACGGGTCGGGCCGGAAGCGAGCTCCTCCTTGGTACACTGATAGGTGTCGAGCTCGCAATCCAGGTCGCGCATGCCGTCTTTCCACGGCTCGCAGGCGACCTCCTTCTTGGTCATCTCGAACTCACCCTCGATGACCTTGCCCTGCTCGTCCTTGCGCGGAACGGGGTTGCCGTCCTTGTCCTTCTTCTGCTCCTCGACCTCACGCACGTATTTTGCGCAGAGGGTCAGGGCGCAGGCCTCCGGATTGTCGATCGCGACCTGGGCGCAGGTCGGCGGCGCGATGCGCGAGCATTTGTTGCCGCGGGAGACGAAGCCCTGCGGGCAGCAGTTGCCGTCGTCGAGGATCCGGTAGGGGTTGCACTTGGGCAGCGGCCGCAACGCCGACGCCAAGCCGGCGCGGAAGTGATCCTGCGCTTGGTCCTTGATGCCGGGGAGGTATTCGCCGTCGGCGGCGAAGGTCGGGCCGGCGGCGCAGATCACCGCCGTCGTGGCGGTGGCGAGCAGCGTGCGGAGTGTGTGGCGGGTCATGGCTTGCTTCCCTCGTTTCGGTGGCCCTTCTGGGCCGAGGCTGCGTTCTCGGCGTGATGCTCGGCGTGCGGTCTACTTCCGCTCGGCCGGGGCCTTCTTCTCCAGCTTCTTCTCGATGGTCTCGGGCTTGTAGCTGACGGTGAACTTGCCGCGGCGGACGCGCGTGATGAACGCCGCCGAGCTCGAGGTGTCCGTCGTCTTATTCGAGTCCAGGGCGGTGGTCGCCTTGGGCAGGTTCGGGTCCTTCTCGACCGTCGGGTACTCGTTCGGGTTCACCTTCGCGGCGACCTCACCCGCGGCGCGGGTGCAGTCGTTGTAGGCGCCGAGGTTGTGCGCGGTCTGGATCGCGCCACGGAGTGCGACGAGGCTCTGCTCTTCGATCGGCGCCGCGACCTGCTCGATGGCCTGACGGTAGCGCTCCTCGACCTCGTAGTAGCCGGCGTCGACGGCGCGCTGGACCTGCTTCGGCAGAGGCGCGTTGAACAGGTCCTCCTTGAAGCGGAAGTAGAGCATACCGACCTTGTAGGCGGCACAGGCGGCGAAATACTTGCCCTGGCCTGCGGCGGTATTGTCGATGACCTCGAAGTAGGACTTCTCGGCCTCCTTCAGGGTCACGGCTTGCTTCTCGAGCATCGGCTTGAGGCCCTTCATGTTCTTGACGTCCTTGAGCGAGAGGCGGGCGAAGGCGTCGAAGAGGTACTCGGCCGACTGGAACAGGGCTTGCGCGAAGTAGTACTGGGCGTTTCCGCGCTTGGCGCCGTCTTTCTGCCAGATCTCGAGGACCTGCTTGATCATCGCCTGGATGGACTTCTGGTTCTTCGACTTGCCACTCGCGCGGTCGGCGTCGATGAGCAGCTTCATGCTGCGGCCGATCGCCTCGACCTGCAGCTCGGGCCGGTCGTCGAACTTCTTCGCGATGATGGTGTAGTACTTGACGGCGTTCTTGGTGCCGCTGTCGCCCATGCGCTCGTAGACGCGCCCGATCTCGAGGTGCGCGTCGGGGACCAGCGCGGCGAGGCGCTTGCCCTCGTCGTCGTCGCCCTTGAGGCCGCTGGCGAGCTTGATGAAGTCTCCGTAGGCCGAAGCGGCTTCTTTGTGCTGACCGAGCGCGTTGAGGATCTGGCCGGCGTTGATCAGCGCCTGCGCCGCGTCGGCGTTCTTGCGGATCTTGGCCATCTTCAAGAAGGCGTCGGCAGCCTCTTTGAACTGCGTCTGCGCTTCGTAGATCATGCCGATGTTGAACATGGCTTCCGGCGCCACCTCGGAGTTCTTGAACTCCTTGACGACGCGCTCGTAGGTCTGGATCGCCTTCTTCTCTTCCTTCTGGATCTCGTAGATGGCGGCCTTGTTGAACAGCGAGGTCGCGGCGAGCTCGGGCTCGTCCTTGCGGAACTCACGCAGGATGGTGTCGTACTTGGCGTGCGCGCCGTCGAAGTCCTTGCGCTCGGCCAGCTCGCGGGCCTGCTCGCCGACCGAGATCGCGACGTACTTGCGGAGATCCTTGGTCTTGAAGAGCTGCAGCTTGCGGCGGTCGAGCATCTTGCGCGCCCACTCCTCGATCTTCACCCAGTTCTTCTGCCGGGCGTAGATGTCGATGAGGGTCTTGACCGCGATCTCGCTCTCGACGCGGTTCTCGTCGTAGTTGAAGACGCGCTCGAGGCGCTCGACCGACTCGGGGTACTGACCGCGCTCGTAGTAGGTCGCCGCGGCGACGTACATGATGCCGGGGACGTCCTTGCCGCGGCCCTTCTTCTTCATCCAGGCCTCGCCCTTCTTGGCCTTGAGGTCCTCCATGAGCTTGACGTACTTGTCGGCCGAGTCGACGAAGTCACGCTCGAGCAGATGCAGCTCTTGGCGCTTCTTCGGCACCGAGGCTTCCTTGATCTGCTCCTCGGTGACGCCCTCGTCCTTGCCCTTCTTGGTGGTCTTGATCGACGAGCCGCCTTCGGTGGTCTCGACGATGACGAGCGGCGGCGCCGACGGATCGTCGACCCACTGCTTCTTGTCGTAGTCGTAGCGGGCGCGGGTCCGCTTGAGCAGCTCCTCGACCGAGTAGATCACGCCGAGCGCGGCGTCTTCGAGGTACTCGCCCTGCTTGTCGAGCTCGATGACGCGCTTGTACTGCTCGCGCGAGCGCTCGTAATCCTTCAACTGCATGAAGAGGATTTCGGCGTAGTAGAAGTTGACGATGTAGGCCTTCTTGCTGTTCGGGTAGCGACGCACGAACTCGGCGTAATCGTTGGCGGCCTTGACGTAGTAGGGACGCGCGGCGTCGAGGCTCTTCTGCTCGTCCTCGATCTTCTGCGCGGTCTGGTGGAAGTGGTTCGACATGTAGATGAGGTAGGTCTCACCGAGCCGGCGGGCCTTGTCCATCACCTCTGCGTTGTTCTTGTTGGCCGAGATCCAGGGGCTGGTGCGCTCGTCGGTGAAGGCGAGGAACTTGCGGATCGCCTGCTCAATATCCTCGAATTTCTCGAGGCTCATGTAGATGTCGACGATGGTCTCCCACCAGGTCACGCAGCGCGGATCGGTCGGCTTCTGCTCGATGAAGTGGCCGTGCAGCTCGATGGCGAGGTCCTGCTTGTCGTTGGCGACGTAGATGGCAGCGAGCTTCTCGAGCCGCTTCCACATCTTCTTCTCGCCCTCGACCTTGGTGTAGTACTCCTTCGCCGCGGGCCAGCCACGCTCGAGCTCGGCGTAGGCCGGGACGAGGTCGTTGAGCGCCTGCTCCTTGAACTCGATCTGCTTGACCTTGCTCTTGTCGATCTCGCGGACCACCGAGTGGAAGGTCTCGACCGCGCGCTCGAACTCGCGGAGGTTGAAGTAGACCCAACCGAGCTTGTAGAGCGCGTAGTTGAACATCGTGCTGGTGCGGAAGTTCTGCACGATCCTCTCGTAGTTCATCTTCGCCAGCGTCAGGTTGTTGCTGTCGAAGAAGTGCTCGGCGAGCGCGAGGTGGCTGTTCGGGATGTAGATCGACCGCTGGTGCTTCTGGATCAGCTGGTTGAGGTATTGCACGCCCTTGTTGGTCAGGACTTTGTCGCCGAGCGCCTTGCCCTGGCTCAGCGCGGCCTTGCCGAGGCGGTAGATGACCTCGTCGATGCGCTTGTAGTTCGGGAACTGCTGCAGGACCTTCTCGTAGTAAGTGATCGACTTCTGGTAGTTCTCGACCGGCTCGGTCGGCTTGGTCTTGCGGACGCCGTCCTCGAAGGCCTTGAGCTCCTTGTTGTAGCGATCGCGCGCGAGCAGGTACTGGTAGTGGGTCTCTTCCCACCAGGTCTCGGCGAGGCGGAAGTAGATCGACGCCATGCGCTCGGGCTCGTCGGCACCGCCGCCCTTGCGCGCGACGAAATCCTCCATCTCCTTGATCATCTTGGTGCGGATCTGGCTCTTCCGCGCCTGCAACGCCTGGGCGCGCTTGTCGAAGGAGAGCTGCTCGAGCTTCTCGTAGTTGAACTCGCCCTTCTCGATCGCGTTCGGATCGCGCTTGGGCCGCTCCTTCTTGTCCTTCTTCAGATCACCCTCGTCGAAGAGGGACTCCTTCTTCTCGGCCTTCTTGGTGTCCGAGCCGACGCCGACGTCGACAGGAGCCTGGGCTGCAGCCGGCAGGGCGAGCAGGGCGCCCGCGACGATCGCGAGCGAGGGAGCCATCTTGGCGATGCGCATCATGCTGGATTCTCCGTCGACCTAGGGTGCGCGAGGTGGGGCCCTCGACGCGTCGTGCAAGCCCGGCCCCCTCTGTCCTGACGACCGAGGGCACGGTTTTCTTCGGTCGCTACTGCGCCTCTTCGCGGCATTTGCTGCCGAGGAAGGAGCGGTAGGCGATGATCTCGTCCTTCCAGAACTCGCCCTCGAAGGGCCAGACCATCGCGTCCGAGCCGGCGATCAGGACGCTGCCCTGCGACTCGACCTGCTTGTCGGGCTGCTTCTGCTGGTCCTTGTTCTCGAGCTGCTCGATCTTGCGATTCGCCTCTTCGAGCTCCTGCTCCTGCAGGTCGAGGCGCAGCTCGGTCAGCTTGTCCTGGTAGAGGTTGATGTCCTTCTCGACGCCGCGCAGCGTGCGCTGGACGACGACGCCGGCCTCGGCGATGCGCTCGCCGCGCAGCTGGCCGAGCTTGCTGAGCAGCTCCTGGCCGAAGGGGCCGAGGCGCGCGAGCTGGCCCTTGACCTTCACCTCTTCCGCCTCGATCTGCTTGATCGTCTTGTAGATATTGTAGAACTCGACGTTCTGTAGGACCGGGCTGATCAGGTTGCGCGGCAGCGAGGCGGTCTTTGGCTTGTTCACCGCGTCGATGATCGCTTCGTAGAACTGCTCGGGCCGGGTGTGGCGGGCGAGGAAGTCACGCAGCGGCGGGCCGAGGACGAGAACATCCTCCTCGAAGCGTTTGATCGCAGCGTTGGCGTACTTCACGTGGCAGTTCTGCACGTAGATGGTCGCCTCGAGGATCCAGAGCTCCGGGTAGAACTGGTGCTGGAAGTACGGGCTGTGCAGGGCGTGGAAGATGCCGAGGGCGCGGCTGATGTCGCCCTTGAGGAAGTACGTCCAGCCGGACTCGTAGAACGCGCGGGCGATCTTCGGCGAGTTCCGGCTGATCTTGCGGTAGTAGTAGATGGCGGCGTCGTACTGCCGGTACTCGTAGGCGAGGCGCGCCAGCGAGAGGTAGGCGAGGTCGATGACGCCCTGGTTCTTGGTCTCTTCGCCGGCGATGACGGCGTTCTGGAAGCCCTCCGACGCGCGGCGGACCTTCTGCGCGACGTCGAGCGTCTCGTCCTGGAAGGAGATCAGGCCGAGCAGGTACTGCGCGCGCGGGTAGTCCGGCGCCTTGGTGCCGACCTTCTCGAGGTAGGGGATGGCTTCGGTGGAGAGACCGAAATCGTGCAGGAACTCGCCGACGAAGTAGTGGAACGAGTCCTGGAACTCCTTGCCTTTGGCGACGACCGAGAAGCGGGTCAGGTCCTCGAGCTCCGGCGGACGGTAGTTGATGGTGCGGCGCAGCTCGCGGAGCTGGTTGAAGGCCTTCTCGAAGAAGAGCTTCTCCGGACCTGCACGCACGACCTCGAGCAGCTTGTTGGCTGCGGCCTGCAGCAGACCGGCGCGGGCGAGTGCGTTGGCGATGCCGTAGGTGGCGATGTACGCCTCGTCGCTGTCGGGCGCGAACGGCACGCCGCCGACGCCGTCGTTGACGAATTTGTTGAAGACCTCGACCGACTCGACCCAGCGGCCGCTGTTGGCGAGATCCTGGCCTCGCTTGAGGACCTTGCCGGCGAAAGCCTTGCGTTGGCCTTCCTCGCGGCGGCGCTGCTCCTCGGCGAGGCGGAGCGACTCTTCCTTCAGGCGCGCCTCTTCGGCGGCCTTCTCGGCGGCAGTCAGCTCCCGCTTCGGGGCTTCTTCCTTCTTCTCGACTTCGACCGGACCGGCGCCAGGGGCGCGCGAGGCGGTCTTCATCATGTGCCGAATGACCTTGTCGCTGACGCCGGCCTTCTTCAGCTTCAGGATGTCCGAGGGCGCGAGCTTGAAGACGCTCCCGTCCTTCTCGATCTTCTTGATGATCGTGTCGTCCGGGATGTCGAGCTTGGCGAGGGTGATCACCTCGTCGATCGACAGCGCGGAGGCCGCGACCGGCGCGAGGCAGAGTCCCGCGGCGAGCGCGGCACCAGCGACGCGGCTGCGCAGTCGATTGGCCATGTGGGTGCGAATGTTCATACGTGCGTCTCCGTGGCGTCGGTGGAGCGATGGCTGCGCGAGCTACTCGAGCGGCGCCGTGAAGTACGAGAGGCCGACGGTGGTCGAGATCGGGAACGACACACCACCACCTTCGGCGGGGTAGAAGAACTGGCGGAAATCGACCCGAAGCGCGAAGCGGTTGCTGAGGTAGAACAAGCCGGTGAAGCCAGCGTTGCCCTGCGCGTCGTACTTCTTCTCGTTCTGGTCCTTGGACTTGCCCTGGATCTCGGTCATCACCGCGCCGGCGCCGAATACCAAGCCGAGGTCGAACTCCGTCAGGCGGGTACCGAAGAAGCCGAGCTTACCGTGCAGCAGGTTCCAGGTCGCAGCGACCGAGACGTGGGCGTTCAAGGTCTGCGGCAGACGCACCTCGAGGCCCGGACCGTCGGGGCGCGCCTTGGTCAGGGTGCCCTCGAGCGAGGTCTTTTGCGGCACGGTGTAGGCGCCGCGGATCTCGAGCGAGATATCCTCGGAGAAGTAGTAGTTGTAGCCGAGGCCGGTGTCGATGTAGGCGAAGAAGTCGTCGTTCGGGACCAGGCCGCCGTGGATCGAGAACTGGTGGCGGCCCTCCTTGAGCATCTCACGCTTCTGGAAGACGCGGATCTGCCGGCGCTCCGCCCACTCCAGGCGGGCACCCGGGGCAACCGCGGCGCTCTGCACGCCATAGTCGGCCGCCGTGGTGCCGGTCTCGCCGACAGCAGGCGCCTGCTCGGCGGGCTTTTCGGCCGGAGCCGCGTCGGCGGGCTTGGCGTCGTCATCGCCGCCGGTCGCCGGCGGGTCCTCGTCCGCGGGTGGGGCTTCCGGCTCGGCCGGGGCGTCGTCGCCGCCCTCGGCGGGCGCCGGATCGGCTGGAGCGGTGGCGTCCCCCTCCGGTGCCGGGTCGGCTGCTTGAGCGAAGCAGACCGCGGGCGCGAGCGTCAGCAGGGCGGTCAGAGTCAGGCTCGGGATGCGCATGGGCGACACCTCGGGGCGGCGGGCCGAAGCCCCCGCTGGTTCAGATCGTCAGGAAGGACACGCCGAAGGTGAACTCGACGGGGAAGAGCACAGCGTCGCCCGGCTTGTAGGCGAACTGGCGAATATCGGCGCGAACATTGAGCCACCGCGTCGCGAAGAATCGCAGCGCGACGCCCCAGTGGCCGGCGGGCAGGAACGAAGTCTCCAGGGGATCCTCGATCTCGGTCGCGTCGGTCTCGGCACCGATCATGCCGACGCCGAGGACCAGGCCCACGTCGAAGGAGGAGAGCTTCTTGTCGAAGACGCCGACCTTGCCGTGGAACGGGCTGTAGACCAGGTCCAGCGCCGAGAGCATGAACATGCGCGGCGGCTTGACGACGCCGTCGAGCAGGCTGCGCTGGCCGCCGCCGGGGCTCTCGAGGAACGACATCAGATCGCTCTGCGGCGTCACCAAGTACGAGAACGCGAACTCCAGGGCGAGCGACTCGGTCATGTGGTAGCCGAGCTTCACGCTGAGTGGCAGCGGCAGGTAATAGGAGTCGTTCGGCACGACGCCGAAGCCGAGGGCGGCCTCGAAGGCACCCTTGCGGCTGTACGTCGCGTTGGTCAGCGTCGGAACGGCGAGCTCGACGTTCCAATATTTCTCGAGCTCGGTGTCGATCGGCTGGCGATCTTCGGCCGAGGCGGAGGTCGCCGTGACCAGGGCGAGGGCCACGACGAGCGCGGCGCTGAGAAGACGAGAAGGCATGGGATTCTCCCTCATGTCGGTCTGTTCCTGGGCTACTGGCATGCTGTGGCGCAATCCGCGCTGCAGGTACCGCTGCAGCACAGGCCACCGGAGCACGGAAGCTTGTCGGGCGCCGCCTTGCTGCGGCACAGGCCGCCGACGTCGCAGTGATTGGCGCCGCAGCTATCGGTGCCGTTGCAATCGGACGCCGAGGAGCAGGATTTGCGGAAGAGCAGGCGGCGATCCTCGTTGCCGGAGTCGAAGCCGAACTTCCAGCTGGTCGAGTATTCGTACGGCGTCGCCAGGCTCGGGAAGAGCTGATTCTGGAACTTCAGGAAGCCGCCGATCGCCCAGACCTCACCGGTCGCGACGCTACCCTGCGGGGGCTTCTGCATCGCGTTGAGCTTCAGGCCGACGCGCCAGCTGCCGCCCATGGCGTAGCGGACGCGGGTCATCGCCTTGGTCATGGCGCGCTGCAGGCCGTCGAGGTCCGACTTGTTCATCTCCTCGAAGTTGAGGAACTGGTAGGTGCCGCCGGTCCGGCAGGCCATCTCCATCATCTGGGCGTCAGGCTGCTTGTAGCCCTTGGACTGCCACTGGACGAAGTGGAGCTGCACCGGGTAGCCGTCGTCGACCATCTTCTGCCGGAGCTTCTCGAAGTCGACGTCGACGTTGAGGCAGGGTGTGCGGCACTTGCCGTCGGAGCTGACGTAGGTGAGCTCCTCGCCGTGGCTGCAGGTGTCGGGGCCGTCGGTCAGGATCACGATGTGACGGTTCTCCTTCACGGTCGCCTTGAGGTGCTGGTAGGCGACGTCGATCGACTGCCACAGCGGCGCGCGGCCTTCGCCGCCGTCCTTGATCTTGCTGTCCTCGAGCGCGGCGAGGAGGTACTCGCGGCTGGCGGTGCTGCTGCCGAACGCCTTTTTCTGCGCGTCGGGGAGCGCCAGGAGCTCGAAGGTATTGCCCTGCGGGTTCTCACCGGCGAGGCAGGCGCCGCCAGCGCAATCGTCGTCGGTCAGGCAAGCCTTGCCGTCGTTGCCGCCGATGCAGCCCTTGTTGTCGCTGGCGGCGACGGTGCCGGGGTTCTTCTCGTTGAAGTAGTAGGCGATCGCGCGGTCCTTGCTGTTCAGCGACTGCACGAAGAGGCGGGAGGCCGTGATGCGGGCGTCACCCGGATCCGAGGGCTCGAGCGTCGACGGCGTATCGGGCAGCGGGTTGTCCTCGCGGTTGGTGGTCGGGTCGACCAGGCCAGAGGTCGAGCCCGAGGCGTCGATCAGCAGGGCGACGTTCAGCCAGGTCTCGGGGCGGCTCGGGCTGCAGCGGTTCGAGGAGGCCTCGTACTTCACCGACGCCGGGGTCAGGGCGTCGCCCTGGATGCCGGTCGGGCAGCTGCCGGTCGCACCGCCGCGCGGCTCGACGCAATCGAGCTGCACGCTGAAGTTCTGATTGCTGACGGTCGAGGAGGCACCGGTGGTGCGTAGCGGCGAGAGCTCGATCAGCTCGCCCTCCTTGATCGACAGATCGTTGTCTTTCTCGCAGGCCGGGTTCTTCAGCGAGGTCGAGACGAAGTTGACCGTGAACTCGGCGCCGTTGGGCTCGAGATCGATCTCGTTCGTCAGCGCCGGACCACAGACGCGCGTGATCGATCCATCGTCGGCGATGTAGGCCGGGAACGACGTCACCACTTGGATGTCGGCGAACTTGCGGTCCGGGATACTGAATTTCGCGGTCGAGTCACACGAAACCAGCGCTCCACCAAGGAAGGCGGCGGTCAACCATGTGCCGGTGCGCGCGATGCGAGTTGGAGTGAAAATCGTCACGTTCGACCTCTTTCGTTGCGCAGTCGGGTGCGCCCCCTCCTGCGTCTTGCTCGGATGCGCACGAATCCGCCACGAAGGCGGTGCAGCACGCCGGTTCCGTGCCCTCGACCGACGCACCGCAAGGGGGGGTCGGCCGAGGAAAGGCGGTCGATTCTCTGGCCGCGCCCCCCTACAAGTCAACCCTCTGCGGGCGTTCTCGTGCCGCGAGGGCGCACAACCGATGGCGCACGTGTCGGGACGACGGGGGATGCGAAGAAGTGTGTCGCCGTGGTGACGGCCGGCGTGAAAAAATTTCGCGGCGGGTGACGGAACCTGGGCGGTAGCCGCAAGTGCAAGTCGAAAGGGGCCTGAACAGTGGCGCGACCCGAGCGGTCCCGCCGTGCCCCACCCCGCGGCGTTCGTGTTGACGCTCTGGGGGGCATCCTCTACCTTTCCGCGGTTGCGCGTGGGGCCTGTGGTCTCAACTGCACGTTCCCCTGCGACCGAACGCTACGACGAGGCGACGATGAATCGAACCACCCTGCACAACCGCACCTCGGGCCACGGCACCTCGCCCTTCGCAACCGCAGTGATCGGCTTGATGGCGGCGGCACTCGCAGTCGGCTGCAGCACCGACGCGAACGGCCCAGGCGATCTCAATGGCGGCGGTAGCAAGGAGACGCAATGCGTCGTCGGCGGCGGTGGCGGCGTCGACTGCATCGCGACGATCGAGGTTCGCGAAGTCGGCAACGGTCTGACCCGCAACTACGGCGCCCAGGTCGAGGTTCCGGTCGGCAACGTCGCCACGGGCGAGACGCTGGATCTGACCTTCTCGGTCAACAACGCCGCGAACATCGCCGGCTCGGCGCTGCTGCAGATCCAGAAGATCCGCATCGACTACGCCGCGGCTTCGCCCGCCGAGGTCGACGGCCTCGCCTTCCAATGCTACGGCCCGGACGGCACGACCGCCTGCGACGGCACCGCCTTCCGCCCGATCGCGCCTGCCGGCGTCAGCAATACCGGCTGGGTCAACGAGGAGCGCTTCACGATCCGCTTCAAGCGCTACGACGACAACCTGCGCAAGGCCAACGTCTACATCACGCTCGCAGGCGACCCGGAGTACTACAGCAAGGAGTTCCTGCTCCGCTTCACCACCAAGGCCGGCTCGCCGAAGATCAACACGCCCGAGCTCGTCGAGTTCGGTCAGGTCGAGCCCGACACCTCGGTCTGCAAGGACTTCAAGATCCTCAACACCGGCGACGCGGTGCTCGAGGTCAGCAAGATCGACTTCCTCGCCGACAAGGTCTTCACCCTCAAGACCAAGCTCAAGGACGGCACCGACAAGGAGTGGAAGTCCGGCGAGCCGATCGTGCTCGACCCGGCGCTCTCGGTCGCGCCCTCCGCCTCGCACGACTTCAAGGTCTGCTTCGGGCCGAAGGATCCGAACAAGAAGCAGGGCACGCTGACCTTCGTCACCAACGACCCGGACCCGAAGGCCGGCGAGGTGCCGATCATCGCCAACGCCAAGGTGCCCTGCATGCAGCTCGAGCCGGCGGGCAAGCTGAGCTTCGGCGGCGTGAAGCTGGGCGAGCCGACGACCCGCGACGTGCGCATCAAGGCCTGTGGCGGTGCCGACCTGATCGTCAACAAGATCGAGTTCGGCGACGCCGGCAACAGCACCGAGTTCAGCTTCAAGTTCGACAAGCTCAAGGCCAACAACCCGGCGATCGACGGCAACGGCCCGAGCAAGGAGAACCCTGTCACCATCAAGGTCAACGAGGAGGCGGTCTTCGAGGTCATCTACACCCCCGAGGACGAGACCCCGAACGATCCCGAGACCGGCGACAAGAAGTTCGACATCGCCGAGGTCAAGGTCCTCTCCAACGCCTTCAACGCGAAGAACTCGGTGCTCTGCGAGGGTTCGGGCGTCACCTCGACCTGCCCGACCGCGAAGATCTCGATCAAGGAAGGCGAAGAGGTCATCCCGCAAACTGTGCTCCACCTCAAGGGTGACCAGAGCCAGGCCTCGGGCGGCGGCAGCATCAAGAAGTACCAGTGGACGGCGAAGCAGCCGGGCGGCTCGAACCAGGTCTTCGTGCCGGGCAGCAACTTCCCGAACCCGACCTTCACCGCCAACGCGGCCGGTGAGTACGAGTTCTGCCTGCAGGTCTGGGACCAGAACGACGAAGAGAGCTGCGCGCCGGCGTGCGTGACCGTGCTCGTCATCCCCGAGGAGGCGATCCACGTCGAGCTGCTCTGGGATACCCCGGCCGACCTGAACCAGACCGACACCGGCCCGGCCGCTGGCGCCGATATGGACCTCCACTTCGCGCACTACCTCGCGAACGGCCCGGACATCGACTGCGACGGCAAGCCCGACCCGTGGTTCAGCAACCCCTTCGACACCTTCTGGTTCAACCCGAACCCGAACTGGGGCAACGCGAACCCGAACGTTCCGGACGACCCGAGCCTCGACCTCGACGATACCGACGGCGCCGGCCCGGAGAACCTGAACCTCGCCGACCCCGAGGGCACCGCTGCGAAGCCGGCCTACTACCACGTCGGCGTGCACTACTGGAACGACCACGGCTTCGGCATGTCGAAGGCGACCGTCAACGTCTACATCTTCGGCGTGCTCGCGGTGCAGATCGACAAGATCGACATGGACGTCCTGGACATGTGGTACGTCGGCAAGATCAACTGGCCGAACAAGATCACCGATACTGCGGCGGTGAACATCGAGCCTGTCGAGATCTGCTACCAGAACGGCGACCCCTGCAAGGGTGGCAAGCGCTGGGTGCCGAAGGGCGATTGGTGCATCACCAAGTGCTACACCAACCCGGCCTTCACCGCGACGCAGAGCGGTGCCAACCCGGCAGTGTGCAAGAAGTAGCGTCGCGACCGAGAGACGAGGCTTCGTGAACCGAAGACCGGAGGGCGGGAGCGACGAAGACGGTCGCTTCCGCCCTTCGGCGTTGTAGGGCCCTGAGGTTTTGTAGCGATGCATGGCAGCCCGGACCGGATCTGCTACGCTGCGGCGGCCTCGGGCAGGCGAAGGAGACCACGATGACGAGCTTGACCAAGCGCCAGCCCACAGCCCTCCGCGCGCTGAGCGTGGTGCTGGCGATCGCCCTTTCGGCCTGCGGCAGCGACGACCCCAGCGGCGGCGACGGCAGCGGCGGCGGCGGCACTGGCGGCGGCGGCACGAGCAAATGCGAACAGAGCAGCGGTGGCGGCTTGGGCATCGACCTCAAGGCCGATCTGCAGGTCTTCGAGTCGTCGCAGGAGGTGCAGACCGGAGACACGCTGGTCGTGGCGACCGCGGGCCTGGCCACCGGCGCGTCGACCGAGTCGGTGCTGACGCTGCGCAACGTCGCGCAGAAGGACGCCTCGAAGGAGCTGCTCGTCAACAAGATCGAGCTGCTCTACACCAAGCCGGAGAACGCGACCGACGCAGCCAAGGTCTTCGAGTGCATGGTCGACGTCGACGGCGCCGACGTGCCCTGCGCCGACGCGGGTCAGCTCTCCATCGTGCCGGACGGCGCCGCGGCGGACTTCTGCGTCACCGGCAAGCGCACGAGCAAGCTCGACATCAAGGTTCGCTTCTACCAGCAGGGCGACAATATCGTCCGGCAGGCGGTCGTTCGGGTCGTCGCAGTGGGTGACGACGCCTACGCCGACAAGGCCTTCACCGCGAAGCTGACGACCAAGCAGGGCGCACCGAAAATCAAGCTCAGCCCGGAGTTGATCGACTTCGGCGTGGTGAAGGTGAACGGCTCGGAGACCAAGAAGCTGACGGTGCTCAACACCGGTGACGCCCCGCTGCTGGTCGACAAGCTCGAGATCGCGATGAACCTGCCGAAGCCGATCTCGGTCGAGGTCGAGGGCAAGACCTTCCAAGGCGGCACCATCGCCACGCTCGACCCGCCGATGACGGTCGCTCCGCAGCAGAGCGGCACGATCCTGGTGACCTTCTCGGCTACGGGCTCCGAGGGCTTCATCGACGTCATCAAGGTGCACAGCAACGACGCCGAGTCGCCGCACCAGGCGAAGTTGGTGGCCAACCAGAACGTTCCCTGCCTCAAGGTCATCCCCGAGAAGACCGTGAACTTCGGCTTCATCCCGCTCGGCACCGAGGGCAGCCGCACGCTGCGCTTGGAGAGCTGTGGTGGGGCGGACGCTGTCGTCACCGACCTCTCGGTGCTCGAGGACAAGAACGGCATCTTCAAGGTCGACTACGGCAGCGTCGCCGAGCTCGGCGGCAAGCCGGTGAGCGCCGACAACCCCATCACGCTGAAGACCAACGGTTCGGTCGAGGTCAAGCTGGTCTGCACGCCGGAGGCCGAATACGAGGACCCGACCACGGGCAAGCCGGCGCCCTATACCGCGCAGATCGGCCTCGCCGACAATACGGCGCAGCCCGACAAGAACATCGCGCTCTCCTGCTGGGGCACCAAGACCAACTGCCCGACCGCGGTCATCGTGCCGCAGGAGGGTGAGGAGATCGTGCCGCAGTCGACGCTCAACCTGATCGGCTCGCAGTCCTTCGCCGGACCGAACCAGAAGGTCGAAAAGTGGCAGTGGAAGGTGGTGAAGATGCCCGCGGGCGCCGAGGCCAACCACAAGTTCTGGCCGAACGCCAACGCGCCGGACGTGCAGTTCGGCGCCAAGACGCTGACGAAGGACTTCTCGGGGGCCGAGGTCGAGGTCATCACCATCAACATCGCGGGTGAGTACGTCTTCGAGCTGAACGTCATCGACGACGCCGGCAACGAGGCCTGCGCCAAGGCGGTGCAGACGATCTTGGTCATCCCGGACGAGGATATCCACGTCGAGCTGCTGTGGACGACGCCGGGCGACAACGACAAGGACGACGCGGGGCTGGGAGCAGGCGCCGACATGGACCTGCACTTCACCCACCACTTGGCGCTGAACAGCAAGATCTGCACGAACCCGCCGGAGATCTGCCCCAACGGCAAGCCGTGCAACTGCCTGCAGGACCTCGACAAGGACGGCAAGCCCGATCCCTTCTTCCACAACCTCTACGATTGCTTCTGGTTCAACGCCAACCCGAACTGGGCGTCGACCGACCCCTCGGTGCCGGACAATCCCGGCCTGGACCTCGACGACACCGACGGCTGGGGCCCGGAGAACCTGAACCTGAAGCTCGCCGAGACCGGCACCCAATACACCGTCGGCGTGCACTATTGGGATGCCCACAGCTATGGCTCCTCGGTGGCGACGGTGCGGATCTACATCAGCGGCGTCCTGAAGGGGGAGTTCGTCTCCGAGTCGATGGACCAGTGCGACCTGTGGTGGGTGAAGAAGATCGATTGGCCGTCTGGCGATTTGGTCGACGTCGAGTCGGGCAAGACCAACGGCAAGATGACCGAGAAATACTTCCCGAATTTCAGCAAGACCCTCGGCGCCAAGTGCAGTGACTGAGCCGGGGAGCGGAGTGAGCATGCCGCGCATCCAGGGCCGGTCCACACGGACCATCATCGGAATCCTCGGCGTCGTCGCCCTCGCTGGCTGCAGCAACGGCGACGCCACGGGGTCGGGCTGTGAGTCCACGAGCAAAGGCGCCGGCGTCGAGCTCAAGGCGCAGGTCGCGATCGAGGACCTGAATGGCCCGGCGAAGGACCGCTACACCTTCGACACCTCTGCGCTCTCGGGCGGCAAGCGGTCGTTCCCGCTGACGGTGCGCAACGATATCGCGGCGCTCAACGCGCTGCCGTTGCAGATCAAGTCGGTGAAGATGGTCGAGACCGACGCGTCGGGTCAGCCGGTCGAGGGTACGGCATTTCGCTGCACCACCGCCGACGGCGACGATTGCGCGACGGCGAGCTGGCCCGAGCTGATCCCTGTCGGCTTCGACAAGGCCTGTGCCAACGCCGGCGCCCTGCAGAGCACCAGCATGACGGTCGCCTACGATCACGCACAATCGGGCGGCAAGGCCCGCAAGGCGCGGATCGAGTTCGAGTTCATCGGCGACCCGGAGTGGGAGGGCAAGGTCTACGCGATCGCCTTCGAGGCCAGCCCGGGCCAGCCGACGCTGAAGTGCACCGGCGTCGACGTGGTCGACTTCGGCAACATCGGGGCGGGCAAGGGCGCGAAAGAGACGTTCAAATGCCAGAGCCTCGGCAGCGCGCCCGTTGTGCTGGAGCGGGTCGAGCTGTTCAGCACAACAGACGCGCCGCTGACGGTGAAATTCGAGGACCAGACCGTGGACCTCGACAACGCCTACGAGGGCTCACCGACGATCGAGATTGCCTCGGGCGAGTCGATCACCTTCGAGGCCGAGTTGGCCGCACTGACCTCGGCCGACAAGATCGGGGCGACCCTGCGGATTCGCAGCAACAGCACCGCCGGAGCAGAAATCTCGATCCAATTCCTCGCCAACTCGAGCGGCCCTTGCCTCAAGCTGAGCCCGAGCGAGCTGGACTTCGGCGAGGTCGGCGTCGGCCAGCCGCAGCAAAAGGAAGTCCAGATCATCGGCTGCGGCACCGAGAAGGTCGACGTGGTGGAGATTCGGCTCGCCAGCGGTAGCAGCCCCGACTTCACGCTCGACTTCCAGACTGCGAGCTTCCTCGACGGCAAGGCGCCGAGCGCGGAGCAGCCGCTGCAGGTGCAGCCGAACGCGACCGAGTCGGTGCAGGTTCGCTTCGCCCCCACCTCGCTCGGCGACGGTACCAGCGCCACGCTCGAGGTCGTCGATGCTGCCGGCGAGGTCCGCAGCGTCGCGCTGGTCGGCAAGCCGACCGCCGTGCAATGCCCGAGCGCCTGTATCGATCCGCCGGCCCCTGGCACCACCGTGGTGCCACAGACCAAGCTGACGCTGGGCAGCGGCTGCAGCAAGGCGACCGAAGGGCACGTCATCGACAAACAGGAGTGGTCGGTCGAGCAGCCGGTCGGCAGTACCGCCAGCTTCCTGCCGAACAACAAGCTGCAGACGGTCGAATTCCAGCCGAACGTGGCCGGCAAATACATCTTCAAGCTCAAGGTCTGGGACGAGATCGGCAACGAGGGCTGCACCATCGCGCAGCAGGTGATCGAGGTCGTGCCGGACAACAAGCTCCACGTCGAGTTGACTTGGACCACCGCCGGCGACACCGATCCGCTCGACAAGAAGGGCTCGGACCTGGACCTGCACCTGGCCCACCCGCTCGCCACCACCTTGTCCGGACAGCCCGACCTCGACGGCAACGGCAGCCCCGACCCGTGGTGGGCCCCCTGCTACGACTGCTATTGGATCAACAAGAGCCCGCAGTGGGGCGACCTGAGCGACGTGGACGACAACCCGAACGTCGACCTCGACGACCAGGACGGCTGGGGACCGGAGAACATCAGCATCAAGTGGCCGGAAGAGGACACCTACTTCTGGGTCGGCGTCTACGCATGGTTCGACGGCGGCTTCGGCCCGTCGCAGCCACGTGTGCGCATCTACCTCGACAAGAAGCTGGTCTTCGACAAGAAGGGCCCCGAGCTGAAGACCGGTGATATGTGGTGCGTCGCGCAGGTGAAGTGGGACGCGCAGTCGAGCAATCCGAGCGCGGACGTGAAGCCGTGCCCCGGTTCGGACGGCAACGGAAATCTGGTCACGGCGAAATATCCCGCACCCGGCAACCCAACCTCCGGAAAGTGCCCTCCCTAGGCGCGCGGGCACGCGGCGGAAAGAACAACAAATCGCGAGGCTGGATCGGCCCTTGGCCTTGACCGAGCGGAAATCGCGGTGTATCTCGCCCGTCCCGCGAAGCCAGTGCCGACTGGCCGGCTGCCGTGGACGACGAAACGAACGCGGCCGCGTGCCGCACAACGAGTCGAGGAGTTTCCGATGACGAAGTCCGATCTGATCGAGAAGGTGGCCGAGAACGCGCAGCTGACCAAGGACAAGGCCGCGCTGGTCGTCAACGCGATCTTCGACCGCATGGTCGACGCGATGAAGGACGGCGAGCGGATCGAGATCCGCAACTTCGGCAACTTCACCGTGCGCCACTACGAGTCCTACACCGGCCGCAACCCGAAGACGGGCGAGCCCGTCTCGGTCGGCCCGAAGCGCATGCCCTTCTTCAAGGTCGGCCTCGACCTGAAGCGTCGCGTCAACGGCGAGTCCGCCGCGGAGTAGCGCTCTCACGCGGTCGCATTCTTGGCAAGCGCCGCGATCTGCGGCATCGTGCCGGAAGCGCGCACCACGGGAGCCGGGCTACCCCCGCCAAGGGACTCGAACGAATGGCGAAGAGCAGCAATCGCAAGACGGCAAGCGCGAAGAAGACGCGGCCTGCAAAGGCCCCGCCCTTCTTCGTTCAGGCCGTCGGGATGACCGACGTCGGACTGGTTCGGGAGGGCAACGAAGATGCCCTGCTGATTCAGCCGGACGAGGGACTCTTCGTCGTCGCGGACGGCATGGGCGGCCACAACTGTGGTGAAGTCGCCTCGCAGTTCGCCATCGAAGCGATGATGGCCTTCTTCGCCTCGGCCGAGATCGAGAAGAAGGTGCGGCGCGCCCACAAGGCCGCCCGCGAGCAGCTGCCGAAGTCGCAGCGCGACGTGAGTCATCACGCGCTGCGCCTGCGCAAGGCGATCGAGAGCGCGAATATCTCGGTCTTCCGCCTCTCGCAGCAGCACGAAGCGCTCCGCGATATGGGTACGACCGTGGTCGGCTGCTCGATCGTCGGCTCCCGCCTCTACATCGGCAACGTCGGCGACAGCCGGCTCTACCGACTCCGCGGCCGGAAGCTGACGCAGCTCACCGAGGATCACTCGCTCGTCAACGAGTACCTCAAGATGAACATGCTGCGTCCCGAGGACGTCGAGACCTTCCCCTACAAGAACGTCATCGTGCGCGCCGTCGGCCTGCACGAGCGCGTCGGCGTGGACGTGACGTTCACGACCCTGCGGCCCGGCGACCAGATCTTGCTCTGCTCCGACGGCCTGACCGACCTGGTTCGCGACCACGAGCTCCGCGCGATCCTGCTGGGCGCCGACGATATCGAGATGGCCGCGCAGGACCTGATCGACTTCGCCAAGGATCGCGGCGGCCACGACAACATCACCGTGTTGTTGATGCGCTGTGCGCCTCCCGGTGAGGCCGGTGAGCCTGCGACCTTCCTCAAGCTGCCGCAGTCGGCGCCCGAGGATGCGGTCCCGGCGGCACCGCCGCCCCCAGGCCCACCGCCGGCTGGCCCGGCTCCGACGGCTCCGCCGCCCCCAGGCCCACCGCCGGCTGGCCCGGCTCCGACGGCTCCGCCGCCGCCGGGCCCCGCTCCCATCAAAGACTAGCGAGCGCGCGACGGATCGCGCCTCGAATTGGAGACTGCCATGCAGCGACGTCGCTATACCGTCGCCGTGCTGGGCGCCACTGGCGCTGTCGGCCGCGAGATGCTCAAGGTCCTCGACGAGCGTCGATTCCCGGTCGAGAAGCTGGTGCTGCTCGCGTCGGCCCGCTCGGTCGGCGAGAAGGTCACCTTCGGCAAGCGCGAGGTTGTGGTCCAGCTGGCCGAGCCGGACGCCTTCGAGGGCGTGGACATCGTGCTGGCGTCTGCCGGCTCCGGCGTGAGCAAGCAGCTGCTGCCCGAGGCCGTGAAGCGCGGTGCGGTCTGCATCGACAACTCGAGCGCCTACCGGATGGACGACAACGTCCCGCTGGTGGTGCCGGAGGTGAACCCCGAGGCCGCGTTGGGACACAAGGGCATCATCGCCAACCCGAATTGCTCGACGATCCAGATGGTGGTGGCGCTCAAGCCGCTGCACGACGAGGCGAAGATCCGCCGCGTGGTCGTCACGACCTACCAGAGCGTCTCCGGCGCCGGGCAGAAGGGCATCGAGGAGCTGGCGGAGCAGACCGTCTCGTTGCTGAACCAGAAGCCCTTCGACGTGAAGGTCCACGCCGCCCGCATCGCCTTCAACGTGGTGCCACAGATCGGCACCTTCGGCGATAACGGCTACACCGACGAAGAGATGAAGCTGGTCAACGAGACACGGAAGATCCTCGGCGATCCGAGCATCGCCGTCTGCCCGACCGCGGTCCGGGTTCCGGTCTTTGCCGGTCACTCCGAGAGCGTCGTCATCGAGACCGAGCGGCCGCTCTCGCCCGAGCGCGCCCGCGAGCTGCTGGCCGCGGTGCCGGGCATGGTCGTGGTCGATGATCCGCACGCGAAGAAATACCCGATGCCCATTGACTGCGCCGAGCAGGACGAGGTGCTGGTCGGCCGCGTCCGCCGCGACTTCTCGGTCGAGAACGGCCTGGCGTTCTGGGTCGTCGCCGACAACCTGCGCAAGGGTGCCGCGACCAACGCGGTGCAGATCGCGCAGGTGCTCGACGCGCATTGGAACGCCGCGCAGGCCTAGTCGGCGACGGCGCTGCCAAAATGGCACGCAGCCTCCCGAAGCGGGGCCGCATCGCTGCCGCAAAGGCAAGCTGCTCAGGAGCGGAATGAAGCGAGGGCTCCGTGGTTTCGTCACCTTGGGGCGTCGCGAAGCTGGCACGTCTCGTGCATGAATCCTGCTTGGTCCCGCTCGTCGCGGCACCACCAACCGACGCCGAGATGGAGCGCCCCGTGGTCGACACCGCTCAGAAGCCTACCCGCCGCCTGCCTCGACTGGCGCTGCTGCTCGCCACCGCGATGACGTTCGCGGCGCTGCCTACGTCCGCGCTGACGATCCAGATCGACGGCATCACCACTGCGCCGGGAGGCGACTACACGCCGAACGCGCGCCTGGGCACGACCAGCTCGCTGCTCGGCGATTCGTCCGTCTCGCACGTGGTGAACTACACCGACTGTAAGGCGATCTTCGCCGCCGACGCGCCGACGGTGCGGGTGACGTGGTCGTGGCTCGACAAGCCGGTCGCCCTGCTCAGCCCGCGCTACGGCGTCAAGCTGGCGCCGCCCGGCGCGACCTGCGACGGCAACTCGATGACCGAGTCGAATACCGACTCGGGCTGCAAGATCCTGGCGTCGGACAAGGCGTTCTCGCAGCCGCTGACCGCCGCCGGCGAGTTCACCGACATCGACCTCTCCGAGCTGCTCAAGGGCGCCGACTGCGCGGTGCAGCAAGAGGTCGAGGCGCGGATCTACTTCATCACCACAGACAACTCGACCGGCGTCTCGCAGACGCTGTCGCAGACCTTCAACCTGCTGCTGGACACCAAGGCGCCGGTCGCGCCGACGGTCGAGACGCTCTCGGGCGGCGGCCAGAATATCCGCCTGACCTGGGCCCACGCCGATACCGCCGTGACCAACTACGCCCGCGTCTACTGGTCGAAGGTGCCCTTCACCGCGAGCGCGCCCTCGACCGCGACCAACAAGAGCGACAAGCTGACCGGCACCAGCTACCAGATTCAGGACTTGGACAACGGCACGACCTACTACGTCGCGGTGACGGCGATCGACGGCAACGACAACGAGTCGGCGGCCAACGAGGTGCGCGAAGGGGTGCCGATCGAGGTCCAGGACTTCTGGCAATACTACAAGGCTTCGGGCGGCAGCTCGGACGCCGGCTACTACGGCTGCAGCGCCGGCACCGGCCGTGGCGCAGGCGGCTGGGCCGGACTGGGACTGATCCTGCTCGCAGCGTGGCTCCTGCTCGGCGCGCGCCGATTCGGCCTCCGCCGGGTCGCGCTGCTGCTCGCGTTCACCGGCGCTGCGCTGGCGACCTGGGCCCCCACGGCGGCGCAGGCGGAGTCGCCGCGCACCGCCAGCTTGGACCTGCGCTTCGGCTATTACGCACCGCAGGTCGACAACGAATTCGCCAAGACCAACGGCCAGACGCCGTTCGAGACGGTCTTCGGCGACTCGGCGCTGCAGAAGGGCTTCTCGCTCGAGCAGAACCTGATCGGCGGCTTCGGCGACTTGGCGATCGGCTTCTCGGCAGGTTGGTGGTCGCAGACGGGCAAGGCGCGGGCGCTCGACGGCAGCTCGGCGCAGGACTCGACCGAGCTGATGATCGTCCCGCTGACCCTGGATCTGGTCTACCGGTTCAACTGGTTGGCGTTCAAGACCGGCTTCCCGCTGGTGCCCTACGTCAAGGGCGGCCTGGCCTACGCGCTGTGGTGGGGCTTCGACGGCAACGGCGACGTCAGCAAATACACCGGCACCGACAATAAGGTGACCGAGGCCCAGGGCGGCGTGGCCGGACTGCACGGTGTGGTCGGCCTGCGATTGCTGCTCGACGTCTTCGAGCCGCGCGCGGCGCGTGGTTTCGACCTCGAGATGGGCGTCAACCACAGCTACCTCTTCTGCGAGTACCAGGTCCTCTCGCTCAACAATTTCGGCGACGCCAAGGCCCTCGACCTCAGCGACGAGGTCATCCTCTTCGGCCTCGGCTTCGATCTGTAGCGACGCAGGCATGGACGACGCCCCCGAACGGCAGCGCTGGCTGGCCTGGGTGAGCTTCGACGGCACCGGATTTTCGGGCTTTCAGCGACAAGACGGACCGCGGACGGTCGCCGGCGAGCTCGAAGCCGGTTGGCAGCGTTGGCTCGGCGAGTCGGTGACGGTGCGCAGCTCGAGCCGCACCGACGCCGGCGTGCACGCCCGCCGCATGCCCGTGGTCGTGCAGACCGAGCGGCAGCTCCCGGCGAAGGCGATCGTGCTGGGCTGGAACCACGCGCTGCCCGAAGATCTCGCGATCCAGCAGGCCGAGGCGGTCGCCGACGACTTCCACGTCCGCCACGACGCGATCGGCAAGCGCTACGTCTACCGCATCTGGAACGCCCGCGCCCGCGACCCGCGGCGGCGGCTGGACCATTGGCACGTGCCGGTTCCGCTCGACGTCGAGCGCATGGCCCGCGCCGCCACGGCCTTCGTCGGCGACCACGACTTCGCCGCTTTTCGTGCCGCGACCTGCAGCGCGCTCTCGACCCGCCGGACGATGCGCGGCGTCGAGATCCGGGGTCGCGCGCCTGCCATCGAGGTCGTCGTCGAGGGCAACGCCTTCCTGCAGAATATGGTCCGGATCATGGTCGGCACGCTGGTCGCCATCGGCCGCGGCACGTTGGCAGAAGACGCGATCGTGCGGGCCCTCGGCAGCGGCGCGCGGCAGGACGCAGGCCTCACCGCGCCGGCCCTGGGCCTCGAGCTCGACGAGGTCTTCTACGGTCCGCACGGCGCGCGGCAGGGCTTGGAGCACAAGAAGCTGCTGGCCCGACTCGAAGGGCTGGAGCCGAGCGCGGATTGAGCGCCGGCCGGCGCGTGGCTACTTGCAGCCGTACGCGGTTCCGGTCCAGACACACTTCTTGTTCGCCTTGGTGCAGTCGAGCGCGACGATCTTGTCCGACGAGCAAAAGAGCCACTGATCGCCGTCGCAGGCGCCGGTCTTGCTGTTGAAGGTGCCGCCGCAGGCGCCGCCGACCTTGGCTTGGCAGACGCCGACCGAGCAGGCCCATCCGCTCGGGCAGCCGCCGCAGCTGCCGCCGCAGCCGTCGTCGCCGCACTCCATGGTCTTGCCGTCTTCGGTCTTGCAGCTCGGCTCGCAGGGCGGCTTGTCGATGCAGCCGTAGGCGGATTTCGTCGGGTCCCAGCCGCAGACCTTGTTGCCGACGGGGAGCTGCGCCGAGCAATCCTTCTGCGTCTTCTTCGCCGTGCCGCCCTGCCCTTCGCAGCCGAAGAGGATATCGCCGTCGCATTGGCCATTCGGCGGAATACCCTTGCAGGCTGTCGGTTTGCATTGGAAGTCCGGGGCGCACCAATCGCCCGTCGCGCAGCTCCCGCAGGATTTGCCACAGCCATCGTCGCCGCAGGTCTTGCTGGCGCACGAGCCGATGCAGTCGTCGGCATAGCAGAGGAAGTCGACGCCGCAATGGAAGCCCGAGCCGCAATCGCCGCAATTCCCGCCGCAGCCGTTGTCGCCGCACGACTTCCCTTCGCATTGCGGCTTGCAGAATTCGTCGCAGGCGCTGCCGTCGGCGAGGCAGACCTTGCCGGTGGGACAGAAGCCGCAGACCGAGCCGCAGCCGTCGGGCCCGCAGGTCTTGCCCTTGCAGTCGGGCTTGCAGGTGCCGTCGCCGCCCGGCCAGGAGACGTCCGGGCCGGTGTCTTGGCTCGCCGTATCGGCCGGCGGGCTGACGGCGTCGGCGTCTTCGCTGGTGCCGGTGTCTTGCGTCGTGGCGACGTCGCTGCTGCCGCCGACTTCGAAGACCGGGACGTCGATACCGCCGCTGCCGGCGTCGTCTGCTGCTTTTTCGCCGTCGCCACCGCAGCCGGGGGCGGCGACGAACAGCAGCGCAGCTGCGCAGAGGGCGCGCGACGCGATGGGAGCCGGGACGAAGTGGAACACGGGGACCTCCGGGCACGGGCTGACGCGGAGGGAGCATACCTGCCTCGCGCCAGCCGGCCAGTCCGCGATCGGGGTCACCGCGGCACTTTGCCAAATTGGCACCGCGAAGTGGGCTCGAAGCGGCGCAGCGTTGCCCTTTGGACACCCGCCGCTGCCGGCCCAGCGATGGGAGTGACGCGATCCTGGCCAGTTGGAGCGGGTGCAGACTGGCACGAACCTTGCTCTATCCAAGGTGGGGACGCAGGCCTGCGTCGCACCGGACGGGTGAGGGACACCCGAGAGGAGAGAACGTCGCCGTGATGGAGACCCTGCTCAAGCGCCACTTCTGGGTCGTGAACCTGGTCGGACTCGCGCTGATCGCGTGGCTCCTGGGTGGCGTGGTCAATGGCTTCGTCGGGATGAAGCTCGGCAGCCTCGCCGGCGCGTCGAGCAAGGACGAGACGATCAAGGCCGCCGACGGCGAGAGCAAGCTCGCGGCGCGGCTGGCCGACGCCCGGGCGAAGCTCGGCGCCGGCGGCTCGATGGCGGCCCGGAGCCCCTTCCTCCTCGACGAGCCCGCGGCCGAGCTGCCACCGGAGGAGATCCCGGAAGAGCAGCCCGAAGAGCAGCCCGAAGAGGGGCCGGTCGAGGCGAGCTACGAGTTGACCAAGCTGCCGCTGAAGCTGCTCGGCACGATGGTGGTGCAGCCAGCGAGCTATTCGAGCGCGACGATGGAGGTCAACCGGCAGGACCAGAAGATCGTCACCGTCGGCATCGAGCTCCTCGACGGACAGGCCCGGGTCGAAGCGATCTTCCGGACCTACGTGGTGCTCAAGGAAGCCAGCAAGCTCACGATCGCGCCGCTCTGGCCGCACCCCGAAGCCGCTGGCGGGCAGCAGACCGCGTCCGCCACGCCGACGCTCGGCCGGCCGCCGCGCCCGACGGCCGCCGCCGCGCCGACCGCCGCTGCCGCGCGCAATACCGCCAGCGCCGCCGGCAACGCCGATGGCGTGCGCAAGATCTCGGATACCAGCTTCCAACTCGAGAAGAAGATGCTCGACAAGAAGCTCAAGAACCTGGCCTCGCTCGGCCAGCAGGTTCGGGTCGTGCCGAACTACCGCTCGGGCAAATACGACGGCTTCCGGATGATCGGCATGGCGTCGTCGAGCATGTTCCGCGACATCGGTTTCCAGAACGGGGACATCGTCAAAGTCATCAACGGCAACCGGATCGATAGCCCGAACAAGGCGCTGGCGCTCTACGAGGCGCTGAAGAACAAGTCCCGACTGACGGTCCAAATCGAGCGCGGCGGCATGCTCAAGACGCTGCGCTACATCGTGCGCTGACTGCCTCCGGGCAGCTCCAGGAGTCGACGTGAAGACGAGAGTCGACAGTTTCCAGTACCACACCACGCGGGCGGCCGCGCTGCTGGTCGTGACGCTGCTCTGTGCAGTGGCGATCGGTCAGGAGCGCAAGATCCCGGTTCGCCCGGGCCGCGCCGGCACGCTCAACAAGAGCGGCAAGCGGCAGGTCAAGGCCGGCGCCGGGACCGCGGGCGTGCTCAAGCGAAGCAGCAAGTCCAAGCTCGATCCGAGCTACGATCCCGCCGCCGCCAGCGCCGCGCTGGGTGCCGGTGACGGCCCCGAGACGCCCGGTCGTCGCGTCGCCGAAGCGGCCTCGCCCAGCGCCCCGACCGCCGCCGACGAGCCGGAGAAGGACCACAAGACCATCGAGGACATGGTCACGTTCAAGTCGAACTTCGAGAAGGACATCAAGTGCCGTCCGCTGCCGCGTGGTGCGCGCGTGACGCTCGACTTCGAAGAGGCCCCGATCGAGTCGGTCATCAAGCTGATGTCGTGCTGGACGACCCGGAACTTCATGCTCGCCACCAGCCGCCGCGGCGCGAAGGTGACGATCCTCAGCCCGCGCCCGGTGACGGTGCTCGAGGCGTGGAAGGCCTTCCTCTCGGCGCTCGAGGTCAACGGCATGACCGTGACCCGCAAGGGCGCGTTCTGGCACATCGTCGACAGCAACCAGGCCCGCGCCCGTGGCGCCCGCATCCTCGGCAGCAAGTCGGGCGTGCCGAACGACGACCAGATCGTGACGCGGCTGGTCCGGCTCGAGCACGTCGACATCCAGGAGGTCGAGCAGCTGCTGGCGAAGTTCAAGAGCCAGGGCGGCGACATCTTCGCCTACAAGCCGACCAATACCCTGATCATCACCGATACCGGCAGCGCGATTCGGCGGATGATGCAGCTCTTGAAGGAAGTCGATATCCCGCTCGGCAAGGAGAAGATCTGGATCCGCCCGGTGCAGCACATGGCGGCCAGCGAGCTGGTCGAGCGGATCAACGCGGTCTTCGGCGAAAGCGGCGGTGCGCGGTCGGCGCCGAGCCGAACCAGCCGGGGCAAGCGGAGCGCGCCGGCCGCCGCTTCGGGCGGCAGCGACATCACCAAGGTGAGCATCAGCAAGGTGATCGCCGACGAGCGCACGAACCAGATCATCATGATCACGACGCGTTCGAACTACCTCAAGGTCGACCGCTTGATCCGCAAGCTGGACGTGCCGATCCCCGGTGAAGGCGCGATCCACATCCACCCGCTGGAGAACGCCGACGCCGAGGACCTGGCGCAGACGCTGCAGAGCTTGGCCGGTGGCGGCTCGAGCGGCGGCGCGCGCGGCCGCAACACCAAGAGCGCCCGGGGCGGCAGCAGCAAGAGCGGTGGCTCGGCGGCGCTCTTCGAAGGCGAGGTGAAGATCACCGCGCACAAGGCGACCAACTCGCTGGTCATCGAGGCCAGCCTGAAGGATTACCTCTCGCTGCAGAAGGTCATCGCCAAGCTCGATTCGCGGCGCAAGCAGGTCTACGTCGAGGCCGTGATCATGGAGATCTCGACCAGCAAGACGCAAAATATGCAGATCGCGGGCTCGGCCGGCACGACCTTCGATATCGGCGGCGACACCGTCCCGTTCCTGGTCGGCCTCGGCGGCCTGGGCATGGGCGGCGTCGACATCAGCCAGCTCAACAGCGGCGGCCTCGCCGCAGGTATGCAGGGCCCGCTGGTGCAGGTGAACACCGGCAACACCGGCAGCACCAGCGTGGCGAGCGGCGTGACGCTCTCGATCCCGGCCTTCGGCTTCCTGGTCCAGGCGATCCAGAACAACTCCGACGTCAACGTGCTCTCGACGCCGCATATCCTGACGCTGAACAACGAAGAGGCCGAGATCCAGGTCGGCCGCAAGGTGCCCTACCGCCAGGCCAGCCTCGGCGGCGGCTTGGGTGGCCTCGCTGGTCTCGCCGGCGGCCTCGGTGGCGCGGGCGGCCTCGGCGCGCTCGGCGGACTCGGCGCGCTCGGCGGACTCGGTGGACTCGGCGGCCTCGGCTCGATGGTGCAGTTCATCGACGTCGACATGACGCTGAAGATCACGCCGCAGATCAACGAGAGCGACTTCATCAAGCTGAAGATCGACCAGCAGATCGACGAGATCGAGGCGATGGACCCGAACCTCGGGCCGACCACGAGCAAGCGCAAGGTGGCCAATACCGTCGTCGTGCGCGACCAGCAGCCGATCGTCATCGGCGGCCTGATCACCGACCGCGAGACGACCGGCGTCGCGAAGATCCCGATCCTCGGCGACCTGCCGCTGATCGGCATGCTCTTCCGCAAGACCACCAAGCAGAAGGAGAAGAAGAACCTGCTGCTCGTCGTGGTCCCGCACATCATCAAGGATCCGAGCGATATCCGCCGCATCCACGACCAGAAGATGAACCAGCTGCGCGAGTTCGCCGACGAGCTGGCGACCCGCAACAAGGAGCGCCAGGGCGACGTCGACTACCGCAAGAAGCGCGGCCTGCTGCAGCGCATCCACGAGTCGGTCGAGGCCGCGCGCTTCGAGCGCAAGCAGATGGAGAAGGCCTACTACGACAGCACCGACGTCGACATGGTCGGCCCGCCGGACAACCACGACCTCGAGCACGATCCCTTCGGCAAGCAGCTCGAAGAGGAAGAGGAGCAGGCCGAGGGCACCGAGGAGATCGATCTTCCCGGCAGCAAGGGCAGCAAGTCGAAGGCGAGCAAGCCGACGCCCAAGCCCGCGCCGAAGGCCCAAGAGAAGCCTGAGTCCAAGGCCGAGGAGGGTGACGAGTGATCCCACCTCCGCCGCCCCCGATGCCGGCGACCCAGTCGTCGATCGACCCGCGCCCGCTCGGCGCGATCCTGGTCGCGCAGGGCTATTGCAAGGCCGAGGCGATCGACGCCGCGCTCGAGGTGCAGGGTGAGCGCGGCGGGCTGATCGGCGAGCTGCTGGTCGGCAGCGGCTCGATCACGGCGTTGCAGCTGATCCGCGCCCTCGGTTCGCAGTTCGGCATCGAGGTGCAGGACGCCATCGACCACGAGACCATCGACCCCAGCTTGGTCGGGCCGCTCTCGATGTCGTACGCCCGCGAGGGCGGCGTGCTGCCGATCCACCTCGAAGACGGCGTGCTGCAGGTGGCGGTGAGCAACCCGGTCGCGGTCGACATCCTCGACGACCTGCGCGTGCTCTTCGACCAGGCCCGGATCGAGCCCTTCTTGGTGACGCAGGAGGTCCTGCACGAGGCGATCAACTACGCCTTCGACCGCCGCGCCCGCGCCGACCAGGTCGTCGACGATATGGCCAAGGAGGAGGGCGTCGGCGAGATCGCAGCCGAGCTCGAGGACGGCAAGGACATCCTCGACGAGGACGACGAGGCGCCGATCATCCGCCTGGTCAACTCGGTGCTGAACCAGGCGGCGAAAGAGAAGGCGAGCGATATCCACATCGAGCCGATGGAGAAATACGTCCTGATCCGCTTCCGCAAGGACGGCGTGTTGCGGGAGATCGTGCGGGCGCCCAAGCGCTTCCAGCCCTCGATCACCAGCCGCATCAAGATCATGGGCAACCTCAACATCGCCGAGAAGCGCCTGCCGCAGGACGGCCGCATCCGCATCAAGGTCGCCGGCCGCGACATCGACTTGCGCCTCTCGACCATCCCGACCGCCCACGGCGAGCGGATCGTGATGCGCTTGCTCGACAAGAGCAGCACTACGCTCGATCTGCGCACGCTCGGCATGCGCGAAGAGGTCGTGAACACGCTCGACGGCCTGATCCGCCGGCCGAACGGCATCATCCTCGTCACCGGCCCGACCGGTTCCGGTAAGACGACGACGCTCTACTCGGCGCTGGTCACGATCAACCACCCCGACGTCAACATCCTCACCATCGAGGATCCGGTCGAGTACCAGCTCGAGGGCATCGGCCAGATGCAGGTGCAGCCGAAGATCGGCTTCACCTTCGCCAGCGGCCTGCGCGCCACGCTGCGTCAGGACCCGGACGTGGTGCTGGTCGGCGAAATTCGTGACCTCGAGACGGCCGAGATCGCGGTGCAGGCCTCGCTCACCGGTCACTTGGTGCTCTCGACGGTCCACACCAACGACGCGTCCTCGACCTTCACCCGTATGGTCGATATGGGCGTCGAGCCCTTCCTGCTCTCATCTTCGGTGATCGGCATCCTGGCGCAGCGCCTGATCCGCCTGCTCTGCCGCGACTGCAAAGAGCCGCATCGGGCGACCGACCTCGAGCTCTCGCAGCTCGGCATCCGGCGCGACGACCCGATGCTCGCCGGGGCGACCTTCTTCCGCGCCAAGGGCTGCGGCCAATGCGGCATGTCGGGCTATTCCGGCCGGTCGGGCCTGCACGAGCTGCTGGTGCCCGATGAAGAGGTCAAGCGCCTGATCGTCGACAAGAGCGACGCCGGCGCGATCAAGAAGGCAGCGGTCCGCGCCGGCATGAAGACGCTGCTGATGGACGGCGCGATCAAGGCCATGCGCGGGCAGACGACGATCGAAGAGGTCGTGCGCATCGCCACTGCAGCGGTGGATTAGGAGGCTCGAGGTGCCGGTTTACGAGTACATCGGCCGCACCGCGGGCGGCAAGACGGTCAAGGGGGTGCTGGACGTCGACAACGTCCGCGCGCTCAAGTCCGCCTTGCGGCGCGAAAAGGTGTTCCTGACCGAGTACAAAGAGACCAGCGCCAAGGGCAAGGGCGGCGGCAAGGTCAAGGGCGGCGTGGCGCAGCGTTCCGGCAGCCGCGACGTCGACCTGCAAGAGATGCTGACCCGCATCTCGCCGATGGACATCGCCGAGATGACCCGCCAGCTCGCGACCCTGGTCCGCGCCGGCGTGCCGCTGGTCGACTCGATGACCGCGATCGTCGAGCAGACCGAGAATCCGAAGCTCAAGCGCGTGCTCTCGGCGGTCCGTACCGACCTGAACGAAGGCACCAGCTTCTTCAAGGCGCTGGCGAATCACCCGAAGGTCTTCGGCTCGACCTACGTCAACATGGTCCGCGCCGGCGAGTCGTCGGGAACGCTCGAGATCGTCCTTTCGCGCCTCGCCGACTTCACCGAGTCGCAGGTCCAGCTGCGCAACCGCGTCATCGGCGCGCTGACCTACCCCGTCATCATGCTGATCATCTCGATCCTCATCGTGGCCGCGATGATGATCTTGGTGGTGCCGAAGATCACGATCATGTTCGAGGATCTCGGCGCCGAGATGCCGCTGATCACGCGGGTGCTGATCTTCGTCTCGGACCTGCTCTCGACCTGGTGGCCGGCGCTGCTGCTGCTCGGCTTCGGCGCGGCGACCGCATTCCAGCGCTGGCGGACGTCCGAGGAAGGCGCGCCGAAGTGGGATCGCTTCCTGCTGAAGGTGCCGGTCCTGGGCGATTTGGTCCGGAAGATCGCGATCGCGCGCTTCTCGCGGACGCTCTCGACGCTGCTCAGCTCAGGCGTGCCGCTGCTGACGGCGATGGAGATCGTCGAGAACGTCGTCGCCAACCGCGTCCTCTCGGCCGTGCTCGGCGAGGCCCGCGTGGCGATCCGCGAGGGCGACACCATCTCGGGCCCGCTCAAGCGTTCGGAGGAATTCCCGCCGATGGTGGTGCACATGGTCGCCATCGGTGAGCGCTCCGGCGAGCTCGAGAATATGCTGAAGAACGTTTCGGAAAGTTACGAAAACCAGGTCGACTCCCGCGTCGCGGCGCTGACGTCGATCCTCGAGCCGATCATGATCGTCGGCATGGGCATCCTGGTGGCCTTCCTCGTCGCGGCGATCCTGCTGCCGATGATGAAGCTCACCTCTTCGGTCGGCGGCTGACCGACCAGCGCGGGCGATCGCGCACAGCACATCCACCACAGCGAGCGGAGGCAGAGATGAACACCAACCCCGAGCAGACCCTCTCCCAGCAGAGCCCGGCCGAGCAGTCCGAGCTCCCCCGCCCGAGCGTGCGCGAGGTCGCCGCCGCGGCCGCCCGTGCCGGCGAGCGCGGCATGACCCTGATCGAGATCATGGTCGTCATCGTCATCATCGGCATCCTCGGCTCGGCCCTGGCGGTCGGCGTCTTCGGCATGCTCGGCGACGCCAAGATCGACACCGCGCGGGCGCAGGTGAACACCGTCGGCGCGGTGATCGAGGCGCACGAAGCCCGCCACGGCGAGTACCCCGACAGCCTGGAGTCGCTCACCGAGGGCAAGCGCGCCAAGCTGAAGAAGGCCAACCTCAAGGATCCGTGGAAGCAGGACCTGATGTACCGCGCCGAGGGCGACGGCTTCAGCCTCTGCAGCTCCGGCGACGACAAGAAGAGCGGCACCGAGGACGATATCTGCTACGGCGAAGGCGAGTAGCAATCCACCCTCGCGGACCGAAGGTGACGGAGGATGATCCGATGCGGAGGCGCAGCGAGACCGGCTTCACGCTGATCGAGCTCATGGTGGTGATGGCGGTGATGGCCGTCATCACGGCCGCCGTCGTCGTCGGCATCGGCAATATCCGCGGCGCCAACGTGCAGACCGAGGCCGGCCAGCTCGGCGTCGCGGTCCGCTACCTCTACAACCTCAGCGTGCTCAACGGCCGCAACTACCGCTTGGTCCTCGACCTGGAGTCGGGCAGCTGGTGGGGCGAGGCGCAGGAATCGCGCGATCCGTGCAAGGCCTTCCTGCTCCCCGGCGAGGGCCAGGAAGATGGCAAGGAAGTCGACGAGGACGACGAGGACGCGGCACCGAAGGCGTCCAACTTCGCCGCCGCCAAGTCGAAGCTGCTGAAGAAGAAGAAGTTGCCGAAGGGGATCGTGATCCGCAGCGTGATGACCAGCCACCAGGGCGAGCCGACCACGACCGGCCAGGCGCACATCAACTTCTTCCCCAACGGCACGGTGGAGCGCGCGTTCGTCGTGCTCTCGGTCGCCGACGACGAGGAAGACGCGATGACCGTCGAGGTGCTGCCGCTGCAGGGTTCGGCCCGGGTGCTCGACGGTGAGCTCGACGTGCGCGACTTCATGGACGGGGAGGGGCTCTGATGCCACGCCGCGGCCAAGCCGGCTTCACGCTGCTGGAGATCCTCATCGCGATGTCGATCCTCGCCTTCGCGCTGGCGGTGATCTCGAGCTCGGCGTCGTCGTCGGCGATCTTCGGCCGCCGCGTCTACAGCTCGACCACAGCCGCCCTGCTGCTGCGCGGCGTGCTGCTCGATATCGAGGAGACCTACCGCAAGGACGGCTTCCCGACCAACGATATCGAGAACCGCGACTGCGAGCTGCCCAAGGCCTACGCCAAGCACTTCGAGTGCAGCTACGACCTGATCGGCCTCAACCTCGACGACGGCATGATCGCCGAGCTGACCTCCTCAGCGCAGGAGGTCTTGGGCAACGCGCAGGAGCAGCTGCAGAGTTCCGGCGCGCTCGACAAGCTCGAGTCGTCGAAGTCCGGCGGCGCCGAAGGCCGCAAGGCGCTCGAAGACCTCGGCACCGCCGCGGCGAACGCACAGGAGGCCGGCCTGGACCTCACCTCGATGGCGAAGTCGGGCGATATGATGTCGCTGATCCAGACGATCCTGATGAGCGGCGAGCAGGGCATGAACCTGCTCAGCCTCTGCGATATCAACCTCTCGGTGCTGCAGATGTCGATGGGCCTGATGATCGCCGAGCTGCTGCCACGCATCCTCAAGCGCGCCACCGACCGGACCCGCAAGGTCCGCGTGCGGCTGCGCTGGATCGACGCCGAGGGCGAGGAGTCGACGCTGCAGATCGAGACCTTCACCACCGCGGTGAGCGAGGAAGAGGCCCGCGCGATCCAGCAGATGAAGGATCAGGACGAGCTGCAGGACGCGCTGCAGAACGGCAACCCGACCGCACCCGCGGCCGGTGGTGCGGGCGGCGTTGGCGCGATGCCGGCGATCGGAGGCGTCCGATGAACCGGTGGGCCCGACCGCCACGAAGCGAAGCCGGCTTCACCTTGATGGAGGTGATGATCGCCGCAGCGTTGTTGGCGATGATGGGCCTGATCCTCGGCACATCGATCTCGACCGTGATGGGCGCGATCCGCGACAACCGCGAGCTGCAGGACCGCTACCACTCGGCCCGCGTCGCGTTGGGCCGCATGCAGCGCGAGATCGCGATGGCTTACGTCTCCCGCCACCAGGGCGAGAACAAGGCGACCAAGACGATCTTCCTCGGCAAGGAGAACCGCCTCGCCTTCACCTACATGGGCCACCGGCGCATCGCCCGCGGCGGGCTCGAGTCCGACCAGGGTGTGGTCGAATACAGCCTCGAGCGCGAGGCGGGCGGGCTGGCCCGGCTGGTGCGGCGCGAGAAGGTGATCATCGACGATACACCCGAGAAAGAGGGCCGCCGCGAGGTCCTCGCCGAGGACGTGGTCAAGCTCGAATTCGAGTATTGGTCGATGGACAAGGAGAGCTGGGAATCGGATTGGAAGGTCGAGATCGACCGCGCCGCCGAGGAACAACGGCAGAAGGAAGCCGCCGCCGCGATGGCGACCGGTATGACCGGCAACGCGGCGCTGGCCAACGCGGTGGTCAAGCAGCAGTCGCGGCGCGACAAGGAGCGCCACGGCCCCGAGGAAAATTGGCTGCCGGTGCGGGTTCGCATCCGCTTGACCCTGGCGACCAGCGACGAGGACCTGGAGCTCGACTTCGAGACCCAGACCCGGGTTCGCATCGCCCGGCCGATCGACTTCCAGCAGGCGTACAAGCCGAAGGACTTCCAGGACACGCTCAACCCCTACGCGCCGGTTCCGGCGGTGACGCCCGGTAGCTTCAACGTGCCGACGGCGGGCGGCGCCGCCGGCGGGCTCTTCGGTGGCGGCGCGGGCGGCGCGGCGGGAGTCACGCCATGAGCGCGAGCACCAGCCGTTGGCAGCGCGCGATCGCGGCGGCACGCCGGGCGAACGGCGAGCTGCGCCCAGGCGGCAGCGACCGTCAGCGCGGCGTCGCGCTGCTGTTGGCGATGACGGCGATCGCGATCCTCACGGTCTTCTCGCTCGAGTTCACCTACCAATCGCGGGTCGCGGTGCGGACGAGCAGCTACGTCGAGCAGGAGATCGAGGCCTACCTGCATGCCCGCGCAGCGGTCGAGCTGGCGGCCCTGGTCATCGGCTCGGTCGATATCGTCGAGAGCATCCTCAACAAATACGCGTCGATGCTCGGCGGCCGCAAGCCGAATATCTCCACCGCGGCCTATGCCTGCGAGTTCGTCAACGCCTTCTGCGAGGGTCAGATGAGCCTGATGGGCCTTCCGCTGGTGGACCTCCGTGGCAAGGAAGGGGCGGGCTTGGAGCGCGGAAGCTGCGGCTGCAAGAGCGACGACGAGGACGGCCGGGTCAACATCAACCGGGTCGGCAACCTGGCCGAGAAGCAGGCGACCTTCGACACGCTCTACAAGCTGCTGGAGCGGCACGAGGGCGTCAGCCAGATCGGCGACCTCGACAAGGAGATGGCGCAGCTCGCGCTCAACGTCATCGATTGGGCCGACACCGACAACGTCAAGACGGATATCGACCCGGCGACGCGCAAGCTGCAGCAGGGCTCGGGCGCCGAGGGCGTCGGCTACGCCCGGGCCGGCTACAAATCGAAGGACGCGCCCTACGATACGACCGAAGAGGTGCGCTTGGTCGAGGGCATGACCGACGGGCTGTGGTGCAAGCTGCGCAACCAGCTCACCGTCTACAATACCGCCAAGCTCAACGTGAACACCGCGCCGATCGAGGTCGTCAAGGCGCTCGTCTGCAAGAACCTCGCAGATCCGCGCAACGAGCAGATCGCCTGCGCGCGGACCAACAACCAGGCGGCGATGTTCGTGCCGGTCAACGTCGCCGGGCAGTATATCGAGGTCTGCCGCACGCTGAAGAAGCTGATCTTCTCGCCGCCGTTCTCGACGCCGGGTCGCTTCGTCCGCTTCTTCGACAAGCTCGGCACGGTGCTGCCGGCCGATTACGCCAACGTGCTGCGGGTCAACGCGGGCAAGATGCTCGCCGACGTCGGCACGAGCGGACAGATCGTCCGCATCACCGCCTACGGGACTTCGGGCGCCGTCACCAAGACGATCACCGCCCTGCTCGACACCACAAGCCGCCAGTACGTCTACTGGCGCGAGGATTGACGGAGCCAACATGGCGCATCGCATCCTGGGCATCGATATCGGTCGCCGCCGCGTGAAAGTCGCGGTGGTCGACAAATCGATGCGCAACACCGCGCTCAACGCGTTCGACAGCGAGCCTGTCGCCGAGCCCTACGACGAAGACGCGCAGCAGGAGGCGCTCGAGCGCCTGCTCGGTCGCGTCCGCCGTCCGGACGACGTGATGATGGCCGGCCTGCCGGCGTCGGACGTGCTGCACCGCGTGCTCTCGTTCCCCTTCTCCGACGAGCGGGCGCTGACCGAGGCCGCCGGCTTCGAGCTCGAGACCCACGTCCCGATCGATCTGGAGTCGGCGATCGTCGACGAGATCGTGGTCGAGCGCCGCGACGACGGCTGCGACGCGCTGGTCGTCGCCGCACCGCGGGAGAAGGTCGAGGCGCGGATCGAGATGCTCAAGGGCGCCGGCGCCGAGCCGCGCCAGCTCGGGCTGCTCGCGATCTCGATGGCGCATATGGTCGGCCAGCTCCCTGGCCTCGGCGAAGGCAGCGTCCTGCTGCTCGACGTCGGCGCGCTGGGCACCGAGGCGGTCGTGATCAAGGACGGCAAGCCGGCCTACGTCCGCTCGCTCAGCGTCGGCAGCGAGGCGGTGCGCAAGCGCTTCGAGACGCAGTTCGACACCAGTGCTCTGCCCGAGGGCTCCGACCTGCTGGCGACCCACGGCCTGCTGCTGCCCCCCGGCATGCCCCCCGATGGCGAGGGCGAGGCGACGTTGGCCCGCTCGACGCTGGCGGCGGTGACGCCTTGGCTGCGCGAGGTCCGGCAGACGATCGCGGTCTGGCGCAAGGGCGGCCGCGCGGGCCCGGACAAGATCCTGCTCACCGGCGGCATGGCGGGCCTGCGCGGGCTGCACGACACGCTGCACGCGGCCGTCGGGGTGCCGGTCCGCGGGCTCGCGCTCGACGGCCTGCCGATCTTCGCGCTCTCGGGTCAGGCCGCGGCGCAGGTCGACGATTACGGCGCCGCTGCGGTGGCGCTGGCGCTCGAGGGTGCCGGCTCGGTCGACGTGCAGACGATGGACTTCCGCCAGGCCGACCTGGAATGGGAGGGCGACTACGCCTTCGTCCGTGAGCGGATCCCGGCGCTCGCCGCCTTCGTCGTGGTCGCGCTCTGCCTGCTCGCGGTGCGGACCACGATCACCTACCGCAGCTTGGTCGTCGAAGCGGCGCAGCAGGTGGCACAGGTCTCCGCCATTTCGAAGGCGCTGACCAACAAGAAGTCTGCGAGCTTCGAGAAGCTCAAGACCGAGCTCGAGCGGCCCGTGGCGGTCGATCTGGCGGCCTATTACCCGGATCTCTCGGCGATCCGCGTGCTCGACGACATCACCTCGATCCAGCACAAGGTGACCGAGCCTCCGGAATTCAAGCCAGGTGGCCCGGCGAGCGTGGCGCTCCCCGGGACGCAGGTGGCGCAGGTGGTCGCGCCGCCGCCACGGCTGCGCGGCGTACCGCCGCTCGGGATGGTGGCCCCGGGTCGCGCGGCGGGGCGCCGCGGTGGACCCGCCGGCGATGTGGCGCCGCAGGATCGCGACGGCAACCCGATGGAAGCGGGCGACGAGCCCTCCGGCGAGGGCGGTGGCGACGCGCCCAAAGGCGAGTTCACCGGCCACAAGGTCGAGCTGCTCTCGATCGATATCGACCGGACCAAGGCCTCGCTGCGCGGCGATTGCGACACCCAGGACGCGCTGCTCGCCTTCCAGACCTCGCTCGAGAAGCACCCTTGCTTCCACAAGGTGAAGTCGACTTCGGATCGCATCACCTTCGAGCGGCACCGCGACTGGTTCCGCTTCAATATCGGCTTCGAGATCGCGTGTCCGAAGGCCGAGGTCAAAGACGAAAAGGCCGAGAAGGACAGCAAGTCCAAGGCCGACTCCGACGCCGACGCGGCGGATGACGAAGGCTAGGAGCGAGCATGCGTGAAGGACGAATCCAGAGTTGGTTCGCGCGGCTGAGCGACCGCGAACGCACGATCGTCATCGGCGGTGGCCTCTTGGTCGGCGCGGTGGTGCTGGTGCTGGTCGGCCTGTTGGTCAGCCGCAAGGTCGCGACGATGGAAGAGGCGGTCGCCGACAACGCCGACGCGCTCACCGAGATCCGCGAGCTCGCGCCGGAATACCTGCGCGCCCGACGCGAAGAAAAGGCGATCGACGAGTCGCTCACCCGCGCCCAGGGCACCTCGCTGCAGTCGCTGCTGCTCGACGTCGCGAAGGATATCCAGTTCGAGCGCAAGTTCAGCGACGAGGGCGGCGGCGTGGCGCGCTTGGCCGATTTCATCAAGTTCAGCAACGCCAACGAGGTCCTCGCCGATCTGACGACGCGCAAGGACCGCCGGCGCAGCACCAGCAGCAAGAAGAAGAAGAAGAAGGTCGGCAAGCAGGTCTTCGTCGCGAGCATCGAGGTCGTCTTCGACCGGATCCCGGATACGGCGCTCTTCCAATTCCTCGAGCGGGTCGACACCCACGAGGGCGGCCTCTTCGCGACCAGCCTCGACATCTCGCGCGACTCGCCGAACCGCGAGCATTTCCGGGCGAAGATGACGATCGCACAATTCCGCTACGGCGCCGGTGAGGAGGGCTCGTGAGCGAGGTCATGACCATGGACGCGGCCCCGCGTGACCGCCTGCGCAAGGTCGCGGTCACCTCTGGCTACGTCACGTTCTTCCTATTGGCCTTGGTCGTGGCGATCGTGCTGACCTTCCCGACCCGACAGCTCAAGGGCTTCATCGAGGGTGAGGCGCGCAAGGCGGGCTACCGGCTGCGGATCGAGTCGCTCTCGCTGCGCGGGCTCGGTTCGGCGACGCTCGAAGGCGTCGACGTCACGTTCCCGGAGAAGAAATCCGGCGGCAAGGACGAGGACGAGGCCAGCGCCCCGCTCTCGCTGCACCTGGATTCGCTCAGCCTCTCGGTCTCGCTCTGGCGGGCGCTGAGCAAGCGCGAGATCGACGTCTCCTTCGATCTCGAAGTCGGCGGCGGCGTCCTCGAAGGCGGCCACGCGCTGCTCCTTCCGCTCGGCGGGAAAGATCCGGAGCCGGAAGCCAAGGATGCCAAGGGCCGTGGTGCGTCGCCGGGGCCGCGTCGTGGCTACGCGATCGACCTCGAAGTCGAGGCCATCGACCGCTTGCCGCTGCGCAAGATGGGCCTCGACAGAGCCGCGTTCGCCTTCCAGAAGAAGCTCCGCGGCGACCTCGACGGCCTGCTCAGCGGCAAGATGAAGGTGCACTACGGCGGCACGATGGATGATCTGCGCGGCGAGATCGACCTGACGCTGACGGACGCGGTGCTGCGCAATCCGAGCGTCGAGCTGCCGAAAATGGGCCAACTCGCGCTCACCGACCTGCGCATGGGCACGCTCACCGCCAAGGTCACGCTCGACGAGAAGGCGAAGATCGCGATCCTCAAGGGCGCCCGCGGCAGTGACAAATCGACCGCCATCGCGCTCGAAGGCGTGGACGTCTTCGGCCCTGATATCGAGTTGGTCGTCGAGGAGCGCTCGCACGTCCTGATCCCGCCAGGTCCGGCCGGGATGAAGCTGGCGACGCTGCAGGTCCACTTCGCCTTCGCGCTGCCGCAGTCGAAGGAGAGCAGGGCCGAGAAGGACGACAAGGGCGGAGCCGGCGACACGGCCGACAAGGGCGGAGCCGGCGACGCGGCCGACGGCGGCGGCAAGGATGGTGGCGGCGACGCCGAGACTGCCGACCGGGCGAAGTGGTCGAGCATCATGGAGCTGGCCGGCGACAAGCTGAAGCCCTACATCCGCAGCGGCTACGTCGGCATGACGTGCACTGGCGCGTTGGCGCGACCGAATTGCGCGCCGGCGTTGCCGCAGGTCACCGTCGGCACCCGCCGCAAGGCGCGCAGCGAGGCGGCGGAGAAGGCCAAAGAAGACAAGGCCGACCGCCCCGAGCCGGCGTCCGGTGCGACCGATCGCGCCGCCGCGAAGGACGCCGAAGCCGCCCCGCCGGTCGAGCCGCGGGTCGCCGAGCCGCCGCCCGGAAAGCCGGAGCAGGTCGAGCTGAAGCCGGCGATGGACGCGCCGCCGACCTTGCCCCGCGCCGCCCCCGCCTTGGGCGGCCCCAGCGTCGAGCAGAACAACAGCCCGCGCTTCGAGCCGGCCGCTGGCCGTGGCCGCGGACCGCGTCCGTCCCGCCCGGAGAATGCCGAAGAGCCCGAGGGTGAGGCCGACGAAGAGGGTCAGGAGCCGGCCGAGGGCGAGGAGCGCGGTCGTGGCGCGCGCAAGGAGCGGGCGACCGACGAGGAGGCTCCGGCCGACGAAGAAGGTGAGGAGCGTCCGCGAGGCGACGAGGCGACCGAAGAGGGCGCTCAGGAGCCGGAGGAAGCGCCCGAGGGCGGCGAAGGCGGCGAGGTCGAGTAGCGCGTCGCGCACCGCGGATCAGCTTGCCAATGCCGCGCCGAGGCGTTAGACCGCCCGGCCGCGCGAAGCCTTTGTGGCCGCGGCAGACGGGCGACATTTCGAGACCGGGAGGGGTGCGATGCGGGGGATCTACCGAAACGTTCTGGAGGCCATCGGCGACACGCCGCTCGTGCAGCTCAACCGCGTGGTCGGCCGTCACGACGCCCGCGTCTACGCCAAGCTCGAGTATATGAACCCAGGCGGCTCGGTGAAGGACCGCATGGCCCTGCACATCATCGAGGAGGCCGAGCGGACCGGCGCGCTGCGTCCCGGCTCGGTGATCGTCGAGAATACCTCGGGCAATACCGGCGTCGCCGTCGCCATGGCCGCCGCCGTGAAGGGCTACCGCTGCATCTTCACGATGCCGGACAAGATGAGCGAGGAGAAGGTTCGCCGGCTCCGCGCCTTCGGTGCCGAGGTGGTCGTCACGCCAACCGCCGTCCCGGCCGAGAGCCCCGATTCCTACTACGAGACGGCCAAGCGCATCGCCCGCGAGACGCCGAATTCGTTCATGCTCAATCAGTACCACAACAAGCTGAATATCGAGGCCCACGCCGCCTCGACCGGCCCCGAGATCTGGGAGCAGACCGGCGGCAACTTCGACGTCCTGGTCGGCGGCCTCGGCACCGGTGGCACGATGTCGGGCACGGCGAAGTACATCAAAAGCCAGGACGCGTCGGTCCGCACCGTCGGCGTCGATCCGATGGGCTCGATCTACTACGCACAATTCCACACCGGCGTGCCGAGCGACCCGCATACCTACAAGGTCGAGGGCATCGGCGAGGACATGGTCTGCGGCGCGCTGGAGCTCGAGTGGCTCGACGACGTGATGCAGGTCAACGACCGGGAATGCTTCGCGATGGCGCGGCGCTTGGCCCGAGAAGAGGGCATCTTCGCCGGCGGCAGCTCGGGCGGTTCGGTCCACGTCGCCGCCAACCTCGCCCGCGAGCTCGGTCGCAACCACACAATCGTCGTGATCTTGCCCGACTCGGGCGCGATCTACCTCTCCAAATTCTACGACGACCAGTGGATGAAGGAGTCGGGCTTCTTCGAGCCGGACAACGCCCCGCGCAGCGTCGCGGACCTGCTGCGCGGCAAGAGCCACGTCGTCTACACCGCCCAGCCGGCCGACGAGGTCGGTGCTTGCATCGTCAAGATGAAGCAGGAAGGCATCAGCCAGATGCCCGTGGTGAGCGCCGGCGGCGAGCCGATCGGCATGGTCCACGAGGTGGACCTGCTCGACGCCATCTTCGAGGGTCGCGCCAGCCGCACCGACCGGGTCGAGGACCTGATGACCCCGCTCCAGGGCGTCATCTCGCCCGACGCCAGCATCGAGTCGCTGCGCGGTGTGCTCGCCGCCGACAACGTCGCGGTCGTGGTCCAGCACGGCAAGGTCAACGGGATCGTCACCAAGATCGACCTGATCGACTACCTCTCGCACGGCGCCGCGTAGCCCGCGCCCAGGAGTACGCCATGGCCGACCAGCACGATTGGTCCAAGACCCATTTCGCCACCCGCGCCATCCACGCCGGGCAGGAGCCGGAGCCCGGCACCGGCGCGGTCGTGGTGCCGATCTACCAGACCTCGACCTTCGCCCAGCCGAGCCCCGGCGAGCACCTCGGGCACGAATACACCCGCACCAGCAACCCGACCCGCGACGCGCTGCAGACCTGCCTCGCCGCGCTCGAAGGCGGCGCGCAAGGGCTGTGCTTCTCGTCGGGCCTGGCGGCGACGCACGCGGTCCTGGCTTCGCTCTGCGACGCCGGCGACAACGTCGTCGCGATGGACGATATGTACGGCGGCACCTTCCGCCAGTTCGACAAGGTCTGGCGGCGGCACGGCGTCTCCTTCCGCTATGCCGATCTGCGGGATCCGGACGCGGTCGACGGCCTCTTCGACAGCAAGACCAAGCTGCTCTGGCTGGAGACGCCGACCAACCCGATGCTGAAGCTGGTCGACATCGCCGCGCTCTGCGAGAAGGCCCACGCGGCCGGCGTCTTGGTCGCGGTCGACAATACCTTCGCCACCCCGGCGCTGCAGCGTCCGCTCGAGCACGGCGCCGATCTGGTGGTCCACTCGACGACCAAATACGTCGGCGGCCACAGCGACGTCGTCGGCGGCGCGGTGGTGACCAAGACGGCCGAGCTCGGCGCGACGATCGCCTTCCATCAGAACGCGATCGGCGGCACGCCCGGCCCCTTCGACTCCTGGCTGACCCTGCGCGGCATCAAGACGCTCGAGCTGCGGATGCAGCGCCATTGCGAGAACGCCCTCGCCGTCGCGCGCTTGCTCGAAGCCGACCCGCGGGTGCGCAAGGTCATCTACCCCGGTCTGCCGAGCCACCCGCAGCACGCGCTGGCCAGCCGGCAGATGTCGGCAGGGGGCGGCATGGTCACCGCGGTGCTGCAGGGCGGCCTCGCCGAGTCGCGGCGCTTCCTCGAGACGGTGCACGTCTTCACCCTGGCCGAGAGCCTGGGCGGCGTGGAGAGCCTGATCGAGCATCCGGCCATCATGACCCACGCCTCGATCCCGGCCGAGCAGCGCGCCGCGCTCGGCATCGACGACTCGCTGGTCCGGCTCTCGGTCGGCATCGAGCACCTGGACGACCTGCTGGCCGACCTCGAGCGTGGGCTTGCGGCTGCATTTCCCCGCGGCGCGTAGATCGATCCCGCTCGCCGGGCGTCTGTGCCGTCAGCGAGGCTCCGCCCACCTCGTGAAGAGCCATGACGGGCGCGGGTTCCGCGCTTGACGAGACAAAGAACGGGCGCATAGCATCCGGCCGCCCGGGGGCTGTCTAGCCGCGCGACGTGTCGCGGCCCACCCCCGGCAGACCGACCCAAGGAGAGCCATGAGCGGCGGCAGTATCCTAGCACTCATCGGCGCGACCCTCGCCCTGCTCGGGCCCATCGTGCTCCCGTTCATCACCGTGGACGAGGAGGAGGTCGCGTTCCGCAGCTTCGAGGTCCTGACCGGACAGCTCTCGTTGGTGATGGCGATCGCCTCTGCGGCGTGTGCGGCCATCATCCTGCAGCGGCGCAAGCAATCGCTGGGCTGGATCATCGCGATCCTCTCGCTGGCCCAGGTCGGCGTGATGGCGTGGACCTACCAGAACGTCTGGACCCTGACGCCCTGCGCATCGGCTGGTCTCTCGCTCTGCGACGCGACGACGGGCGGCCTGATCGATCAGACCCTCGTGACCCTGGATTGGGGTCTCGCGGTGGTCGTGATCGGCTCGGTGATGAGCCTCTTCGGTGGTCTGGTCGCGGTCGCCGCGCACCCCGAATACACCAAGGAGCAGCGCTTCCTGAAGGTGATGATGACCTGGGAAGGCACCATCATCTTCGAGAAGGTGATGTTCGAGCCCACCCCCGTCACCGTCGGTGAAGAGGACGGCAACACCTTCCAGGTCGCCGCCAAGGGCCTCAGCAAGCACGTCCTGCTCAAGCCGTCGAGCGAGGGCTATACCCTCGACGTGCCGAAGGGCGTCGCCGGTCAGATCAACGTCGGTGGCGAGGTCAAGGACGCGGCGAGCCTGAATTCGGTCGACGTCAAGCGCGGCGACTCGGGCGTGCTCTCGTTCGAGAACGAGGTCGACGTCGTCTTCGCCTTCACCGGCGCCGAGACGGCCGGCATCGGCGGCACCTCCGACCGTGACGGTGGCGCGATGGCGCTCTCGTTCGCGGTGTGGGCCCTGCTCGTGCTCGGCGTGCTGACCAGCGCGCTGCTCTCGGCCGAGGCCAAGAACCGCAAGGAAGTCGAGGAGAACCTCGAGAAGAAGGCGAAGGAGCTGATCGAGGTCACACTCGAGGAAGTCCAGGAAGAGACCGAGGAGGAGGAGCTCGAGGGTGACGAAGAGGACACCACGGGCAAGAAGGCCTCCGGCGAAGAGGGCAAGTTCGGCGACGCCGACACCGACCCGAACAAGCAGTCCAAGGTCCCGAAGATGGACGGCAAGATGGTCGACAAGATCGACGTCAAGAACCTCGGTATCGCCAAGGTCCTCGGCGGCCAGCAGGCCCTGACCGGCGCCCTCGGCACCATCATGGCCGGCGACACCGGCGCCTTGAACAGCAAGATGGCGGTCGCGATGAGCGGTGAGGGTGGCGAGCTCGTCATCGGTCACGGCTCGGGCGGCATGGGCTTCCGCGGCACCGGTTCCGGCGGCGGCGGCAGCGGCTACGGTCGTATCCACGGCCTGGGCGCGATCGACACCGGCGGTGGCACGGGCCGCAACGCCAACGTCGGCATCGGCCGCAAGAAGGCGAAGAAGGTCGCGAAGGTCAAGCTCTCGGGCGGCCGCTCGACGGGCGGTTGCGACAAGGGCGACATCGCGAAGAACGTGAAGCGCCGCGCCGCAGCGCTCCGCGCTTGCTACGAGATGCAGCTGATGTCCAAGCCCAACCTGCAGGGCAAGGTCACCGCGCAGTGGACGATCGATACCGAGGGCAACGTGAAGAACCCGAAGATCGTCAGCGACTCGATGAACAACTCGTCGGTCACCGACTGCGTGCTGCGTACGCTCGGCCGCGTCCGGTTCAAGAAGCCGGAAGCCGGCATCTGCGTCATCCAGTGGCCGTTCGTCTTCTCGCCGGGCTGATCCAGCGGGCGGCAAGCCAGAAACGACGAGGCCGCGGGGGTTGCCCTCCGCGGCCTCGGTCGTTTTGCGCCCGGCGCGAGCCGCCGGCCTTCAGCGGGCCTTGCGGTTGGGTCGGGTATCGTGCGGGCAGTCGGTCTGCAGGCACTCGCCGTAGAGCATCATCCGGTGGTCGGCGAGGCGGAAGCCGTGGGCCTTGGCGACCTGCTCTTGGAGGCGCTCGATCGCCTCGTTCTCGAATTCGACGATATGGCCGCAGGTCCGGCAGACCAAGTGATCGTGGTGCTCGTCGTGATCGGCCGCGACCTCGTAGCGCGCGGTGCCGTCGACCATGCTGTTGGCGTGCACCAACTCGAGCTCCTGCAGCAGCTTCAGGGTCCGGTAGACCGTGGCGTGGCCGACGCTGCTGTCGCGGGCGCGGACGAGCTGGTGCACCTCGTCGACGTTCTTGTGCTCACCCTCGTGGAAGAGCACGTCCGCGATCATCTTGCGCTGCGGTGTCAGGCGCTGGTGGTTGCGCGCGAGCTTCTGCTCGAGGAGCTCACTCCAGGCTTCGAAGTCGATCCCCACGCTTGCACTCCTCTTCGGCCGAGCACGTGCGGAACGCTTCGGCGTCCGAGCTTGCATCGCGGCTTCGGGCGAGTGTCGCCCAGCGTGCCGCGCGGCTCAACCCCGGACGCCGCACCTCGCCGAGACATCGCGGGAAGCCGGCGAGTGCAGGCGCAATGTCGGGCGGTTGAGACGGGTGCGAGCGCGTGCTACACCGGCGCGCTGCCCGCCGTGGGCTGCGCAAGAACGACAAAGGCGAGGACGCAATGGAAATGGTTGTGCTTGGGGCGATCGCGGCGGCCGGTGGTGTGGCAGCGATCTACTTCTGGATGGTGGCGGCGAAGCAGAAAGACGCGTTCGGCGAGCTCGCGGCGCGTGCCGAGAAGGCCGAAGCGGAGGCCCGCAAGCAGAGCGAGCGCGCCGAGAAGCTGGCCAAGAAGGCGGAGCGGAAGACCTCCGCGGCGCCCGCCGCCGACAAAGCCGACGACGGTCTGCGCCAGCGCGTCAGCGACCTGGCGAACGAGGTCAACCGCCTCGCCACGGTGGAGAAGAAGCTGCAGGCCGAACTCGAGGCCAGCGAGCGGGAGCACCGCAAGGCGAAGCGCCGCGCCGACGAGCTCGAGGCGATGATGCTCGCCAAGGGCGTTCCAGAGCCGGAGCAGCTGGCCGAAGAAGAGGACGAGGCGCCTGCCGCCGAGACGCCGGTCGCGGCCGTCGACGATCGCGCGCTGGAGAAGCAGCTGCGCGTCGAGACCCTGCGCAAGGAGCGCGAGGAGCGCCAGCTCGAGGCCGATCGGCTGAAGAACGAGCGCGAGCGGATGCGCAACGAGCGCCTGGCCGAGAAGGAGCGCGAAGAGCTCGCCGCGCTGCGCAAGGAGCGCGAGACCTACCTCGAGGTCCTCTTCGTCAAGGAGCGTGATCTCCGCGCCGAGTCCCGCAAGGGCCGCGACAACTACCGCGCCTATATCATCACCAAGGGCCAGCTCGATATCGCGCTGGACGAGCTCTACCGGATCAAGCACGGCAAGGAGCGCCCGACCCTCGACGAGGCGATGGCCGCCGGCGCCGCACCCGGCCACGAAGACGAGGACGGTGCCGCGCCGGCGCCGAAGTCGGGCGGCCGCGACAAGCGCAAGCGCGAGCGCCGCAAGCCCGACACGGACGCCGCTGTGCCCGAAGCTACCGCCGAGCCCGAAGCTGCCGCCGAAAGCGAGGCTGCCGCTGCGCCCGAAGCCGCCGCTGCCGCCGAGTCCGCCGCCGAAAGCGAAGCCGCCGCTGCCCCCGAAGCCGCCGCTGCGCCCGAAGCCGCCGCTGCGCCCGAAGCCGCCGCTGCCCCCGAGGCCGCCGCCGAAAGCGAAGCCGCCGCTGCGCCCGAAGCCGCCGCTGCCCCCGAAGCCGCCGCCGAAAGCGAGGCTGCCGCCGAAAGCGAGGCTGCCGCCACACCGGAAGCCGCTGCCGAGGCCGAAAAGACCGACGCCTAGCCCCGTCGACGTCGCGCTCGCGGCAAATTGAAAGTTGATTTCATTTTCAATCCGACTAGGCTTGCGGTCCCCCGCGGCGGAGCGTGCGATCGCGGGGTGGGGCATCGCGGAGAAGCGGATGGCGACGTTGCTTGAGTGGTCGGTCGGTGAGGCGGGAACGGTCCGCGAAATCGCGGGACAAGACGCGCTCGCAGCCCGGCTGACCGACCTTGGCCTGACCCCGGGGGCTCCGCTGCGCTTGATGCGCCGCGCCCCACTCGGCGGCGTCCTCCTGGTCCAGGTGCGCGATTTTCGCCTCGCGCTGCGGCCCGATGAGGCGGCGCGCGTCGCGGTGGCGTCGGGCAGGGACTGATGCGGCAGATCGCGATCGCCGGCAACCCGAATACCGGCAAGACGACCCTCTTCAATCAGTTGACGGGCGCCTCGGCGCGGGTGGGAAACTACCCCGGCATCACGGTCGAGCGCCGGCAGGGCCGGCGTACCGTTGGCGGAGAGGCGTGGCGCGTCGTCGATTTGCCGGGCTGCTACAGCCTGATCGCGCTCTCGCCGGAGGAGGAGATCGCCCACCACGCGCTGACGGGTCGCTACGGAGACGGCCGACCCGACGTCGTGGTCGTCGTGCTCGACGCCAACAACCTCGCCCGCAACCTCTCGCTGCTGCTGCAGGTCGCCGAATACGGCCTGCCGGTGGTCGGCGCGCTGAACATGATGGACGAGGCCGAGCAGGCCGGCGTCGCGCTCGACGTCGACGCCTTGCAGCAAGCCTTGGGCTGCCCGTTGGTGCCGATGGTGGCGCGCCACGGTGAGGGGCTCGCCGCGCTCGAGGCGGCGATCGCCGATGTGCTGCGCGACCCGAGCCTCGGCACCGTGACCGATACGGCGTGGCCCGAGTCGGTCTCGCAGGCGATCGCCGCGGTGCGCGACGCCGAGGCGGGTCCGGTGGCGATCCGGCAGAGCGGCGAGGCGCTGTGGTGGATCGGCAGCAGCGCCGAGCGGGTGGAAGACGCCGCGGCCGGCGCTGACGCCTGGATCCGCGCCGCGCTCGCTGCGGTCGGCCTCGATCGCGCCGCGATCCGTGCGGCGAGCAGCCAAGCCCGCTTCGCCCGGATCGACGCCCTGCTCGCCACGATGCAAGAGCGTCAAGCCAAGGGCCCGACCTGGACCGAGCGCATCGACCGCATCGTGCTGCATCCGGTCCTTGGGGTGCTGACCTTCCTCGCCGTCATGGGCGCGCTCTTCCAAGCGGTCTTCGCGGGGGTCGACCCGGCGATCGACGCGATCGACGCCGCGGGTGGCGCGATCTCCGGCGCGGTCGGCGGATGGATGGCCGAGGGCCTGCTGCGCGACGTCGTCGTCGACGGCGTCCTCGCCGGTGTGGCCGGAACGCTCGTCTTCGTGCCGCAGATCGCGGTGCTCTTCCTCGGCGTCGCGCTGCTCGAAGACTCCGGCTACCTCGCCCGCGCCGCGGTGCTGATGGACCGCCTGCTCGGCCGCGCCGGCCTCCCGGGCACCGCGTTCGTGCCGCTGCTCTCGTCGTTCGCCTGCAACGTCCCCGGCATCATGGCGACGCGGACGATGGCCAACCCGTCCGATCGACTGGTCACGATGCTGGTCGCGCCGCTGATGAGCTGCGCCGCGCGGCTACCGGTCTACACGATGGTCACCGCGGCGGTCTTCGCCGGCACCGCGCCGCTCTTCGGCTTCCTCTCGGTCGGCGGCCTGCTGATCAGCGCGATGTACCTCGCCGGGCTGCTGCTGGCGCTCTTGGTGGCGATGGTGCTGCGGCGGACCGTCGCCCGAGGCGCGCGCAGCGCCCTGCTGCTGGAGCTGCCGCCCTACCGCCTGCCGCGCACGGCCGACGTGCTGCGCGTGGTCTGGACCCGGGTCTGGACCTTCGTCCGCGAGACCGGCTCGATCATCGTGGCGCTGACCATCGTGCTCTGGGCGTTGATGAGCTTCCCGGCGCGTGAGCCGCCGCCGGAGTTGGTCGCAACCTGGTCGGTCGAGGGCAAGGAAGACGCCGCGGCCCGCAAGAAGAGCGCCTGGCAGCTCGAGCACAGCGCCGCCGGCACGATCGGCAAGGCGGTCGAGCCGGTGATCGCGCCGCTGGGCTTCGATTGGCGGATCGGCATCGGCCTGGTCGGCTCCTTCGCCGCGCGCGAAGTCCTGGTCCCAGTGATGGGCCGCGTCTACGGCCGTGGCGACGCCGGCGACGACGACGACGTCTACCAGCAAGAGGTCGGCCACTCGATGGTCCGCGTCTCCGGGATGACACCGCTGGTCGGCGTCGCGCTGATGGTCTTCTTCGCCGTCGCGATGCAGTGCATGAGCACGCTCGCGGTCATCGTGCGCGAGACACAGAGCTGGCGTTGGGGCCTGCTCTCGCTCGGCTACCTCAACGGCCTGGCGTGGTTGCTGGCCTTCGCCACGCGCCAGCTCGGGCTGCTGCTCGGCTGGGGGAGCTGAGATGCCGGCCTGGCTCGACGCGGCGCTCGCGCTCGTGGTGGTCGCGCTGGCCCTGTGGTGGGTCGTTCGCAAGGTACGGCAGCCAGCCTGCGCGGCCTGCCCCAGCGCGAAGCAGCCGGCCAACTCCGCAGCACATCGCGTCGCCTTGGGCGCGACGCGCTTGGGTCGACGCGGCAACGCCTGAGCCGCGCCCCGCGGCACGGGAATCAATCGTCGTCGGGCACCGCCTCGAGATGTCGAAGCGCGGCCTGCAGCGCGGCGTCGGCATCGCCACCGGCGAGTTGCACGTCGAGCGCGGCGTCGAGCGCGGCGCGAAAAACCGGCCCCGGACGATGTCCGAGCGCCATCAGCGCGCGACCGTCGACGTGGGGCTCCGGCCACCACTGCGCACGCGGCGTGGTGGCGCGGAGGCGGCGCAGGCCACGGAGCCACGGTCGCGCAGCCGCTGGCCAGGCCGACGCGACGTCGGCCTCGGCGAGGAGGAGGCGGAGCGCCGCGTCGGCTTGGTCTTCTCGTAGCAGACGGGCCAGGCGCGGATCTGCTGGATCGAGCGGCGGCAGGTGGGCGTGGGGATCGCCGAAGGCCTCGGCGATCGCGCTCGCGAGCCGCCAGATGCCGGCCAGTTCGCGCAGCGCGGCGGTCGAGAGGCGCAGCTGCTCGCCCAGTTCGGCCAGCGCTCGCCTGGCATCCTCTGGCCGCACCTCCCAGAGCAGACCGGCGAGGGCGAGCGGGAAGTCGAGGCCGTGGTCGGCGGCGAAGGCGCCGGCATGGTCGGGCACGGCGTCGTCCCAGCGAACGCCGGCACAGAGCGCCGCCAACCGCTCGGCCGCCCGATGCAGACCGGGGTCGCGGGCGGCCAGCGACGGGAAGAGGACCTCGGCCAACGCGAGTTCGGCGAGCAGACGAATCGCGTCGGCCGCGTGGGGTGGTCGCAGCATCCCCTCGAGCTCGGCGGAGATCCGCTCGGCCGAGATCTGCGCCAAGGTCGCGCCGCGCTCCCGGATCGCCGCGGCGGTGGTGGCCTCGATCCGCAGGCCGAAGCGGGCGGCGAAGCGGACGGCGCGGGCCAAGCGCAAGGCGTCTTCCTCGAAGCGCTCGGCCGGGTCCCCAATCGCGCGCAGCACACCGGCGGCGAGGTCTTCGAGGCCACCGACGAGGTCGACGATCTCGGCCCGCTCGGCGGTGCTGCCGTCCTCGGCGAGCGGATCGAGCAGCAGGCCGTTGAGGGTGAAGTCGCGCCGCAAGACGTCTTCGCGCGCGTCGGTGAAGCGCACAGCGTCGGGTCGCCGGCCGTCGCTATAGCCGACGTCGGCGCGGAAGGTCGCGACTTCGATATCGATCGTCTCGTCTCCCTCGCTCTGTAGGACGCGCACCACGCCGAAGGCGGCGCCGACCTGGGCGACGCGGCGGAAGCAGGCGGTGACCTCCTCGGGCCGCGCCGAGGTCGCGACGTCGTAGTCCTTCGGTGGCAGGCCGAGCACCAGATCCCGAACGCAGCCGCCGACCAAATAGGCCGCGTGGCCGGCCTGCCGCAGCTCGCGGACCACGGCGATAGCGGCACGCGGCATCGGCCCGTCCGGCAAGGCGACGTGGCGGCGCGCGCGGATCGAAGCTGCTTCGCGATCGCGGCTGGACACGCTGCCTCCTCTCGGCCCCAGATCGGGCCATAGGGGGCGCGAGCATGCCAGCCCGGCGGGTCGCGGCAAACCGCAAAGCGGCGGCCAGCTGCGTTGGACGGATCGAGGGGGCGCTGCTAGAGTTCCGCGTTCGAATGCGGTGTGCGGGGCCGTCTCCGGCAAGCCCCGGCCACGAGCGCGTTCGCCCCTGCCAAGTACGGAGTCTCGAATGCTTCTGCGCCCCGCCCCAGCGACCCGCGCCCTCCGCGGAATCCTGCCGCTGGTGCTGATGATCTCGGCCGCCTGCTCGACGGACAACGGCACACAGTCGACCGATGCCTCCGTACTGGACACGAGCGGGGACGCCGAAGACATCGACGAGGTCTTCCTGATCCCGACCTTCGATCCGACCCTCGAAGCCGACGTCACGACCGGAAACGTGCCTTTGACGGTCAAGTTCACCTTCGAGCCCAACGCCGACGTCGACGCCAGCGAGTTCTTCTACACCTGGGAGTTCGGCGACGGCGACGTGGTCGAGGTCAACCCGGACAGCCAGCCCGAGCTGGTCGGCGGGATGGAGCATACCTTCAAGTACAAGGGTCTGTTCCCGACCCGCGTGACCATGACCTGGAAGCGGAACCTCAAGCTGAGCAAGACCGTCACCAAGGAGATCGAGGTCGTCCAGCCAGCGGACCTCTCGCTCTCGACGATCGCGCTGCTCGGCTCGTCCGAGCTCAAGCCGGGGCAGAAGATCCGCCTGACGCTCGACGTGCAGAACGACGGCGCCGCGGTCGAGGCGCCGTTCAAGGTCGCGGTGCTGCTCTCGCAGGACGACACGGCGGACGACAAAGACCTCGTCGCCGGCACGATCGAGCTCCCGGGCATCGGCTCCGGCCTCGAAGGCACGGCCAAGATCTCGTACACCGAGAAGGCCCCGCTCGAGGTGACGATCCCGGCCGGCATCGGCGACGGCAACTGGTTCGTCATCGTCGACGTCGACCCCGCTGGCGTCGTGCCCGAGGTCAACAAGCTCGACAACGAGGGCTATGCCACCACCCTGATTCAGATCGACACCACCGTGGTCGAGCCGGCCGACCTGCAGATCACCGCTCCCGCCTTCGACGGCGCGGGCACCTACAACGTCGGTGCCACCGCGACCTATACCCTCGACCTGAAGAACGTCGCCAAGGGTGAGGCGAAGAACTTCAAGTTCGCGGTCTACCTGAGCAAAGACCAGACGCTGCAGGTCGATCCGAGCGGCAAGAAGGGTGTGGGGGATATCGAGAAGTTCGACATCCTGATCACCGATCCGGCGAACTCGACGGTGAAGTCGCTCGCCGGCGGCGCGACGCTGCCGGTCTTCCGTGGCCTCTCGGTGCCGGATGTGCCGGACGGCGCGTACTTCCTGATCTCCAGCATCGACATCGGCGACGACGTCTCCGAGCTCGACGAGACCAACAACGTCGCGGTCAGCACGTCGACCCTGACGGTGAAGAAGGAGATCATCCAGGGCGTCGACGTCGCGCTGCTCTCGATGGTGGTGAAGCCGAAGGGCACCTACCTCGGCGGCACGATCGGCGTCTCCTGGCACGTCAAGAACATCGGCACCGAGCCGAGCCCGAAGTTCCCGGCCACGCTCTACTTCTGCCCGACGGCGGCGCTCTCGAAGGCGCAGTGCGTGATCAACCAGACCTCGTTCGAGATCGACCCGCTGGCGGTCGGTGAGGAGAAGACGGGCGTCACCACCGTCACGGTCAACACCAAGACGCCGGTGCAGAATTGGTACCTCTTCCTGCTGATCGACCCGAACAACACGATCAGCGAGCTCGACGAAGGCAACAACGTGCAGAAGTGGGACAACCCACCGTTGAAGGTCTCTGCGACCGCGCAGGTCGAGCTGAAGCCGGAGTCGGTCGGCTACCACCCGGCGAAGGTCGAGGCGGGCGACGAGATCAAGGTCAGCCACAAGATCATCAACTCGGGCTCGACGGGCTCGGGCGCGACGACGACGTACTACGTCCTCTCGACCGTGCCGGAGATCAACCTCGCCAACGTGAGCAACGGCAAGAATATCGTGGTCAAGAAGGTCATCGACGCTGGCGTCGAGGGCCTCGATCAGGCCCAACGCGTCGAGACCATCGTGATCCCCAAGGGCCTCGACCACCTGCTCTCGAAGTTCTACCTCGGCGTCTTCCTCGACGCCGAGAACGCCGAGAAGACGGACAACAAGGCGAACAACGGCGCGTCTTCGGCGGTGCAGCTCGAGGTCAACAACACCGCGGGCGGCTGCTACGACGACGCCTACGACAAGGCCCCGGCGACCAACAACACCAGCGACAAGGCCACCGTCCTCGAGCCAGGCACCTACGACAAGCTCGGCAGCTGCGCCAACGAGGATTGGTACGCCGTCGAGCTGAACAAGGGCGACTCGCTGGTGGTCAAGCTCTTCGCCGAGGAGATCCTCTGGACCTCGCCGATCCCGGGCGACCTCGACCTCGAGATCAGCGACCCCAACGGCGTGCTGCTCGACGCGCAGAAGAGCCTGGGCCTGGCCAAGCAGGCGGTCGCGCTGACGGTGAAGAGCGCCGGTGCGTACAAGATCCGGGTCAGCCCGAATATCTCGGGCGTCCTGGCGCACTACGCGCTGCAGGTGCAGGTCGATCCGCCGCCGGCCGGCATCGACCTCTTCGGTAGCCACCTCTCGGCCTCGCCCGCCGCCGCCTACCCGGGCGGTCTGGTCAAGGCCAAGCTCAGCCTGACCAACCTCGGCGCGACGGCAGCCGGCAAGTTCTCGATCCGCTACGTCCTCTCGGCCGACAGCAAGATCGAGGCGACCGACACCGTGCTCAAGCTGGTCGAGCGCAAGGAGGGCCTCGGCGCGGCCGAGACCGTCGAGCTGCTGGAGAATATCGTGCTGCCCGTCGTCGGCGGCGGGAAGTACTACCTGGGCGTCATGGTCGACGTGAAGAACGAGGTCGCCGAGACCAACGAGACCAACAACAACACGGCCAGCAACACCGTGACGCTGAACAGCCAGATCGCCTGCGCGACCGATGCCTTCTCGGGCAATCACACCGTCGGCGACGCGGCGCCGCTGGAGCCAAAGACGGCCACCTACGACAAGCTCAACATCTGCCCGGGCCTCGAGGATTGGTTCAAGATCGAGCTGCCCAAGGGCATGGCCTTCTCGGTGAAGGTGAACTGGACGCAGAAGGCGGGCGCCGGCCTGGTCGGCCTGCAGATCGTCGACGGCTCCGGCAAGGGCGTCGTCGCGGGCACCGCGAATCCCTTCGATCCGGTCGCCAAGATCCCGTACCTGCAGGTCGGCGGCACCTACTACCTGCACACCTACGTCCTGCCGCTCGGCAGCAAGCCGGCCGAGCCGTACGACTACGGTCTCGAGGTGACGATCGCCGATCCGGACCCCTCGGACGTCTGCCTCGCCGACGTCTACGAGTCGAACAACGCGGCCGACTCGGCGGTCGAGCTCGGCTGCGGCATCGCCAGCAATACGCTGTGCATCGGCGACGAGGATTGGTTCTACCTCGACCTGGAGAAGGACGAGTCGATCAAGATCATCTTCGACCACCAGGGCTCGGGCTTCGAGTTCGCGATCTACGACAATCCCAAGCTCGCCGCGCTGCAGAAGGTCGGCGACGTCGGCACCATCGACTTCACCGCGAAGGAGAAGGGCACCTACCACATGCGGGCCTCGTACAAGGTCGCCGGCGCCAAGCCGGGCGGCACCTTCGCCTACACGCTGACCGTCGACGGCGGCAAAGGCATCGACCTGCTGCCGAAGATCAAGAGCATCTTCCCGAATAGCGTGGTCCAGGGCGAGGACGCGTACCTCACCACGACGCTCTCGAACGCCTGCAAGGACGCCTCGCCCGACTTCCACTACGGCTGGTACTTCAGCACCGACGACAAGTTCGACGCCGGCGACCCGCTGATGCTGGAGAAGGCGCAGAAGGGCCTCGGCGCCAAGGCGGCGGTGGACGTCGACGACAAGGTCCCGGTGCCGACCGAGGCCAAGCCCGGACCGGCGTGGCTCTTCCTCAAGATCGACAACCAGGACGAGGTCGTCGAGAGCCAGGAGCTGAACAATACGGCGTCGCAGACGATGACGGTGGTCAAGCTCTGCCTGCCGGACGCGCTCGAGCCGAACAATACGCCGACGCTGGCGCAGCCGCTGGAGATCGGCAAGGTCGAGGACCTGGCCGTCTGCCCCTACGAGCTGGACTGGTACAAGATCACGGTCGAGAAGGACGAGTACCTCACCGTGACCGCCAACTTCGTGCACGAAGACGGCGACCTCGACCTGCGCCTCTACAAGCCCGGCAAGTTCGGCAGCGCCGTCGCCTCGGCGGCGACCAAGAAGGCGCCGGAGCAGCTCGTCTACAAGGCCCCCGAGGCCGGGACGCTCTACCTCCGCGTCGGCGGCTTCACCGGCGATACCAACGTCTACAGCCTGCAGGTCTGCAAGAGCATGACCGGCGCCTGCGTCGATTGTCCGAGCGACCTCTACTGCCCCGAGGGTTCGTTCTGCGCCGAGGGCGGCGTCTGCAAGGAGCTCGGCTGCACCATCGGCAAGGACGAGACCTGCGACGACGGCAACGGCTGCACCAAGGACGCCTGCGTCGCCGGCAAGGGCTGCGAGAATACGCCGGTCGCCGAGGAGACCCCGTGCTCCGACGGTGACGCCTGCACGTTGGGTGAAGCCTGCGACGCCGCTGGCGCGTGCAAGTCGCCGGCGTTCACTTCGCTGCAGCAGGCCTTCGGCGAAGGCGGCACCCGCGGTGGCGATATGGTCGTGCTCGACCACGACTCGACGCTCTACGTCGGCAGCGCGCTCGGCAAGGACGGCAAGGGCCGGGTCGGCACGATCTGGCGCAACGACGGCCTGAAGACCAGCTGGGGTGCGACCATCGCGCCGCAGGGCTGGGGCGAAGTCCACCTCGCCGGCGCGGTGACGCGCGTCACGGCCGGTGATGTCGCCGTCGTCGGCTACGTCGCGCTGCCGATGGCCTCGACCGCGGCGATGCTGCCCGAGGCCTCGACCGCCACCGCGCTGGCGATCCCCGAGATGTGGACCGAGACGACGGCCTACTTCGCCCACGTCGACGGCCAGACCGGTGCGGTGCTGCACGGCGTCGCCTTCACCGGCATGGACGCCGGCAAGAGCGGCCTGCGCGACGTGATCGCCTCGGGCAGCGGTTTCGTCGCCGTCGGCCACGCCGCTGCTGCCAAGGGTGCGGACGGGATCGACGCCTGGATCGTCGGCCTCGACGTCAAGGGCGGCAAGACCTGGGAGCTGCGCATCGGCGGCGCCGGTGACGACGCCTTCCATGCCGTCGCGCCGCTACCGGGCGGTGGTTGGGTCGCGGTCGGTCAGGACAGCGACGGCAAGGGCAAGCAGCACGGCTTGGTCGCGCTGATCGGTGCCGATGGCAAGCTCGGCTGGAGCAAGACCTACAGCACCGTGGCGAGCTGGGCCGCGCTGCACGACGTCGCGGTCGAGGTCGACGGGCGCATCGTCGCGGTCGGCGCGACCGACGAGCTCGAGGTCGGCGGCCTCGCCAAGCTGCAGCCCTGGCTGCTCATGATCGCCGGCGCCAAGCTGGGTGCGGAGGGCACCGCCACGCAGAAGGTGACGAAGATCCCGGGCACCGGCGGCTTCGGCCTGCTGAACAGCATCTTCGTTCGCGCCGACGGCCTGATCTTGGGCGGCGCCGCCACGGGCGTCGACGCCACGCTCGGCCTCGAGGGCCTGATCTGGCGCACCGACGCGGCGGGCGCGGTCAAGGCCGCCTACTCGCTCGGCAGCACGAGCAAGGGCAGCCACGACGTGGTGATGCGCGCCGGCGTGTGGAACGACGTCACCCGCGGCTTCGGCACGGCGGGCGCGCAGTCGACCGTCGCCTCGGCGCACTACGAGATGCGCATCGCGCCGCCGAAGGCGACCTGCAACGACGGCAACCCGTGCACGGTCGACGCCTGCGTCGCGCAGACCGGCTGCAAGAACGCCGCGGTTGCCGACGGCACCGCGTGTGGCACGGGTCTGACCTGCCAAGCGGGTCAGTGCAAGTAGCGTGAGCGCCGCGCTGGCGGCGCCAAAGGCTCCGAGATGGCGAAGAACAAGAAGAGCGGCCGCGCGGCGGGTCCGATCCTGCCCCGCCTGCCGCGAGCGGAAGATGCCGCGCTGCAGGCGATGAGCCCGGACGCGTTGTGGCAACACGGCGAGGAGCAGGAAGCGGCCTTCGACTACGAGGCGGCCCGCATCGCCTACCGTGAAGCAACGCGGCGCACCTCGGGACGCGCGGGATTGGAACGCCTGCTCGGGCTGGCACAATTCCTGGTCGAGCGCTACGGCCAATTCCCCGAGGTCGCCGGCTGGCTCGACGACGCTGAATTCGACCCCGGCGCGCACGACGACGCCACCCATCGCGCCCTGGCCGTCCTGGTCGCGCGTGCGGCCGCCGAGGCCGGCCACCCTCGCTTGGCGGAGCTCGACGCGACCCTGGCCGAGCGGGGCGAGCCCAGCAGCCTCGGCCGACGCGCCGAGGCGATGCTGCAGGACGGCCGCGGTGACGCGGCGCTCGCGCTGCTGCTACGCCACCGTGGCCGGCTCGCGCCGCTCTCTCCGGCGGCGCGGCTGCTCGAGCTGCTCGAGGCGCAGGCCGGTCAGGCGGCGGAGCAAGCGTTGCAGCCGGCCGTTGCGGCGCTGCAGGCGCGCGACCTGGTGGCGCTCGACGCGGCGTTGGCCGAGGCGCAGCGCTTCGCCTCCACAGCGGCCTACCGCGGGCTGCGGGCGCGCCGCGAGGCCCTCGCCGACGCGCTCGAAGCCGAATCGCTGCGCGCGGCGATCGGCGCCGCCCTGGACGCGGACGATCTCGACGCCGCGGTCACGGCGGCGCAGACCTTGGGCGGCCACCGCGCCGGCACCGACGCCGACCGCAGCACGCTCGCCGCGCTGCAGCGCAAGGTCGCCGTGCGGACCCGCGACGCGGTCCTTACCCGCGCGGCCGAGGCGGAAGGCGAGGCGCGGCTGCGGGCGCTGCTCGACCTATTCGCGCCGGAGATCGTGGCGCTGGGCGCCCCGGCGCTGCCGCAGGTCCTCGCCGCAGAGTGGACGACCCTGCAGCAGGCCGCAGGCGCGCTGGAACCGGCTACGCTCGCGACGCTCCTGCCCGGCGTACAGGGCTTGCATCGGCTCCGGCTCGCGGTCGAGCGCGGCGAACGCGACGCCGCAGTGGCCTTGCTCGAGGCGATCCCGCTCGCCTTGCGTGAACTCGAGGCGCCGAGGCTGGCGCGAAGCTGGCAGCGCGAACGCGAGCAGGCGGCTCAGAACGCGCGCCTACGCGAAGTCGTGGCTGCCGCACGGGCGTTGCTCGCCGCGGGCGAGCCCGAGAGCGCGGCAGAGGCCCTCGACGGCAGCCCGGACCACCACGATCCGAGTGTCCGCGCGCTCCGCGAGGCGATCACCGAGCAGCTGCTGCGGGACCAGCAGCGCGAACGGCTGATCCGCGAGGTCGATCGGGCCGAGCACGGCGGCCGCCTCTTCGCCGCACGCCGCGCCCTGGCGCAACTCGAGGCGCTCGATGACGACGGCGCCGCGATCGCCGCCGAACGGGGCCCTGCGCTGCTGGAGCGGGCCGCGAAGGAGCTGCGCGCCACGCCGATCCCACCCTTCAACCTCGCGCTCGGCGAAGGCCCGCTGGCGGTCGGCTTCGGCGCCGATCGCTTGGTCTTGGTCGCCGATCGGCTCTGGCTCGGCGTGAACGTCGAGACGCGCGGCATCGCGCCCTTCCAGCTCCCCGAAGGTTGGCCCCTCGACGCCACGCTGCCGTGCCGCATCGGCGCGCGCCACGGCCGCACCCGGGCGCTGGGCTCGAGCCTGGGTCGGTTGGTCGCCTACGAAGCCGAGCCCGGCGGTCGACCGGAGATCGTGCAGGCGCGTCCGCTCGGCGACCTGCTCCGCGGCGAGGCCGAGATCCTGGCCACGGCGCTCGAACCGGACGCCGACCGCTTGGCCTTGCTCGCCCTGCCCCGCGGTGAGGCCATCCCGTCGATCGTGCACATCGACGCGGCCACCTTCGAGGTCGAGAGCCGGCAGCGCTTCAAGCCGCCGCTCCGCGGGCTCTGCGGTGTGGCCAACGATCCCGAGGGGCTGCTGGTGACGACGGCGCAGGCGGCGCGACGCAAGCGCGAGTTCGCCCTCGCCTCGGTGGACCTCGCCGGCAAGCCGCTGCTGCGCTTCGACCAGCAGACGCTGAGCGAGCCACTGCTCGATATTCGTCGCGCGATCGCCTGGCCGCAGGAAGAGATGCTCTTCGCGAGCTACTCGATGTTCGACTTCTTCGCCGCCGACCGGGTCCACCAGGAGCCCTCGCTCTTGGTGCTGCGGCAGGGGCGGATCGTCTTCGCCTCGGCCGAGCTGCGGCGACGCTTCGCGCCGAACGCGGCGATCACGGTCGACCACCCATGGGCGCTCGATCGCGAGACTGGACGCCTCTTCTTCGCGGCGTTGCCGCGCGATGAGCAAGACGCCGACGCCAGTTTGCTCGGCGTCGACGCGCGCACGCTGCGCCCGGATCTGCCCATCGCCTTGTCGGGTGTGCAGCGGGTGCTCTCGATCGACGCCCTCCCCGATGGCGCCGTCGCGCTCTGCCGCCTGCGCGCCGGGGGCCACGCGATCGCCCGTGCCCGTCGCGATGGCGCGAATATCGCGTTGACGATCGACAAGCTGCCAGTCTAAGGTGCGCGCCCTTTCGGAAGCCAACGTACATCGGCAGGAGAACGACATGGGCAAGGGAAGCAAGTCGACGAAGATGCGCCAGCGCGAGAGCCGCAACAAGCTCAAGGAGCGCAAGGCCCGCCAGATCGAGACGGCCAAGGCCGACGCGCGCGAGCGCAAGGGCTCGTAGAGAGGCAGCGGCACCCGTTCGCGGAAAGGCCGCACCCTCGACATGGTTCGACTCCGCCGAGAGATCGAAGGGATTCGCGTCGACCGCGCGTTCCCTCCCCCGCCGTGGGCAGATGACGAGCGCGCCAGCGCCGCGTTGACGCCCTGGTTCGACGCCGAGATCTGCGCGACGGACGCGCGCCGCGTCTTGCTCGCCGGCGCGCCACGGCTCGATCTTGCGGTCGCGCTCGCCGAAGCCGACCGTTTCGTCACCCTCTGCGACCTTCCGTCCGCTTCGGTCGCCGGGCTGCACGCCCGGCTGGCACCGGCGGTCGCGGGGCGCATCCAGCTCGTCGACAAACCGTACGGTCAGGCTTCGTTTGCGCCCTCGTCGTACGACATCGCGGTCTATTCCGACATCCTGGGCAGCTACGAAGAGCCCGAGTGGGTCGCGCACAAGCTCGCCCGCGAGTTGAAGGTCGACGCCCTGCTCTTCGCGCGGCTGTGGGTCCACGGCCCGCTGCCCGAGCTCGAGGCCGAGATCGCTGCGACCGAGGAGCAACGGCCCGCCGGCTTCGGCGAGCGATTGGGCCGCAGCCTGGCGCGTCACCCGCGCCTGCCGAAGGTGTTGCTCGAACCGCTCGGCGCCGACGCGGTCGACCGCGGCGCGTGGCAGATCGGCATGCAGCCGCGGCATTCGGCGAGCGAAGAGCTGCTTGCGATCGACAGCCGCCTGCGGATCGAGAGCGTCACCGTCGGCGACGACGCCAGGGCCGCCTACGCCGCCCTCGCCGCGCACGGCCGTGGCCCGATCCGTCGCGCCGCCCTCGCCGCGCTGGCCGCCACATCGGCGGCGGAGGCTACGTTGCCATCGGAAGGGGAAGCGCGCATCGTCACGCTGCGAGCCCGGCGGGCCCTGGGCGACCGTCGCCTGATGGCCGGTCGCTTGCGCTAGCCGGCGGAGGCAGCAGTGTTCGGCATCGGTGGCCCAGAATTGGTGGTCATTCTGGTCGTGGCGCTGATCTTCGTCGGGCCCGACAAGCTCCCGCAGGTCGCGCGAACGCTCGCCACCGGGCTTCGCGATCTCCGCCGCGCCGCCAACGTCGCACAGGCCGAGCTGAAAGAGACGGTCGACGACTTCATGCGTGAGGTCGATGCCGATCCGCCGCCGGCAGCGACTGCCGACGCCGACGCCTTGCGCGCCGAGGCCCGGAGGAAGGCTGCCGAGGCCGTAGCTGCCGCCCGCGCCAGCGCGGCCGAGGCTGCGTCGCTCGCGGACGGCGCGGAAAAGGGCGAGGCAGCCGAGCCGACGACACCGAACGCAGCGCCAGATCCGAGCCCGGCAGACGAGGCCGCGACCGAAATCCCGCGCGCCGACGCGACGGCCGCCAACGCGCCGCCAGCACCAATCGAAGCCGACACCGCCGCGCCCACGCCGGAGAGCCGGGCCCGTCGTCGCCGCGACCTCAACGATCTGCTCGCAGAAGAGGCCAAGCGACTCGAGACCGAGCGTCCTGGCAGCGCCGAAGCCGACGCCGCCTTCCTCGCCGCCGCGCCGGGCACCCGTCCGCGTGGTACGCCGTCGCGCAAGGGCAGCGCCGCAGAGCAGGCCCGACGCGCCGACGCGAGCGAAGCCGAGCCGGAGGTCGCGACCGTTGCCGGGGCGGCCACAGATGCGGCCACCGCACCGACCGAGGAGCCGGCGACTTGAGTGAAGCCCTCCCGCCCCCCGCGCCAGACGAGGACGTCGAGTTGGAACGCGGCGCGATGCCGTTCCGGGCCCACCTGGTCGAGCTGCGCGGGCGGATCTTGCGCGCCGCCCTCGGCATCGTGGTGGGCTTTTTCGTCGCCTGGGCCTACCACGTCGAGATCTTCGACCTGCTCTCGGCGCCGATCCGCGCCGCGATGGCCGACAATGGCCTCTTCGCGATCAAGGCGCTGCAGATCACCGAGAGCATCTCGGTCTACATGCGCATCGCCCTGATCGGCGGCGTTTTCCTCTCCAGCCCGTGGATCTTCTGGCAGGTCTGGGCCTTCGTCGCGCCGGGCCTGCTGCGCAGCGAGAAGCGCCTCGCGGTGCCGGTGATCGGCGCCTCGGTGCTCTTCTTCGTCGCGGGAGCGGCCTTCTGCTACGCGGTCGTTCTGCCGTTCATGACCGATTTCTTGATCAAGATGACCATCGAGGCCGAGGGCATGACCCTCGAGCCGACTTTGGCCAGCACGACGAGCTACGCGACCTGGCTGCTGCTGGCCTTCGGCGTCGTCTTCGAGCTGCCGGTCTTCATGTATTTCCTGGCGTTGTTGGAGATGGTGACGGCCAAGGGGCTGCTCGCCTTCTACCGCTATTGGATCGTGATCGCTGCGGTGATCGGCGCGATCTTGACGCCCACCCCGGACCCCATCAACCAGATGCTGATGAGCGGGCCGCTGGTCGTGCTCTACGGCATCGGCATCGGCATCGCCTGGGCGGTCGAGGCCGATCGCCGCGGCGGCGGCCGAATTCCCGTGCGCGGCGCAGTGATCTTGGTCGTGCTGCTGCTCGGCGCGGGCGCGGTCGGCGCTCGCGAGCAGCTCGGCCGGCGCAACCGCGATCCGGTCGCCGACGTACCGCGCGACGCCTTGCAGTTGGTCGGCATGCACGCCCCGGCGATGGCGAAGCTGCTGCAGCAAGCCGGCGACGACGACGCCAAGCGCGCGCTGGGCCCGCTCGCCATGCTCGAGATGCTCGGGGTCGAGGTGCAGGGGCCGCAGTTCTGGTTGGTCCGGATGGCCAAGGGTGCGGCGCTCATCGTGCCCTGCGCCGACGCCGACGCCGTGCCGACGCGGCTCTCGCGCGAGCGGCAGTCGAGCCTGCTCAAGCAATCGGGTGGCCCGTCGGTGCAGCTGCGCTTGCCGGGGGAAGAGGGGCTGTGGCGCGTCACGGCACCGCAACCGGACGTGCTGTGGATCGGCCACGAAGATGCGTTGGTCGAGCTCGCCGCGACGCGCTCGGGTGACCGTGCTGCCTTGGCCGACGACGTCCGCTTCGCCGAGCAGGTCGAGGAGCTCCGCGCCGCGGGCCCGCTCTGGTCGATCGCGCTCTCCTCGGTCGGCGTGGCGGGGCTGCTCCCGGGCGGCGCGCTGGCCGACCGCATCGAGCGCGCCAGCGCCGTCCTCGACCGCGACGGCCACACCCTGCTGCTGCGCTTGGTCGCGCGGAGTGAGGCGGACGCCCGCAGCGTCCGCGATCGCCTCGCGGTCTGGGCCTCCGAAGTGCGTGCCTCGGCCGAGCCGACGCCGAAGACGCCCAGCGACGATCGGATCGAGCTGCTGACCCGGCGGCTGGCCGCGATCGCGGGTCTGGTCGGGCGGGTCGGCGAGACGGCCGCGCGGGCGCTGCCGGATGGCTCGTCGGAGCAGATCACCTTGCTCGCCGCCAGCCACGACGCCGCCCGTCTCGGCAGGGAGCTCCGTTCGGTGCAGCCGCCCGAGGCGCCGGTGGCGCGCAAGGACGCCCTGGCAGCATTGGTCAGCCCGCCGGCCGTCTTCGAGACCTCGCTGCGCACGGCGACGCTGAGCTGGAAGATCGAGGCGCCGACCACGACGCTGCTCGAGGGCATCTTCGCGCCGACCCGCGTCGGCCTCGACCCAGAAGGGCTGAAGAAGAAGCCTGAGGCCGGCGACGCCGACGAGGCGGCAGCGGGAGCAGCCGCAGGCAGCCCAGGTGCGGCGAAGCCCGGCGACGCCAAGCCAGCCGACGAGCGACCGGCCGACGAAGGCCCCGGGCCCGATCCGCGTCGGATGCAAATCCCGATTCCGCCGCCGAAGCCGCAGACCGCCGAGCCGGCGCGCGCGCCCGCCCCCGCCGAACCGACCCTCGCTCGCTGATCCGCTGCAAAAGCCGAACGGCCGGGCCCTCTGCTGAGGACCCGGCCGTCCGAGTTCCGAGGATTCCGCGCGATCAGTGGTTCATATCGTCGAGGAAGTCGCCGTTGGTGCGGTATTTGCGGACCTTGTCGAGGAGGAACTCCATCGAGTCGACCACATTCAGCGGGTGCAGCAGCTGGCGGAGCAGGTAGACGCGGTTCAGCGTCCGCTCGTCCATCAGCAGGTCTTCCTTGCGGGTGCCGGATTTGTTGATGTCCAAGCAGGGGAAGATGCGCTTCTCCATCAGCTTGCGGTCGAGGTGGATCTCGCAGTTACCGGTGCCCTTGAACTCTTCGAAGATGACCTCGTCCATGCGCGAGCCGGTGTCGACCAGCGCGGTGCCGATGATCGTGAGGCTGCCGCCCTCTTCGATGTTGCGGGCCGCGCCGAAGAAGCGCTTCGGCTTGTGCAGCGCGTTGGAGTCGACACCACCCGAGAGGATCTTGCCGCTCGGCGGGACCACGGTGTTGTAGGCGCGGGCGAGGCGGGTGATCGAGTCGAGCAGGATGACGACGTCGCGGCCGTGCTCGACCAGGCGCTTGGCCTTCTCGATGACCATCTCGGCGACCTGCACGTGGCGGCTGGCCGGCTCGTCGAAGGTCGAGGAGATGACCTCACCCTGGACGGTGCGCTGCATATCGGTCACTTCCTCGGGGCGCTCGTCGATGAGCAGCACGATGAGGTAGACCTCCTTGTGGTTGGTCGCGATCGCGTGGGCGATCTCCTGCAGCAGCACGGTCTTGCCGGTACGCGGCGGGGCGACGATCAGCGTACGCTGACCCTTACCCTGCGGGCAGAGCAGGTCGATGATCCGCGTGGTGAACGAGCGACTCTCGTACTCCAGGCAGAGGCGCTCCTGCGGATAGAGCGGCGTCAGGTTGTCGAAGAGGATCTTGTTCTTCGCGCGGTCCGGCTCCTCGAAGTTGATCGCATCGACCTTGAGCAGCGCGAAGTAGCGCTCACCCTCCTTCGGGGGGCGGATCTCGCCGGCGACGGTATCGCCGTTGCGCAGGCCGAAGCGGCGGATCTGCGAGGGCGAGACGTAGATATCGTCCGAGCCGGGGAAGTAGTTGTAGTCCGGCGAGCGGAGGAAGCCGTAGCCGTCGGGCAGCACCTGCAGGACGCCCTCGGCGAAGATCGCGCCTTCGCGCTCACTCTGCGCCTGCAGAAGGGCGAAGATCAGGTCCTGCCGGTGCATCGAGGCCGGCTCTTCGACGCCGAGTTCCCGGCCGAGTTCGACCAGGTCGGCCATCCGCATATGCTTCAGATCATTGAGATTCATGGAATTCACCTATGCGCCGCGAGAGAGCGTTCCGGATTGGATCTGGCTTGTTGGCGGCGGGGAGTGCCCGGGGAGGGCGAAAGGGCGACCGTGCGAATGACGGCCGGGGTGGGAAAGGACGGTCGGAACATAGGGACCGAAGCGTCGGCTGTCAACGCGAAATGACGGGCGCTTCGGCGTCTCAGGCGTCGCGATGCAGGGCGCAGGGCTGCTGACAGATCGGCACCGCGGCACAGTCGAAGCGGAGGTGATCGTCGGGCGCGAGCAGCTCGGCGGCGGCGGCCTCGACCGAACCAGGCGGTAGCAGGCTGCAGAGCTTGCGCGCGATCTCCATCATCCGCCCGCTGCTGTTGGCGTGATGGCTCTCGATCAGGCGCAGACGGTAGGCCATCAACCGGATCGCGCGGGTCGGCACGAAGGCGATCTCGGTATGCGACGGCCGGCTCCAGAGGCCGACGCGGACCATCTCGCGGACCAGCCAGAACGACGCCAGCGGCCCGGCGCCGCGCAGCAGCCCTTGGGTCAGGTTGCCGATCAGCATCTCGGAGGTCGGCGTCTCGGCCAGCACCGTCGGGAGATCCGTGCGCGTCGCCAGCGCCCGACTGCCGATCACCGCGTCGAGCAAGATCGTCCGCACCTGCTGGCTCGCAGCATCGGGCATCGCCAAGCCCCAGCGGACCAGCACTTCGGCCAGCGCTTCCGGCCGTTCGAGCAGGATCGCGACCGGCCCGAGGGCGCCGACCCGCTCGACCAAGAGGTTGGCCAGGGCGCCGTCGGGGCGAGCCGCGAAGAGCCGCGCCAACAGCGAGGCGAGGAAGAGGTGCCGCCCCGGCTCGTTCTGCGCCATCCGCGTCTCGAGGCCGAAGGCGAGCAGCAGCGAACCGCCGCCGAGGCCGCGCTCGCGGCCGATCGTGCGGAATTGCGCGATCACCTCCGCCGGCTCGGGCGGCTCCTGCTGGCAGGCCACCTCGAGCCGCGACTCGGACGCCAGCGTCGTCGGGGTGACCAACGCACGACCCACCACCGGCACCGCGACCCGCGGCACCGCCGAGGGCATCGGCGTCGTCGCCGCTTCGGTGGTCAGCTGCTCCTCGTAGGCGCGGAAGGTCGCGTCGTCCACCGGCGGCGCTTCCGGCGGCAAGTCGGGGAATTCCTCGTCCTCGGCGGCGGGCGCGGCGGTGGCCTTCGTCGCGGGAGCAGCGGCGGCGGGAGCAGCGGCGGCGGGAGCAGCGGCGGCGGCGGGAGCAGCGGCGGCGGCGGGAGCAGCGGCGGCAGCGGGCGCTGCGGCGGCCTTCGGCGCCGGAGCCTGCGTCGCAGCCGGCGCGTCCTCTTCTTCCTGCCCGTCTTCGGCCTCTTCCGCCTCTTCTTCGAGGAATTCGTCGACGTCGATCTGGCGCAGACGCGGCACGATCTCCTTGCCGAGATCGGTGAGGCCCCAGCGGATGCCGATCAACTTGATTCGCCCCGCGGCGACCATCCACTTGATCCAGTTCTGGAAGTCGGTCAGGCGAATGTGCTCGCCGGGGTAGACGTAGCTGGTCAGCATCCTGTGCAGCTCGTAGGTCGAATGCAGCCGGCCGCCGCCTTCCATGTCGAGCGCCTCGAGGACGTACTTCGCCAGCAGCGTGTTCTGATCGAGCATGCGCTGAAAGAGCGAAGCCTTCTGCGCTTCTTCGTCGTCCAGCGCGTCGTGGCCACGGGCCCAGGCGCCACAGCGGATCTTGTTGGCCTTGTTGGGAACGTCGAGCAGCTCGAGCAAGACCGGCGTCGTCTCCTTGTCGTAGACGTTGGCCTCGCGCAGCCACTCGCGCAGTTCCTTGAAGCTTGGTGAGGTTCGGCCGACGTGCGCGATGAGCCGATTGGTCCAGCCGAGCAACTCTTGCTCGCGGATATCCGGGAAGATGGCGTAGTCGACGCGCTGAACCATGGCGCTGTCCTCCGTTGCGGGGCGATCACGCCTCCCGTTGTGTGGCGACCCCGAGGTGAGGCAGCCCGGTGGCGTGGCGGTGGAGCGTAGCGCGGCGACGGCCTCCCGCAAAGGCACGCATTGTTGACCCATAGAGGCGCGCTCCGTAGGATCGCGGGCTCCACGCGGGGGACCTCTTGCTGACCAGCCAACGACCCATGATTCGCGCCTTCTGCGTCCTGCTCGGGGCGCTGGTCGGCTTGCTCCCTGCGATGCAGGCCCACGCGCGCAGCAAGAGCCGGAAGGAGCGCGTGCTGATCCTCCGGGTCGAGAGCACCCAGGTGCCCGACGCCGAGCGCCGCTCGCTCACCGACGCCCTCGCCGAGTCGGCCAAGCGCTACAAGCACTACGACATCATCGTCAGCAAGAGCGACCTGGTCGAAGAGATGTTCGAGTTCGAGTGCACCGAGGCCGGCGTCGATTGCCTCGAGAAGCTCGGCAAGAAGTACAAGGTCGACCGCGTCGTCTACTCCGAAGTCGCCAAGGGCAGCGACGGCAAGCTCGAGTGGTCGATGCGTGTGGTCGGGCTCAAGCCGGTGGCCCGCGTCGAACAATCGACCCGCCAGCCGCTCGAAGGCCACGACATCCAGAAGGTGACCGAGCGCGGCCTGTTGGTGCTGATCGGCCCGGTCGATCTGCCCGAACGCGGCGGCACACCCACCGGAACGCTGATGGTTCGGCTCGCCGGCGGCGGCGTGGCGCTGGTCTACGTCAACGAGAAGTTGCTCGGCCGCACCTCGGTCGGCGGGCTGACCGCGCCCCTGCCACCGGGGACCTACCGCCTCCGCGTGGTGCGCGCAGGCTACAAGGAATTCTCCACCGTCGTGCGCGTCGCCAGTGAGAAATCGACCGAGCTCGCGGTGACGCTGGAGCTCGCGCCGGCACCGACCAAGCCGCCGCCGGGCGCGCCGTCCGAAGACGGGGGCGTGACCTCGAAGTGGTATTTTTGGGCTGGCATCGGCGCGGTCGTCGTCGGCGGCGCCGTCGCGGCCTACCTGTTGACCCGCGGCGACGACGCACCGTCGGTCGGCAACGCGTCGTTCAGTTTCGACAGCGACGACGCGCACCTCGACCCGGTCTTTGCTGGGAAATGAGCATGGACGGGGCATTGAGCATGGACGGAGCAGTGAACAACGGCAGGGCGTCGGGCGCCATCGGATTTCGGCGCGGGCTCTGGCTCGTCGCGGCGGCAGCGTTGGTCCTCGCCGGCTGCGAGGCGGCCGAGACGCCGGCCCCCGAGGGCGGCTACGGCGTGATGGCGTTCGCGCTGGGCAGCAAGGTCCCGGGCGCGACGCATATGAGCGTGCAGGTCTTCCACGGCGCGGTCACCGCCGCCGGGCAGGTGCCGCGCTACGCGCTGGGCTGCGTGCCCTTCGACGATCCCGACGGCACGGTGAAGAACCCCTTCACCCTGGACAAGCTGCCGGTGCGCTCGGATTACGCGGTGCTGGTCGAGCTCTTCTCCGACAGCGGCTGCACGACCCGTGTGATGCGCGCCTACCGCGGCGGCATCGTGGTCGAGCCGGTGACGACGGCCGAGGCGGCGGCGACGCCGTACTACCTGCAACCGGCGCTGGATGGTGCGTTCACCGGCATGGCCCGGGCGTCGGCGAGCGCGGCGGCCGAGGTGGCGCAGCGCTCCTGCACCGCCGACGCCGAGTGCCAGGGCGTGCATCCGGCCGCGGTCTGTCGCAACAACCGCTGCGAGCTCGAGAGCCTGTTCCCGCTCAACGGCGGCGGCCGTCGCGGCTTGCCGACCACGACGACCTTGGACGACGGCCGCGTCGTGATCCACGGCGGCGTCGCGGTTCCGGGGCAGAACGACGTCTGGGCGGCGACGTCGCAGCGGGTCGAGGTCTTCGATCCCCGGCTCGGTCGCTTCGAGGCGCCGGCGGCGATCATCGACGCCTTCGACGACGTGGCGCGGACCGCGCTCGGCCGCAGCGTCGTCGGCGGCGCGACGGTGCTCTGGGCGGTCGGCGGCAGCGAGCGGCTGCTGGTCGGTCGCGACGGCGCCAAGCTCAAGACCGGCCTCGACGCTGCGACCTGCAACCCCGGCGCCGCCGGTTGCCCGGTGAGCGACGCCGTGTGGCGCGCCGACCTGGCGGCGAAGGTCTCGATCGGCACGACGCTCGGCCGGCCGCGTGGACGCGCGATCGTCGAGCGGGTGATCACGCCAGCCGGCCCACGCCTGCTGATCGCCGGCGGCGCCGAGCTGCCCTTGCCGAAGTCCGGTGATTCCCGCCTGGGCGACGCCCGCCTCTGTCAGCTCGACGCCGGCGTGGCCGAATGCAAGGACGCCGCCGCGCTGATGGCGACCGGTCGGGCCAACGCGGCGACGCTCTGCATCGACATGACGCTGCAGGGTTGCCGCCGCCTGCTGATCTTCGGCGGCCGGGCGAGCAAGGCCGCTCCGCTGGCGGAGATCTACGACGCGACCAAGGACGCCTACGAGGCCGTGCAGCTCGCGGCCGGCACCGTCCCCGAGCAGGTTCACGGCGGCGAATTGATCCGCCTCGACGACAAGACTGCGTTGCTGCTCGGGGCGACCGCCGCGCCGCTCTTCCTCGATCCGGCCCTTTCGGTCGCGCCGGCGCCGCTCGCGCCACTGGTGGTCGCCATCGACGAGTCGACCTCACCGACGACGCTGACGCTCACCGCCGCCGATCTCTCCGCCGCGCCCGGCAAAGACGCTGGCAAGCGCGCGCTCGCCGCTGCTGCGGCCCTGCCCGGCGGCGGCGCCGTCCTCGCCGGTGGCGTCGACGCGAGCGGCACCATCATCGCGGATGCGCTGATCTTCGACGCGACAGGTGCCGCGATTGCCCGCGCGGCGCTGGAGCGGCCGCGGTACGGCGCGCGCCTGCAGGCGATCGGAGGCACCGGGCCCTTCGGCGGCTGCCTGATGCTGGTCGGCGGCTTCGGCGCCAGCGACGGTGGCAGCGACGAGGCCCTCTCGCACGTCGAGCTCTACTGCCCCGCGGCGCCATGAGCCAAGCGCCAGCCCGTGGTGGCTGGCTCGCGGTCGCGGTCGGAGTGGCCGCGTGGTCCTGGCTCACCGCACCCGCTCTCGGCTTCTTCGACGCGGGCGAACTCGCCGCGGCCGCCGTCGAACCGGGCGTCCCCCACCCGACGGGCTTCCCGCTCTTGCTCCTGGCCGGACAAGCGGCGCGCTTGCTGCCGCTGGGCACCCTCGCGGGCAAGATTCACCTCCTCGGCACGATCGCCACCGTCGCGGCCGCCGTGCTGCTGGCGCAGGCGCTGACGCCGTCCTCGTGGCCGCGCCGAACGGCGTGGCTCTGGTGGAGCACCGCGGCGCTGGCGGGCCCCCTCGCCGGCGCAGTGGCGCTGCACGCGCGGCAGACCGAGGTCTACCCGCTGGCGCTCCTCCACGCCGCGCTGGTGGCGCTGGCCTGGACCCGCACACGGGGCGGCGCGCGTCTCGCCGCCATGGTCGTGCTGGCGGCGCTCGGCGCGACGATCCACGCCGAAGCCGTGGGCCTCGGTGCGGCCGGGGTGCTCGGCGCCGTCGCGGTCGGCGACGCCCGGCGGCCCCGGGGAGACGCCGTCCTGGTCGGCGCCCTCGCCGGGATGCTCGCGGCGGGCGGCCTCTTCGCCCTGCCCTTGATCGCGCTGCGGCGGCCGGCGCTGGATTGGGGCGGCGTCGACGCGATCGGCCCGCTGCTCGACCACCTCAGCGGCGCCTCGATCCGCACGGCATTCGCCGACCGCATCGGCGTGGCGCCGCACGAGGCGGCGTGGGCGCTGGGCCGCGACGTCTGGGCTGACCTGGGCCCTGCCGCCCTGCTCGGCGTGCTCGGCGGCGTCCTGGCCTGGCGCGGCGCTCGCCCCGGGGCGCTCGCCTTGATCGTGATGGCGGTGCTCGACGCGCTGTGGGCGATCGTCGTCAACCCGATGGGCATCCGCGATCAACAGGTCGGCCTGCTGCTGCGCCTCGGGCTGACCCTCTTCGCGGCCCTTGCGATCTGGTCGACGCTGGCCCGACACCGGCTGACCCGCCTGCTCGCGCCGGCCCTCGCCGCCCTGGCCCTGGTCGCGACGGCGACGGCGCGGCCGAACGCGACGCTCGAAGCGGCGGCGCGTCACGGTGATGCGCTGCTCGACGCGCTGCCGGCCGCGGGATTGGCGGTCGCGGCAGCGGACCACACCGCGTCGGCGTGCCTCTGGCTGCAGGCGGCAGAGGGGGCGCGGCCCGACGCGCGCTGCCTGCCGCTCGTCTTCGCCCGCAGCGGTCGGATGCTCGGCAGGATCGGCGAGCGCCTGGGCGAACCCTCGTTCGTCGCCGCCGCAGCGGCCGTGCAGCGCGCTGGGAATGCGCGCGAACGCGCGGCGGCGTTGGGTGGCTGGCTGCGGCCCTACGCCGCTGCCGACGCCCTGCGCTGGGAGCCGGGCCGGGCCTTCGAAGACGCCCAGGTCGCCGGCGCGCTCCGACCGGGCGTGCCCTGGGGCGAAGTCGGCCTCGCGGCGGCGGCGACCGTCGCCGAGGCGGCCGAGGCGATGGCGGTCTCGGTGGTGCAGCGCTGCGCCGAGGCCGGCGCTGGCTGCGCCCCGGAGACGCCGCTGCGCCGACACCACGCCGATGGGCTCGCTGTCTGGGGCGCCTTGTTGCTCCGCCGCGGCGACGCCGATGGGCAGCGCGGGGCGCGGGCGTTGCTCGAGGCTGCGGTCCGCCTCGACGCCAGGCGCTCGAAGGCGCTGCACAACTTGGCCGTCGTGCGGTTGGCAGAGGGCGACGCGCAGAGCGCAGCGGCGTTGGCGATGCGGGCGCTCGTGGTCGCACCGGACTACCGACCGGCTTGGCGCAGCGCGGCACGGGCGGCGCTGCGTAGCGGCGACGCCGACCGGGCGGTGCACGCGGCGCAGCGGGCCCTCGGGCCGCGCCCGGGAGCTGGCGAGCGGCGTTGGTTGGCGTCGTTGCTCGGCGAGGCCTCGCCGGAGCTCGCTGCGCGGCTGCAGGCCTTGTTGCCGGCGCCCTGAGGCCCTTGCGACGGTCGCACCGAAGGCCGGCTTCGGCTATCGTCCGCGGCCATGGCGAGGATGCTCCCCAGCGCAGGTCCGATCGCGAACGCCCCCGGTGCGACACGACGCCTCTATGACCGTTTGCAGCGGGCGCTGCCCGAGCGGATTCTGGTGATCCAGCAGGCGCGCTGGGTCGGCAAGAGCGTGCCGGGCGAGCCGCTGCGCGACGGCGAGGCCGACTTCGTCCTGCTCGACCCGGAGCGCGGCGTCTTGCTGCTCGACGTGCGCAGCGGTGGGCTCGCCTACGATCCGAGCGCCCGGCGCTGGACGCGAGGGCACGGCGGCGTGACCGACGATCCCTTCACCCGCCTCGACGCCGCGGCAGACGGCCTGCGTCGGTTGTTGGCCGACCTCGCCGCGCCGACCCCGGTCGCCCCGGTCTGCGGCTACGCGGTGGTCTTGCCGGACGTCGTGGTCCCCCGCAGCGGCCTCGGCCCCTTCGCGCCGGCCGAGCGGACCATCGATCTCGACGGGATGGACGCCCTCGCGGGCCGGATCGACGGCCTCTTCGCGCATTTCGAAGCGCGCACGCCAGCCCGTGGCAACGCCGCGGCGCGCTGGTGGTGGCGCGCCGCCGAGGAGCTCTTCGTCGCGCCACGCCGGGTCCGGGTCCGGCTGCGGCAGCGGGTCGAAGAGGCGCAGGAGGCGATGCTCGCGCTCGGCGAGGGCCAGATCGCGGTGCTCGAGATGATGGGCCGGCTGCGGCGGGCGACCATCTACGGGCCAGCCGGCACCGGCAAGACGGTCCTGGCGATCGAGAAGGCGCGGATGCTGGCGCGACAGGGTCAGGACGTGCTGCTGACCTGCTACAACAAGGCGCTCGGGCAGCACATGGCGCGCGAGACCGAGGGCGAGGCCCGGATCACCGCGATGCATTTCCACGACCTCTGCTGGCGGCTCGGTGGCTTCGAGCAGCGCGGTGAGGAGGTGCCGTCCGGCGGCGTGGCGCGGCAGGCTTTCTTCGACGAACGGGTCCCCGCCGCCTTCGCCGAGGCGATGCGCCGCGGCGTCCCCTGCTTCGACGCGGTCGTGGTCGACGAGGCGCAGGACTTCCTGCCCGGTTGGTGGGCGACGCTCGACGCCGCCTGTCGCGACCGCGATCGCGCGATCCGCTACCTCTTCTACGACGATCAGCAATGCCTGCGTGACCACACGCCGGACGTTCCGGGCGCCGAGCAGGCGCTGGTGCTCGGCACGAATTGGCGCAATACCCAGGCGATCCACGACCACCTCGCCAAGCTGCTGCCGGGGCTCTCACAGATCCGTTGCATCTCACCAGCTGGCACGCCCGTCGAGATCGAGCCGACCACGCCGGATTTCGGCGCCGCGTTGCGCCGCGTGATGATGCGCCTGTGCGGCGAAGGCGGCGTGCGACCCGACGACGTCGTGGTGCTCAGCGGCCACAACCCCTCGCGCTCGAAGGTCCTCGCCCTGCCGCAGCCGGTCGGCCCGGTGCGGCTGACGGCAGGCGACGAACGCGGCGCCGTCCGGGTCCGCTCGGTGCAGAGCTTCAAGGGCCTGGAGGCGCCGGTCGTGGTCCTGACCGAGCTCGACGCCTACGGCCCGGAGAAACGCCACGCGCTCTATTACGCCGGCGCCTCACGGGCACAGGGGCACCTGGTCGTCCTGGACAACGCACTGCTGCCGGAGCAGGTCGCCCGCGGCGTCGGCAAGCCGTGAGCGCCCGCTGGCTCTGCCTGCTCCTGCTCGCGCTGCCGGCCTGCAAGCGCAACGCGCCGGTCACGGCCGAGGCGAGCACGACCGCCGAAGAGGGCGACGCCACGACGACCGCCGCCGCGGCCCTGCCCGGCCTCTGCCTCTGGGTGATCGAGATTTCGCCGGCGGGCCCGCGTGGCGAGGCGTTGCAGAAGGCCCTGCTCGAGCGCCTACCCGGCACGGGGCCCTTCCTCGGCATCGGCGGCCCTGCCGGCGCCGGCAAGGCGAGCTGCCCGCCGACGCTCTCGCCGCTGGCGCGGGCTGGCCTGAGCGTCGCGGTCGCGCTCGACCCGGTCGACGACGCCGGCGAGCCGACCACACTGGAGCGCGGCACGCAGCTGCTATTGCGGGCCCGGGCCCACGTCGAGCGGGGTGACGACGAGGGCAGGCCGCAGATCGCCGAGGCAAACCTGGAGATCCCGGTGCCGCTGCCACCCGAGGCCGACGCGGCGGCGATCGACAAGCTGTGGACCTGGCGCGCGGTGACGGCGGCGACGCTGGCCGCCGAGGACGCCGCGGGCCAGCTCGTCCTGCGGACGTTCGACGACGCGGCGGTCCGCGCGGCGCTCGACGACGACGCGATCTGGCGGCGGATCGGCGCGCTGCGCGAGATCGGTGAACGCGGGCTGGGCAGCGAGCGGCAGTCCGTGGAGGCGCTCGCCCGGGGATCGCGGCCGGATCTGGCGGCGGTGGCCGCGGCGACGCTGGGCCGGCTGGGCGACGGCAAGAGCGTGCCCGCCTTGCGTCAGGCGCTCGCGCACAGCAGCGTCGAGGTCGCCGACGCGGCGCTCGTCGCGCTCTCCGATCTCGCCGACCCGAGCGCCCGCGCGGCGTTGCAGGAGGCGGCGCGCGAGCACCCACACCCATGGATTCGACAGCGCGCGCTCGTGCTGCTACGCAGCGGCCCGGGAGCCGCAGCCGGCGCCGCCGAGCGCCAAGGGAGGACGCCTTGATCACCCGCACCCTGGAGCCCCGCGTGGGCATCCGCCCCGGCCGCCTCGGCGAGCTCGGCGTGATCCACCTGATCGGCATCGGCGGCATCGGCGTCTCGGCCGTGGCGCGCCTGCTGCTCTCGCGCGGCGTCTCGGTCCGGGGCAGCGACGTGCGCGCCTCGCAGCTCACCGAGATGCTGCAATCGCTCGGCGCGGACGTCCGGATCGGCCACGACGCCGCCCACCTCGACGGCGTCGGCCTGGTCGTGCGCAGCACCGCGATCCCGGATAGCAACCCGGAGCTGGTGGCGGCCCGCGAGCGCGAGATCCCGATCGCCCACCGCAGCGAAATCCTCGGCCTGCTGCTGGAAGATCGCGAGTCGGTCGGCGTGATCGGCACCCACGGCAAGGGCACGACCTCGGGCGCTGTCACCTGGCTGCTCGACGCCGCCGGCCTCGAGCCCGGCTACCTGATCGGCGGCCTGCTCGAGAATTGGCGCGACAACGCCCGCGACGGCGCACGCTGGATGGTCGCCGAGGTCGACGAATCCGACGGCAGCTTGGTCAACAGCCGGCCGACCATCGCCCTGCTCAACAACCTCGAGCTCGACCACCTGAACTACTACAAGGATTGGGCCCAGCTCGAGGCCACGGTCGAGCGCTTCTTCACCGACAACGAGCGCCTCCGCATCGCGCTCTTCAACGTCGACGACGAGGGCGCCCGCGCCGTCCTGTCGAAGGTGCGCGACCGCCTGACCGAGCGGGGCGTACAGCTCGTCACCTTCGGCTTCTCGGCCGGCGCCGACGTCCGCGGCACCGTGTTGCGGCACGAGCGGATGCGGGGTCGCTTCGAGGTGCTGCGCAAGCGCCACGACGGCAGCGAGGAAGACCTCGGCCCGGTCGGCATCGCCCTGCCCGGCGCCTACAACGCGAGCAACGTGCTCGGCGCGATCGCCGTCGCCCTCGCGGTCGGCGTGCCCTTCTCGACCATCGCCGACGCGGCGCCGCGCTACCTCGGCCTGGAGAACCGCTTCACCCTGGTCGAGGCCGCCGGTATCGAGATCGTCAAGGACTACATCAGCCATCCGACCGGGATCCGGCGGGTTCTGGAAGCCGCCGCGGCGCAGGCCGAGGGCGAGGTCGTCGCGGTCTTCAAGCCCTACCGCTTCACCATGATCCACTACCTGCAGGACGACTACGCCGTCGCCTTCGAGAAGGCCGATCGGGTCGTGGTCACCGAGCTCTACACCGCCGGTGAGGTGCCGATCCCGGGCGTCGACACCGACCTGCTCTGCCGCCGCATCCGCGAACGCTGCGACGACGTGACCTACGTCCACGACCTCGCCGCGATCCCGGCGCACCTCGAGGCGACCACGCGCGCGCCGGCGACCGTGCTCTTCTTCGGCGGCGACGACCTCTTCCGCACCGCGGACCGCTGGGCTGCCAGCCGCAAGGCAGCGCCCGCGCCGGCGGCCGCACCGTGAGTCCGGTCGACGCCGCGCAGGACGCCGAGGCAGTGGCGGGCGAAGCGGTCGAGGCACAGGCAGAAGCGGCGGTCGCCCGGCTGCGCGACCGCGCCGCATGGACCGACGTCGACGCGGTTCGCTTCTGCGTGGTCGGGCTCGGCGTCTCCGGCGTCGCTGCGGCGAACGCGCTGGCCCGCCTGGGCGCCGACGTCCGCGCCTACGACGACAAGGACAGCGACGCGCTCGCCGCCACGATGGAGCGACTCGACCCGCGGGTGCGACCGCGCTGCGGTGGCGGTTTCGTCGCCCGGCGTGGCGAGATCGCCGTCGTCTCGCCGGGCCTCTCGGTGTGCAGCGCGGCCTATCGGCGGATCGCCGCCGGCAGCGACCTGGTCGTCGGCGAGCTCGAGCTCTTCGCCCGACTCGACGCCGCGACGCGTTCCGGCCAAGGCCACCCGACCGTCGCCATCACCGGCACCGACGGCAAGACCACCACGACGATGTTGGTCGACCACCTGCTCCGCACCGCCGGCCATCAGACGCTCTGCGCCGGCAATATCGGCGAGCCGCTGTGCAACCACGTCGGCCGGCTGCACGACGACGCCGTGGTCGTGGCCGAGGTCAGCGAGTTCCAGCTCGCGACGACGGCGCTCTTCCGGCCGCGGATCTGGATCCTGACCAACGTCGCCGACGACCACCTCGATTGGTTCGCCGGCGACCGCGAGGCCTATATCGCCAGCATGACCGGGCCGGCGAGCCGGGCCGGCGCGCTCGACACCGTGATCTACAGCGCCCACGATCCAGCCTTCGCGGCGATGGCCGAGGCGCTTTCGCAGCGCAGCCCGACCGGGCCGCGGCTGGTCCCGATCTCGGCGCGCCAGCCGGTGGTCGCCGGCGGCTTCGGCCTCGAAGACGGCTGGTTGGTCTACGCTCCGGACGCCGAGAATCGGATCCGCCTGCTCGCCCAGGACGCCCTCGGGCAGGACGCCGGCCGGCCGATGCGGGGCGTGCACAACGTCGACAACGCCCTCGGTGCCGCCGCCGCCGCGCTCGCCGCGGGAGCGTCGCTCGAAGCCGTCCGCGCCGGCCTGCGCACCTTCGAGCTGCCGGCGCACCGGCTCGAACCGGTCGGCAGCTTCGGTGGTGTGCAATTCGTCAACGACTCCAAGGCGACCAACCCGCACGCCGCGATCCACGGCCTGCGCGGCACCGTGCTGCAGCCACCGCAGCGCCTGGCCTGGATCGGCGGGGGCTCGGAGAAGGACGCCGACTTCGCCGAGGTCGCCGCCGAGGTCGCGGAGCGGGCCCACGTCGCGCTCTTGATCGGTCAGACCGCGCTTCGCCTGGAGCAAGCGCTGCTGCAGGCCGGCATGGCAGCCACCGACGTGCTCCGCTGCGAGCATCTGCAAGAGGCCATCGCCCTCGGCTTTCAGCGCCTGCAGCCCGACGGCGGCGTGGTCTTGCTCAGCCCGGCCTGCGCCAGCTTCGGCATGTTCCGCAGCTACAGCCACCGCGGCGACGTCTTCCGCGAGGCGGTCCGCCAGCTCGGCTCAGCCCTCTCCCGCCGCTCCTGAAGCCGCCTGTCGCCGCTTGCAGTAGCGGGCGTTGGCGCGGGCGGCGTCTGGTCGCTCACCGATGGTCGCCGCGGCCAAGAAGGCCGCACGCGCGGCGCGATAGCGCCGACCCTGGGCCAAGATCACGCCGGTGGCGAACGAGCGCGGGTACGTCGGGTCGAGCTGCACCAACTCATCGAGCAGATCGAGCCGCCGCTCCATCGTGAGGCCCTGACCGCGCTCGACGCGGAACGCGAGCACGGTGCGCCGGGCCCGGCTGCCCGGCTCGGGGCGCGGCGGCGGCACGCGGACGGCCATCGCCAACGCCCGACTCTCCGCCATCATCGCGATGACGCCTGCGGCCGCGGGAGCCAAGCCGCCATCGGGCCCGAGCTCCTGGCCGAAGCGGGCCCGGTCGAGCAAGGCGGTAACGCCCGGTGCGACCGCGCGCAGCGCCCGGGCTTGCGGCGCAGCTGCGTCGAGCGCCTCCACCGGTCGACCAGCGGCACGTCCCGCGGCGAGGGCAGCGCTGGCGGCGACGGCGACGTCCCGACCGTAGCGGCGGGCGAAGGCGACCACCGCGCGGTTGCCGCCGGTCAGGGCCAGGCGCCGCAGGCTCTCTTCGGCGGCGCCGCGCGCCCGTCGGGCCTCGGCGTCTTCGACCACTGCGGCGCCGAGGGTCGCTTCACGCGCGAGCCACGCCACCATCTGCGTGCGGGCGTCGTCCTGCTCGGGAGCCGGCGCGCCGAGCGCAGGGTCTGCCTGGAGCTGGTGCCAATAGGCCGATGCGTCCTCCTGCCAGCTCTCCAGCCGAAGATCTGGGCGGGCGTCGCCCTGCACCGCGAATGGCCAGCGGACGCCAACCGCCGCGACCAGGAGCAGCGCGAGCAACAACACCGGGACCAGCCCGCGCGGCGGGACCAGGACGAGGTCGTCCGGCGCCTCGCTCACGGCTGCCTCGCGAGCTGTTGCAGATAGCGCACCAGCTCAGGCGCATCCCAGCGCTGGGCACCGACGAAGCGTCCGACGATCCGGCCCCGCGCGACGATCCAGGTCTCCGGCAGTTTGACGGTGCCGAAGCGCGTGCGCAGCATCGTCGCCTCGTCACCGCCCTGCCCGGCAGGATCGCGGCCCCAGGCGACGCCGCCGGGCAACGCCGTGCCGCCGCCGGAGAGGACCTGCCGCTGCGAGGCCCAGTCGTCGTCGTAGCTCACGGCCACCATGCCGATGCCGATCTGCCGCGCCACGCTGGCGAGGCGGAGCCAAGAAGGCATCTCGTCGAGGCACGGCGGGCACCAGGTCGCCCAGAAGTTGACCAACACCACCGATTGCTCGCCGAGGGCCGCCTGCAGCAACGGCACCTTGCGCCCGTCCGGCAGCTCGATTGGCAGCTCCAGAGCGCCTTGCGGCAGCGGAAGATCGAGGACGGTGATCTTCGCCGCGACCGCCGCACGTTCGAGGGTCTCTCTTGCGGTCGCATCGAGCGCCGAGCGGCCGAGCCACAGCGCCAGCAGGCCGACCAGGACCATGCCGGCGGCGATGGTCCAGCCGGTGCGATTCGCTGCCGGAGCCGGTCGTTCGGTCGTTGCCGCGGACATCGACATCACTCTGCCTCCTCTTCGGCCGAGACCCGGGTCACGGTCGCCTCGACCGGCAGCATCGGTGCCAGCGCCGCGGCAAAGCCCGGCATCAGCAGATCCGGCCCGAGCACGACGTAGAGCGCCTCGGCCCCGACTGGATGCAGCAGGACGCCGTGCTGCCGATGCACGAAGCGTCGCTCGTCGATGGCGCGCCACATGGCGAAGCGATCACCGCGATCCATGGTCAACAGCCGCTCACGCCGGCCGAGCAAGAGCATGCCACCGAGCGGCAACTCGACGCAGAGCGTGTGGCCGTGCGCGACCGCCCAATCGGCCGAGACGGCCTCGCCCTGGCAGCGATCGCCCTGCCACAGGCCATAGCGAGGGCTGACGGGCAGGCGCAGCGTGCCGACCGCGGTATCGACCCGGCGCAGCACCGGCGGCTCGATCTCCGGCAAGGTCCCGGCGCGACGGGCCAGCGCGAGGACCGCGAAGGAGAACGACGCGACCGCGACCACGGCGACGACCACGATCGTGACTCGGCTGCGTCGCGAGGGCGGCCTGGCGAGCGCATGACCGGCAGCGTCGCGCAGGCGCAGCGGCAGGAGGAGCCCGCCGAGCAACCCGCCGAGGACACCGCCGAGGTGCGCCTCGCCGTCGACGCGGCCGGCGTCGAGATCATCGGCGAGTCCGCCGAGGCCGAGGATGGTGATCAAGATCACGATCGGCAGGATCACGAGCGAGACGCGGAACCCGCTGGCCAGGCGTGGCCAGAGCCGCAGGCCGATCGCCAAAAAGGCACCGACCAGGCCGAAGACGCCGCCGGACGCGCCGACCGAGAGCTCGTGGCCAGCGAGGATCGTGCCGCCGGCGCCGGCGAGCGAGGCAGAACACCACAGCACCAAGAATCCGGCCGCGCCGTAGGCGATCTCGACGTGACGGCCGATCAGCACCAAGCCGACGACGTTCAGCAGCAGGTGCGGCCAGCCCTTGTGCAGCAGCGTGCCGGAGAGCGGCCGCCACCAATCTCCGTCCAGCACCCGGTCGGGGATCAGGGCACCGGCCAGCAAGAGCCGCTCGACGCCTTGGTCGCCCAGCCACTTGCTCGCGCTCTCTTGCAGGATTCCGACCACGATCAGCGCGCCGACCACGAACCACGTCGCCCGCGCCGGCCGGCGGAACGCCTCGGCCAGCTGGGCCCGAAAGACCGCTGCCTCGAAACGGCGACGCTGCTCTTCCTGTTGCGGATCGTGCACGTGCGGCGACCCCGGCGCCTACGGCGCGGCGCCCGGCTGGCCCTTGGCGGGGCCGTTGCGCGGGAAGAAGCCACCGAACGCCTCGAGCGCGTCGATATGGTCGCGGTAGACGTCGCGCATCTTCTCCAGCCGCTTCTGCACCGCCTCCATCCGCTCGGAGAAGGTCTCCTGCAGCTCGTGCGGGATGTCTTGGTCGTAGCCGGCCGCGGCGAGGCGGGCGCGGATCTCGGCCGCCTTGTGGAAGGTGGCGTCGACCTCGTTGCGATGCTTCTGCAGGTAGCGGCGCAGCGCATCGGCCGCCTTCTCCGGGCGATCGACGTGGTCTTCGAGGATCTTCACGCCGGCCTCGAGCAGATCGCTGGTCGCGTGGATGGTCTTGGTCACCTCGGTGAGCGTCTGCTCGTCGAGCTTCATGTCGGGGTTGCCGTGGTAGACGGGCTGCGACGGCCCGGCGTCCCGATCGTGCTGCTGATCACCGGCGGGGACGGGCTCGCCGCGGGCGATGGTCTCGCTCGACGCGGCGACGACGTGTTGCCCGGGCTTGGTCGGCTCGACGTCAGGCATCGGCGTCGGCAACGCGGGCGCCGGCGGCGGCGCGAGCGGCGTCGCCGGCTTCGGCGCTTCCTTGCCACAGCCGACGAGCAACACGGAGGCGATCAGCAGAGGCACGGCCGGCGCGAAGAGAGAAGGACATCGCATCAGAGGGACCTCAATAGGTCGCGCACCCAGCCCGCCTTGTCGTGGTCGGGGTGGTGCGTCAGGAAGGCTTGGTAGGTGCGTCGGGCGTCGGCCGTCCGGCCGCGGTGCTGGTAGAGCGTGGCGAGCAAGAGCAGCGCCTCGGCGTAGCGAGGTGCGCGCTTCAGCACCTTCTCGGCCTCGCTGAGCCGACCAGCGTCGAAGAGCGCCCGCCCCAACAGGGTCCGGGTGCGGTCGCTCGGACGCCGCTGCAACGACGCGGTCAGGCTGACGATGGCGGCGTCCCGCTGCCCCGACTCCAGTTGACGCTTGCCGAGGTAATAGAGGTCGGTGGCGTCGAGGCTGGGATCGACCCCGGCCGCGGCGCGGTCCAGCTTGGCGTCGCCGGTGCTCGAAGCAGCGGCCTTCGGCTCGTCGGCGCGTGCCGCCGGCTTCGGCGACGGGGCAGGCTTCGGCGACGGGGCAGGCTCCGCGCGCGGCTTCGGCTTCGGCTTCGGTGCCGCCTTGGCGACGACGGGCTCCGGGCGTGGCGCCGCTGGTGCAGGCTCGGCAGCGTCGGGTGCGGCGGCGGCCGGATCGGCAGCGGGGTCGGCGGCGGCGGCAGGGGCGGCGGCAGGGCCCGCGGCGGGCTCGGCAGCGGCGACTTCGGCGGAGGGCTCGGCAGCGGCGGCCGCCTCGGCCGGCTGCGCCGCGCTGTCCTGCGTCGGCGTCGCCTCGGCCGCGGGTGGGACGGCGTCGGCCCCGACCTCGAGCGCGCTCAGGGCGTGTTGCGAGAGCCCGACGGGCGGCGCGTGCTCGGTCGTACAGGCGGAAAACGCGCACACGATCGCCAACGCGACGATGCCGTACGCGAGGGTCGATTCGGGCTGGTAGGTGGGCCGCTGCATCGCGCCGAGAGGGTAAGCGCCGCCTGGGGGGCGGTCAACGATCCGGCGTGGTTGCGGAGAGCGCGAGCGATTCGGCCCAGAGCGACGGCGGCGCGATGCCCAGGACCTCGCGGGCGGCGAAGACGAACCAGACGGTCGGCGCCACAGCCGGCGTGACGGGAAAGTCCTTGGCCCAGCGCGACGCGTAGGTGAGCGGGACGCCGCCGGCGCAGGCCCAACGGGCCAGCTGGGCGAGGTCGGCCCGGGCGTGCTCACTCCGGCCCAGCCGGTGCAGGGCGATGGCGCGGGCGACCGAGCCTTCGACGAACCAGGTCTGCGCCGGGTTGTCGTCGCCGGGGCGCCAGATGCGCCAGGGTCCGTCGACGCCGCCGAGCAGGCGGTCGGTCGCGGCGAGGACGGTTGCCGCGCGCGCTGGGTCGCCGCGCTGCACGTCGAGCAGGGCGCTCCAGGTGCCGACCGCGTCGAGCGCCGGCTCGGCGTCGAGGCCGTCGGGCCGGGCGCCGCGGGCATAGTGGCCGTCGGCGCCCAGGAAGAGGCGCTCGGCGATCGTCGCGGCGAGACGCGCGCCGTCGAGGTACTCGCCCTCGGCATCGGCGAGCGCCGCGGCGCGCAAGGCGAAGGCAGCGTCGATATTGTGTTCGGTGCTGGCCCAATCGGCGCGGGCGAGCGGCTCGAAGCTGGCGCCGTCGGCCGACCAGCGCCCGTAGCCACCGAGGACCAGACCGAGGTTCGGCGCGAAGCGGTCGCGGAGATAGCCGGCGGCGCGGCGCATGGCGAGGCGGTACCGGCCCTCGCCGTAGCGGCGCTCATAACGCGCCATGGCGTAAAGCACCCAGGCCACGGCGCCACTGCGGACGTAGCCGAGGTTGTAGAAGCCGTCGTGCTCGATGGCGAAGGAGAAGCCCCACGCTCCGTCGGCGCGTTGCAGGGCGGCGAGGGTGTCGAGCACCGCGCGGGCCGCGCTCTTGCGCCCCTCTTCGACGCGGAGCAGCGCGTAGAGGGCGTTGTCGTAGGTGAAGCTGCGGTCGGCCAAGCGCTCGAGGCCGTCGGGACCGCCGGGGTGGCGGGTCGGCGCGGGATAGCTGACGACCGCGGCGCAGTCGGCACACGGGCCCGGCTCGAACGGCACGGGCTTGTTGGTGGCGTCGAGGTCGTAGAGCTGGCGACGGCGAAAAGGCCGCGTCTGCAAGGCGTCGCTCGCCGCGGTGGCCCAGGACCAGGGCTCGGCAGCGGCGCAGCGACCATCGGCCGGCGGGGTGACGACCAAGCCACCACCGCAGCCCGCGAGCAGGGAGAGCGGCAGCAGCGCGGCGAGGGCCCGCGCCGCCGCCCGGGTCATTTCGCGACCTTGAGCATCTTCTCGATGGTGGGCGCGTAGACCTGCCAGGTCAGCCGCATCTCGTCGTGGATGAAGCCGGACCGCGCCAGCCAGCGCCGCACCGTGGTGATGCCGCCCAGCCAGGGCGGATCGAATTGTGTCGCCTGGTCGGCGAAATCGCCCGAGAAATAGGCGTACATGAACTGCTCGTCGTGCATCACCGCGGGGAAGACCGTGGGGATGCCGAAGTGCGAGAGGAGCTTCTCGCCCGCGGGCAGGGCCTGGATATGGTAGGCGCCGCGGACGTCCTCTTCGTGCTCGGCGATGACGACGTCGAACCAATAGCGATACGGCAGGTCCTGGTCGCCGAAGCGCATGATCATCGGCAAGCCACGGCTGATCTCGAGCCCCTCGCGCAGCACGAGGACGCGGCCGGAGTCGTGGATGAACATCAGGCCGGGGCCTTCGAGATCCCATTTGCGCTGGAATTGCGCCTCCCAACGTCGGCGGAACCACTCGGCGATCTCGCGGTAATCGCTCAAGTCGTGTTGCCAGCGGCCGATCCACCCGGTCCAGCGCAGGTGGAGCATCTTCTCCATCCGGCGGCGGACGTCACCCGCCGTCGGGCTGGCGAAGGAGTTGAACTCGCAGACCAACCTGCCGCCAGCGCGGACGAAGCGCTCGATGACGGCGACCTCGTTGCTGGTCAGACCGCCGTAGAGCTTCGGGTTCAGCTCGAGGTGCTCGACCGGGTTGCGGCCGTCGGCGAAGTCGAGCTTGTAGATGCCGTAGGTGTCGGCGATGTAGAGCAGGTCGCGGTTCTCGAGGGCTGCGTCGTCGATCTCGGTGGTGGTGCCGGCCTTCGGATCGTAGCCGACGTAGTCGCGCGCCTTGTTCCACAGCAGGCGGCCCGAGGGCGGCGTCACCTTGCCCTGCGAGAGCAGCCACATCAGGCGGGCGTGCTCGCGGTAGTTGGTCAGCGGCACCGTCTTGTCGACGATCTGCACGCGCAGGTCGTTGCTCGGCTTGAGCAGCCAGCCGATCGGCATCGCCAGCAGCCCGACCACCAGCAAGGTCGCCAGCGCCGGGATCAGCCAGGTCGCGCCGCCATCGCTGTCGCGCTCGCGGAAGCCCTGGCGGGTCATCCGGCCCCAGGCCTTCTCACCGAGCAGGTACTTCATGAAGCCGCGGACGCGGTAGGCCAGCACCATCTGCCGGTAGCCGAAGTTCTCGAAGACGGCGACCGTGAGCAATCGACGCAGGTCGCCGGGCTGGCGGAAGAACGAGAGCGAGAGCTCCTCGAGCAAGATGCCGCCGAGGCTGAGCAAGAAGCCCGAGAGCAAGGCCACCGCGCCGAAGAGCGAGGCGAAGAGCGGCTCCATCATGCCGCCGACCAAGGTGAGCAGCAGGTAGATGTAGCCGAAGAGCTCGATGAACGGGCCGAAGAGCTCGAAGAACCAGAAGAAGGGCGTGACGAACAGGCCGATCGTGGCGTAGCGCGGATTGAAGGTCATCCGCTTGTGCCGCCACAGCGTGTCGAAGAGGCCGCGCTGCCAGCGGTCGCGCTGGTTGCCGAGGATGCGCAGCGAGTCCGGCGCCTCGGTGAAGGCGACCGGATCGGGCAGGTGGCGAATGGCGCGGGCCTGCAACCACTTCGGTACGTCGTGGCGCAGGCGAGCGATCAGCTCCATATCCTCGCCGACCGAATCGGTCGCATAGCCGCCGGCCTTGACGATGGCCTGCCGACGGAAGAGGCCGAACGCGCCGGAGACGATGAGGTTGCCGCCGAGACCGTCCCAGCCCAAGCGGCCGACGAGGAAGGCGCGCATGTACTCGATGACCTGGAAGCGAGCCAGCCACGACTTCGGCAGGCCGACCTCGACCACGTTGCCGCGCTCGATGCGGCAGCCGTTGGCGAGGCAGAGCGAGCCACCCACGCCGACCACTTCGAGGTCGGTGAGGAAGGGTCGGACCAGACGCAGCAGCGCGTCGGGGATGATCAGCGTGTCGGCGTCGATGGCGCAGACCAGCGGGTAGCGGGCGGCGTTGACGGCGCAGTTCAGCGCGTCGGCCTTGCCGCCGTTCTCCTTGTCGATGACGACCAGGCGGCGGTTGATGGCGGAGCGGTAGGTCGCGCGGATCGGCTGGCACTTCAGGTCCAAGCGGAGATCGATCGGCACCGCTTCGAGCGCGAAAGCGTTGCGCAGCTTCTGCATCGTCGCGTCGGCGCTGCCGTCGTTGACGACGACGACCTCGTGCTGCGGATAGCGCAGGTTCAGCAGCGCGCGGACCGACTCGACGACCGTCTTCTCTTCGTTGTGCGCCGGCACGATGATGCTGATCGGCAACGTCGCGCGGCCACGCAGGCTGACGGCCTCGGGGCTGCTGCCCTCGAGGTCGCGGCGGACCTGGACGACGCCGAAGACCGCCGCGACGAATTGCGCGATATACCCCGCGGTCAACGTCACGAAGTAGACCAGCACGAAGAGGTTCATCACCTCGATCATGCGCCCTCCGTGGCCAGCCGGTGCTCGGCGAGGGCACTGCTGGCGTTCTCGTTGCCGCGCGCCGCTGCCTCGCGCAGCGAAGCGGTGCCGAGCGGGCCGCAGCGGGTCAGCGCGAGCGCGGCGTTGTGCCGCACCCACTCGGCCTCGTCGTCGAGCAAGCGGGCGATATCCTTGCTGGCGCCGTCACCGCCCAGCGAAGCGGCCGTGGCCACCGCCGCGGAGCGGACTTCCCAGAACTCGTCCTTCATCGCGCGCAGCGCGGCCGGCAGCGCGACCGGATCGTCCAGGGCCTGCAGCGCGCGCAGGGCCTCGATCCGCACCTCGACGTCGGCGTCGGTGACCGCGTCGATCACGACCTCGATCGCGTCGGTGGCGCCGGCGCGGCCGAGCGCACCGACCGCGACCAGGCGGAGCTCGGCGGTCTCGCCGTGGGCGGCGCCGATCAGCGGCTCGAGCGGCAGCGGATCGGCGTTGGCCAGCGCGTCGATGGCGCGGGTCCGGGCCAAGCGGCCGTCCTTGCAGATCGCGGCGAGGCTGACCATGCCCTCCTCGGCGCGACCGAGCGAGCAGAGCGCTTCGAAGGAGGAGAGCCGCACGTCGGGCAGCTCGTCCTTGACCAACTTGGCCAAGATCTGCGCCGGATCGCCGAGCGCGCGGGCCTCGCGGATGCAACGCATCCGTTGCCAGGGCCGCTTGGACGCGTCGCCGGCGCTGACCGCGGCGTAGCCGAGCTCGGTGAAGACGCCCGCAAGCTCCCGTGCGTGGTCCAGGGTCATGAACTCGGAGAGCTCGGTGAGCAGGCGCCGACCGCTGTCGACGCCGACGCGGGTCGCGGCCGCCTTGACCCGCGCGCGCGCCGCGTCCGGGTTGTCGCCGGTCAATTCCGGCATCGCCTCGGAGATATCGTTGCGGGCCTTGTCGTAGCGCGCCTCGCGACCGATCGCGCGGCGCCGCATCACGCCGAGCGCGATCAGCGCCGCGAAGACGATGAGCATCTCGAGGATCACCACGACGATGACGATGATCTCGGAGAGTGACAGCTGATCGATGCTCACAGTCGCACCCTCAGCATCACGGCGATGTCGTACCAGCGGTCCGGCAGCGTGAGCTGCTGCAGCGCGGTCGCCATCACGCGCACGCCGAAGCGATGCGCGAACCAATGGTCATAGCCGAGCACGAGCGAGACCGAGGACTCGTCGGGCGCCGACAGCGTTCGGTTGGTGAAGACCACCTCCTGGCCCCAATAGAGCCAGGCGAACAGGGCGCGGCTGACGTCGAAGTCGAAGCGGCTGCGCAGGAAGAGCGTATGGCCGAGCTGCGTGCCGCCGCCGGCGAGCGTGCCCGGCCGGCCGACCAGCAAATAGCCGGGCTTGAGCGTCAGCCGGCCGAGGTAGATCGGCACGTAGGGCCCGATCGACCACAGCGGCGCGACCTCGAAATTGGCGTAGCGGCCCCAGAGCCCGATACCGAAGCGGCCGAAATTCCAGGCCGCGCTGGCCCATCCGTCGATCGGCGGCAGGAAACCGCCGGTCTCGGGCGCGACGAAGAGCCGCACATCGCCCGAAAGCTTGCTGACCTGGAAGAAGAGCTGCGCCCACGCGCCCATGCCGGTATCGGTCCGGGTCGTGGTCGAGGTGACGCCGCCCAAGTCGGTGGTCGACGTGATGTTGCGCTGCTCGCCGTACACACCCGCCACCAACGAGAGCTGCGGGCTCCACGAGTAGCCGAGCGAGAGCTGCGCCCGCCGCCAGACGTCGCCGCGGTAGAGCGAGAGGCCGAGCAGGCCCTGCACCAACCAGGGCCGATCGCTCATCACGAGTTGGCGCTGCAGCTCGTCCGGCACTTCCATACCGGGGCGGATCTGATCGCGCGCCAGCTCTGGCTTGCCGATCGCGAGGTAGAGGCTGATCAGGCGCCAAGCGATGCGGATATCGCCGTCGCCGCGCAGCTGCGCCTCGCGGTAGGCACGGATCGCGCCGGGCTTGTCCTCGCGCTTCTCGCGGATCTCGCCGACCAGGCGCAGGGCCTCGTGGTTGTGGCGATCAGCGCGGTAGACGGCGACGGCGGCCTCCTCGGCTTCCTTCTCGCGGCCGAGCCAGAAGAGCAGGCGCGCCCGCTGCATCTGCACCTCGAGATCCTTCGGGTAGCGGGCGAGGATGGCGTCGGCCACCGCGAGCGCCCGTTCGAACTGGTTCTGCATCACCAGGCTGCGGATCGTGATCGCGTTCAACGCGAGTCCTGCCGTCGCGCCGCTGGTCCCCACCGCGACCTTGCCGGTCGGCGCGCCGCTCTTGGCCTGCTTCGGCGCGGTTGGCGCTTCGCGGCGCGGCGCTGCCGGCGGCGGCAGGGCCGGATCGACCGCGCGATCGCCGGACTCCGCAGCCGACGGTCCGGCCGGGGTCGGGCCCGCGGGAGCCGGCTGCGCAGACACCACAACGGGCAGCAAGATCGCACAAATCCACGTCGCCGCGGCCCCCAGGACGTGACCGCGCGCGTCGCGCGATGCGCGATGGCGTGCAGCGTCGTTGCGCGCGCCGCAGGAGTCAGCCGGAAGTTGCAGCGTCATGGAGAGTTTCGGGGGCGCCTGTCGCGGGCTCTGGCCGGCTTGGGTGAAGGGCGAATCGGCGAACGGGACTACCACCATTCGCGTACGGCATCAAGCGCACGGGCGCCCGACTAGCCGTCGCCGGGTGTGGCGAATCCGGTCCGTTCGAGCAGGGCGCGATCGACGCCCGACGAGCGAATGCCGGCAGTCTCGGCGAGGCGGCGGATATACTTCGCGAGCACATCCGTCTCGAGGTTGACCCGCTTGCCGACGCCGCCGTCGAGCAGCGTCGTCCAAGCGACCGTGTGCGGGATCACCGTGACCGCGAACCCCCCTGGAAAGACGCGGTTGACCGTCAACGAGACGCCGTCGATCGCGATCGAGCCCTTCTGCACCAACTCGGGCTCGAGCGCGGCCGGCATGGCGTATTCGAGATCCCAATAGTCGGCCCGCTGCACCGCGCGCTGCAGGCTGCCGACGCCATCGACGTGTCCGGTGACCCAATGGCCGCCGAGCCGATCGCCGACCCGCAACGCCCGCTCGAGGTTGACCTTGCTGCCCGCACCGAAGGCGCCGAGCCCGGTCTTGTCGAGCGTCTCGTGGCTGACGTCGAAGTCGAGCCGGACGCCACCTTCGCCGACCTCGAAGGCGACCACGGTCAGGCAGACGCCACAGACGGCGACCGAATCGCCGAGCCCGACGCCGGGGTGGACGCCGTCCCGCCATTTCGCCTGCACGACGAGGCGGGCGGATTGGCCGCTCCGGCTGATGCGGCGGATCTCGCCGACCGTCTCAATGATCCCGGTGAACATCGCTTCCTCCTCGGCGAACGCGAGCGCGGACGTGGAGATCGTCGCCGACGCGGTCGACCGCGTCGATCGTGAGCAACGCCGCTTGGTCGATCGAGGTCACGGCGAGGCCCTCGAAGAGGCCGCGCCCCGGACCGAGCAGCTTCGGCGCGAGGAAGACCTCGAGCGCGTCGGCACATCCCGCGTCGACCAGCGTGGCAGCGAGCGCAGCGCCTCCCTCGACGTAGACCGCGTGTTGACCGCGTCGGTGCAGATCGCGCAGCGCGGCGAGGGCGAACGCCTGGTCGCCGGTCGCGTCGAGGCCGACGATCTCGACCCCGCGGGCCTGCAGCGCGATCGCTGCCGCTCCGCCGAGCTGCGAGGCGGCGGTGTAGACCCGGCACGGCCCGCGGCTGGCGTCGGCCAGCGCGGCGGTCGGCGGCAGGCGCAAGCGGCGATCGAAGACAACCCGTAGCGGCCGGCGCCCGGCGAGCGCGTCGCCAGCCGGAAGGCGGACGTCGAGGCCGGGGTCGTCGGCCAGGGCGGTGCCGGACCCGACCACCACCGCGTCCGCCTCGGCGCGCTGCCGATGCACCAATTCCCGCGCCTGCGGGCCGGTGATCCAGCGCGAAGAGCCGTCGCGGGCCGCCGTCCGACCGTCGAGGCTGGCTGCGAGCTTCAAGCGGACGTGGGCGCGATCGTCGAAGGTATTGACGAGGAAGACCTCGAGCAGCGCCGCCGCTTCGGCCTCGCAGACTCCGGCCAGGACCTCGACCCCGGCCGCAGCGAGGCGATCGAGGCCGCCCCGGGCCTGCGGGTGCGGATCGCGGCAGGCGCAGACGACCCGGGTCACGCCGGCGGCGAGCAGGCCGTCGACGCACGGCGGGGTGCGGCCATGGTGGTTGCAAGGCTCGAGCGTGACGTAGGCGGTCGCCCCACGGGCGGCGTCACCTGCGGCACGCAGCGCGACCACTTCGGCGTGCGGCCCACCGACCTGGGCGTGGAAGCCCTCGCCGACGCAGACGCCGTCGCGGACCAGGACGCAGCCGACACGCGGATTCGGCCGGACTTCCGGTCCAGCCTGCCACGCCAGCGCGATCGCGCGGTGCATCCAGTCGGCGTCGGAGTGCCGCTCAGTCGACATCTTCGGTGTCACGGGCGGCGTCACCGGCGGCGTCCTCGCGGGCCAGCGCGGCGACCTCGTCGAGGAGCTCGCCGATATCCTCGAACGCGCGGTAGACGCTGGCGAAGCGGACGTAGGCGATGGTGTCGACCGAGCGGAGGAAGGCCATCACCCAATCGCCGAGCTCGCTGCTGTTGACCTCGGCGCCGGGGCGCTCGGCGATCCGCTGCTCGACGTTGCGCAGAAATTCTTCGATCGCCTCGGCGCCGACCGGCCGCCGATGCAGCGCGACGTCGAGGCCTGCGCGCAACTTCTCGCGGTCGAAGCGCTCGCGATCGCCGCCCTTCTTGACGACGAGGATCGGCGCCAACTCGACGCGCTCGTAGGTGGTGAAGCGATTGCCACAGTCTTCGCATTCGCGGCGCCGACGGGTCGCGTCGTCACGCGGCGTCAGGCGGGAATCGACGACGCGGCTGCTGAGGCTGTGGCAACTCGGGCAGCGCATGACGAGGCCTCAGGCGCTGCGTTCGAGCGCCGTGATCAGATCGAGTCGGTGCTGATGCCGCGCCTCGAATGCCGTCTGCAGCCACGCGTCGACGCAGTCCAGCGCGACGACGGGTCCGAGCACGCGGGCTCCGAGGCAGAGGATATTGGCGCGGTTGTGTTCGGCCGCCAGGCGGGCGGTCGAGACGTCGTGGACCAAGGCGGCCCGGATCCCCGGGACCTTGTTCGCGGCGATGCTCATACCGATGCCGGTGCCACAAAGCAGCACGCCTGCGTCGGCTTGCCCAGCCGCGACCGCGTGGGCCACCAGGGCCGCTTGATCCGGGTAGTCGGCGCGCTCGCCGCTCGCGGGGCCGCTGACCTCGACCGCGTGGCCGAGGCCCCGCAGGTGGTCGACGACCGCCTGCCGCAATTCGATCGCGGCGTGGTCCGAGGCGACGAGCAGGCGCATCGACGGGCTAGGCCTGGTCGCCCACGCCCTCGTCACCGAGCTCGACGATCGGCGCGATGATCTGCTTGCCGCGGTACTGACCGCAGTCGTTGCAGACGTGGTGCGGACGGACCGGCGAGCCGCAGTTGCTGCAGCTCGACAGCGTCGGCGAGGTGATGCGGTCGTGCTGCGCGCGGCGCATACGGCTACGGGACTTGGACATGCGTCGCTTCGGAACGGCCATCTTCTCTTCTCCACAATAGGTAGCGGCGGGGCGCGGACGCATGCCCACCGGCAGGGCGCGGGAGTCTAAGGGGGGGTCCGGGCGGTGTCAACGATCCAATCGAGGCCCAACCGAGCCCACCGGAGCCCCGCTTGACACGCGATCAGCCGAGGCGAACAATCCCGCGGACCGTGGCGGGAGCCCGTTGGAGTCGCTGAGACGTGATCACTGAGCACTGCCGCTTCCAGCTCGAGGCCACCAAACTCGGCCGTGAAGTCGTGTTTCAGGTCACGGTCTTCCAGAAGGAAGAGCGCCGGCGGAAGAAGCTCTTCGCCGCGACGCAATGTTCGGACCCCTTCCACTTCCTGATCCAGTTCATCATCCGCGAGGCGCCGGATTTCGAGACGCTGCTGCAGCGCTTCGTCGGCCAACTCGAGCACCGCGGCTTCGAGCCGGAGCGGATGCGGATGCGCGGTGAAGGCAAGTGGGAGTCTTGGCGCCCGGTCCCGCGTGGCGCCAGCGCCGATACGCCAGAGGCGGCTGCGGCTGCCGCGGCGCGCTTGGCCGAGGTCCGTGGCGGGCCGCGCGAAGCCGACGCCGCGGACGAGGCTGTCGCCGACACCCCGGACAGCAAGAGCAGCAAGGCCCGCAAGCGCGGCTGAGCGGGCGGCCCTGCGCCGCCCTCCCCTACGATTTCGGAACGAGAAGCTGCGTGGCGACGTCGTCGCCGTCGCGGTGCGCTTGCAGCGCCCGGGCGCGCAGGCGGCGCTGGCCGCTCGGATCGCGGACGGTCAGCCGACGGGCGTCGAGCAGCTCGGCGAGCGGGATGAGGTGCTTGCGGGTCACGCCGAGGGCGTCCTTGAGTTCGCCGGTCGAGAAGCCGTCGCGCTCGGCGAAGCCGTCGAGGACGGCGCGAAACAGGGCGACTGCCGCGTCGCTGTCGAGGTAGAAATCCTGCGTGACGCGGATCGCGCGGCCGCTCTCGGTCTCGGCGTCGAGCGCCAGCCGCAGCTCATCGCCGCCGAGGGGGTCGACCGCGGCCCGTTCGCCGACCTCGACCCGGAGCGCGTCGCCGATCGGCGGCGTCCATCGGCCGCGGCGAAGAACCTCGCGCAGCCCACGCAGGACCTCGTCGCGCGCGGCCACGCGGTGCGGCCGGAAGCCAGCGAGCGCGACGCCGCTTTCGGCTTCGACCAGCTCGCCGCGGCGCAGCTGCCCGTCGAGGACGGCCTGGATCATCGAGGCATCGAGCCAATCGCCGATCCGCCGCGCGATCTCGGCGCGATCGACGCCAGCGCGCTCGGGCGCCGCCTGGTGGCAGGCGGAACAGGCGGCGAGGGCGCGCTGCTCGAGCGCGGCGGTCGCCTCGGGGACGAGATAGCGGCCGGGGGTGCCGAGCCGGCGCAAGCGCCCACGCCCGACCTCGCGGGCGAGGACCTTCTGCAGCCGCGGCGGCGGCAGCGGCAATCGATCGGCGAGCCCGGCCTCGTCGAGCCCGCCGATCCCGGCCAGACCGACGGCGGCGACCACGGCCTGCTCGTCGGTGCCGAGGGCAATCGCCTCGAGCGCGGCGAGGACTTCCGGATCGTCGAGCCGGTGGCGCGCGGTGCGGGTCAGCAGGATCCGGCCCCCGGCGACGGTGCGACCGTGGCGCGGATCGTCGTGGCTGCCGCGGAGCACGAAGCGCTCGCCGGGCGCGACGGCGACGGGCTCGTCGAGGTGCAGCTGCGCCGGCGCCTGCTCGCCGGGCGCGAGGGCCTCGCGATCGAGAGGCACGATCGCGGCGCCGACCCGGGCGGTCCCGACGTGCAACGCGAGACGATTGCGGCGGGCGATCGGCGCAGGCGCCCACGGCAACCCGGCGAGCCAGACGTCGAGGCGATCGCTGACGACGACGCCGCGCTCGGCGCAGAGGACGGTCCCGGGCCCGAGATCACCTTGCTCGGCGGCGGCGAGGTTGAGCGCGACCCGGCCGGGCGCGTCGAAAGCCGACACCGCCACGCCGTGGCGCTCGATCCCGCGCACCCGGTAGCGGCGCTCGCCCGGCGCGGCGCGCAGCGATTCCCCCTCGCGGATGCTGCCGGCGGCGGCGGTGCCGGTGACGATCGTTCCGCGGCCGCGCAGCGTGAAGGCGCGGTCGACCGGCAGGCGGAAGGGGCGCAGCTGCAGGCCGCCGGCGTCGCGCAGGGCGAGGACGTCTTCGGCGAGGGCCCCGAGGCCGGCCCGCAGCCCCGGCAGCAGCGCGTCGGGCGTGCGGCTGGAGAAGCGCAACACCGGCGCCCCTTCGAGGAAGGTGCCGCGGCCGAGCTCGCCGAGCTCGAGTTCGAGCAGATCGAGCAGATCGGGGTCGTCGCCGAGCAGGTCGACCTTGTTGAGCACGATGACGCCGCGCTGCACCCCGAGCAATTCGCAGATCGCGAGGTGCTCACGGGCCTGCGGCATCACGCCCTCGTCGGCGGCGACCACCAGCAGGACGGCGTCGATCCCGACCGCGCCGGCGATCATCCGGCGCACGAAGCGCTCGTGCCCGGGCATATCGACCAGGCCGACGCGGACGTCGTCGCCGCCGGCGGTCTGCAGATCGACCGGCGCGAAGCCGAGCTCGATGCTGATCCCACGCCGCTGCTCTTCCGCCAAGCGGTCGGTCTCGACGCCGGTCAGGCTCCGAACCATCGCCGTCTTGCCATGGTCGACATGCCCCGCGACACCGAAGGTCAGGGCGGGTCGGTCGGTGGCTCGTGGGGCGTCGATCATGGCCGCCGAGGATAATTGACCCTCCCCCGCACGCAAGGTAGCGTCGACTTCCCTCTTCGGGCCAATTGGAGCGCCTCCGTTGAACGTCCGCTGTCCGAATTGCGGCGCAGTCTTCCCCGGTCCGGCCGAAGCGACCGCCGGGGACATCGAGTGCCCGCTCTGCCTGCACGCCTTCGACCCGATGGGCATGGTGACCCTCTCGGTCGCCGGCCCCAGTCCAATCGCGCCGCTCGACGCACCTCCCTTGGATTTGCCCGACGGCGATGACGAATTCGAGGACTTCGGCGCGACGGCCAGCGGGATGACCGCGAGCTTCGGTCGAGCCGGGGGCAAGGCGACGATGTCGGCACGCCCGGCTGCGCAGCCGGCCGCCGCGGACCCCTTCGCTGATCTCGACTTTGGTGGTGGTGGCGCGATCGGCGGCGTCGATCCGGATCCCTTCGCTGCCCCGGTCGGACAGAAGGTCGAGACGACCGGCGACGTCGACTTCGACGCCCTGCTCGGCGCGGTCGGCAGCAGCCCGGCGCCGGCCTCGACCGCCTCGGCGCACAGCGCGCCCGCCCCCTCGCTCGACGACGACAGCCTCTTCGGTGGCGGTGACGACGAGGACTCGCTCTTTCTCGCCTCTCCCAGCACGTCGGGCGCGCTCTTCGACGCGGCCGACGACCACGAAGAGGACCGCAGCCGGCCCTCGCAGCAGACCGGCGCCTCGCAGCCCGCGGCGCGGCCAGCGGGTGAGCGCCCGCGCCAAGGCAAGCGCAAGGGCACGAACCGCGGGCGGCTGGTCGACCAATTGGTCATCTTCGGCCTGATCGTGCTCGGTGTCGGCTTGGCGCTGGACTATAGCGGCATCCCGAATTTCGGCCTCGGCGACATGATTCCCGGCCTCGGCTTCGGCGGACCGAGCGAAGCCGAGCGCGCCGCGGCAGCGAATCGGCCGGTGGCACAGAACCTGCTCGAAGCGACCGAGATCAAAGATACGGTCGCGTCCTACGAGCTGGAGATCAGCCGCTTGGAGCAGCTCGCCGCGGCGCGGCCGGACGATACGGCGATCGCCCGAAAGCGGGTCGATGCGCTGCTCGACCTCTACGAGCGGTACCCCGGCCCCTTCCTCGGCGTGCCGGAGCACAAGCAAGCGCTCGAGGCGGTCGATCCGGCGCCGCCGCGGGTCAACCTCATCGCCGCTGCCGCCGAGGGCCGGATGCCCGACGCCGAAAAGATGATCCCGCAGCTCTGCGATCAGGCCGAGGTCGGCGCCGACGATCTCTCGGTCTGCGCCGGCGCGGGGCTCGCGGTCTACCGGGCCCGGCTGCGCTCGGACGCGCTCGAGCATCCCGGCAAGCTCGCCGACGCGACGCGCGATCCGGTCCGCATCTTCAACAAGGACGACGCCGGACTGAAGCAGGCCCTCGGCTACGCCGAGCGCGCGCTGACGGCGGGCAAAGGACAAAACAACTACATCAAGTTCGAGATCGTGGTCGCCGAGCTGCAAGAGGCGACGGGCGACTTCGACGGCGTGATCGAGCGGATCTCGGATTTCGTCGAGGCGACGCCGGACCATCCCGGCGCGACCGAGATGCTGGCCAGCGCGCTGATCGAGAAGAACAGCCTCGACAAGGCGGCGCCGCTGATCAAGCGCCTCGCTGCCTGGGCCGAGGAAGCCGGCAAGGCGCCGTGGCATGCCCGCGCGATGCACCTCGAAGCGCGACTCGCCGCCCGCCGCGGCCGCACCGACGACCAGATCGTCGCGCTCTACGCCGCCCTGGAGAAGGCACCGGACGACGAGCTGACCACGGTTCGACTCGGCCGGATCCTGCTCGCCGAAAAGCGCGCGCAGGAGTGCCAGAAGCTGCTGGTCGAGGCGAAGCAGGCGGGGATGAAGTCGATCGCCTTCGAGGTCGCGCTGGTCGAGTATTGGCTCTGGGCGCATCGCTACGACGACGCCCTGGCCGAGCTGACCGAGGCGACCAAGCACTATCCCGACGCGGTGGACCTGCTCTTCCTCCGCGGCCAGGTCGAGGAGAAGCAGCATCACACCGCGACGGCGCGCGACTTCTTCGCCAAGGTGCTGGCACGCGAGCCGGACCACCTGCGCGCCGCGCTCCGCCTCGGCGATCTGCTGCGCTCGGCCGGCCGCCTCGACGACGCCTACGCGACGCTGCGCAACGCCCGCGAGCGGCTGGGCGACCTCGAAGGGATCCTCGAGCCGATGGCAGAGATCCTGCTGCAGCTCAAGCGCGAGGACGAAGCCCGCAAGCTCTACGCCCTGCTGCTGGAGAAGGCGCCGTCGAACAAGCGCTACCTGCTCGAAGCGGCTCGCATGGACCTGCGCATCGGCGAGATCGACCGCGCGCTCGGCTACCTCCGCATCCTGCGCGAAGAGGGCGCGCTGGATCGCGAAGGTGCGGTCGCGCTCGCCCGTGGCCTGGCCAGCAAAGGCAAGGCGGAAGAGGCGGCGCGGACGCTGCTGCCCTTCGCCGAGCGGGAGCCGAATAGCGTCGAGCTCAACTCGCTGACCGGACGCTACCTGCTCGACGCCGGCGACCTGCTGCGCGCCGAGACCCACCTCGGCCGCGCCAACGCGGTCGCCCAACGTTCCGGCGGCGACCCGGAGACACTCTTCCAATACGGCCGCCTCGCCTTCCGCAAGGACGAGGTCGACCAGGGCATCTCGCGCATCCAGCAGGCGATCGCCGCCAACGACAACGAGCACCGCTACCGCTTCGAGCTCGCCTCGTCGCTGCTCAAGCTCGACCGCAAGGAGCACCGCAGCGCGCCGAAGATGGCCCGCGACCAGCTGCTGCACTTGGTCTCGCACGCGCCGCGCTACGCCGAGAACAAGAACCCGATCGAATACCTCGCCGAGGTGCACCGGATGACGGCCCGCCTCTTCGCCGAGGAGGCCCGCTGGGCGAAGACGATCCCGCACCTGCAGGCGGCGCAGAAGCTCGATCCGAACGACCTCGACACCCGGGTCTTGCTCGGCCGCGCGCTCTTCCAGGTCAACGATCCGCAGGCGCTGCCGGTGCTGCGCGCCGTCCTCGCGCGCAAGCCGGGGGACGCGGTGGCCGCGCTCTACCTCGGCCTGACGCTGATCGGCCGTGGCCAGACGACCGAGGCCCTGCGCTGGCTGGAGAAGGCCGCGGCGAGCGGTCGCCCCGAGGTCGTCGAGGCGAACTACCACGCCGCGCTGATCTACAAGGACCGTGGCCAGGGACGGAAGGCGGCGGCGGCGCTCCGCGTCTTCCTCGACAAGGCGCCGGCCGACGCGACCTTCCGCGGCGACGCCAAGCGCGTGCTGGACGACGTCTCAGGCCGCTGACGTCAAGGCGGGGCAGCCGTCACAGCCAGAGGCTGGCGTCCCCGTACGAATAGAATCGGTAGCCCTCGGCCACCGCCTCACGGTAGGCGGCGAGCACCGGCTCGTAGCCAGCGAAGGCGGCGAGCAACAAGAGCAGGCTCGAGCGCGGCAGATGGAAGTTGGTCATCAGGCCGCAGACGAGCTCGAAGCGCGCGCCGGGCAGCAACGTCAGGTCGGTGTGGCCGGCACCGGCGCGAATTCCGCGGCGTCCGAGCGTCTCCAGCACCCGCGTCGCGGTGGTGCCGACCGCGATGATCGGCGCGCCGTCGCGGTGAGCGCGGGCGATCTGCTCGGCGGCAGGTTCCGTGAGGGCGAAGCGCTCCGGGAGCACGCGGTGGCTGCGGATATCGTCGGTGCGCACCGGCAGGAAGGTGCCCGGACCGACGTGCAGCGTCACCGCGACGCGCTCGATGCCGGCGTCGTCGAGGCGCTCGAGCAGCGCCGGGGTGAAGTGCAGGCCCGCGGTCGGCGCTGCCACCGCGCCGGGCTCGCGGGCCCAGGCGGTCTGGTAGCGGACGCGGTCGGCGCCGTCGTCGTGCTCTTCGCCACCGCGCAGATAGGGCGGCAGCGGCAGGCGTCCGACGGCGTCGAGCAGGGCCTGCAGGTCTTCGGCCCCCTCGAAGTCGACCACCACCTCGCCGCCGCGCGGGACCTCGCGGATCAGCGCGGCGATCCCTGCGCCGAAGTCGATCCGCTGGCCGACACGAAGCTTCTTGCTGCTGCGGCTGATCGCCCGGACGCCGGACATGGCGTCGCCGGGTTGGGCGAAGGGCTCGGTGAGCAGCAGCTCGACGCGGCCGCCGCTGTCTTGCTTGTGTCCGAGCAGGCGGGCCGGCACGACGCGGGTATCGTTGACGACCAGGATCGCGCCGGCAGGCAAGAGCGCGGGCAAATCGGAGACGCGATGGTGGCCGGCGACGCCCTTGCCGCGGTGGGCCAGCAACAGCCGCGCGGCGTCCCGCGGGGTGCAGGCCTCCTGCGCGATCTGCTCGGCGGGCAGCTCGAAATCGTAGGCGTCGAGGTCGTGCGGCGCGCTCATTCGCCGGCCTCGGCGACCGGCATCCAGCGGTCGACGCAGACGCTGCCGTAGCGCCGTCGCTGCTCGAGGGCGAAGCGGCCGCCGCTGGCCTGCGCGATGGCCGCTTCCTGCAAGCGCCCGTCGTGCTCGATCCACAGCTCGCCGCCGGCGGCGAGCAGGCCGTGACGCGCCAGCAGCGCGACCAGCGGCAGGTGCAGCTCGCCGTCCCACGGCGGATCGAGCCAGATCAGGTCGAAGGGGCGGCCCTCGCGACCGAGCTGCGGCAGCGCTTGTTCGGCGGCCATCGCGAGCAGCCTGACCTGCCCCTCGAAGCGCGCCCGCTGCAGGTTGTGCCGCAGCGCCAACAATGCCTCGGCGTCGGGTTCGACCAGGACTGCTTCGCCCGCGCCGCGCGAGAGCAGCTCCAGCGCCATCGCGCCAGATCCGGCACAGACGTCGAGGACGCGCTCGCCGTCGAGGAAGCCACCGAGCACGCTCATCGCGGCTTCGCGGACCCGTCCCGGCGTCGGCCGGACGGCTCGACCCTCTGGCACGCGCAACGCGAGCCCCTTGCGTGTGCCGGCGACGATGCGCATGGTCCCTCCTGGCAGCGCACGGGCCTCGGCGCTTCGGGGGGCGGACGCTGCCACAGCCGGGCGTGGGTCGGAAGGGCCGATGCCGCCCGCCGGAGTGGGACGTGCGGGCGCCAACTCGAGAGCATGCAGTGCAGCGGCGGCTTCGAGTCCGCTGCGTCAGCCACGGATGTGCCCTCTGGCTCGGCCTGGGCGCGCTCTTGGGCTGCGAGAAGGATCAGCCGCCGAGCGCGCATAGGGTCGAACTCGGCGCGCAGACGCGGGCAGGACGCGGCGCCGCCGCCCGCCGCAAGCGCCGCAATCGCGTCGCTGCGGTGACGATCCGCTTCTGGAACCGCGCGATCGAGCCCGGCGCCGAGGGGGCGGGCTTCGACCAGTTGCGCCTCGCCGCCGTCTTCGCCGACGCCGATCCGCGCGATATCCACCTCGTCGGAGCCCTGGTCGGCAGCCGCGATCCCGGGCGCGAGCTGCCGTCGGCCGATAGCTGCGTGATCGAGCCGCGTCCGGTCGGTCAGCCGAGCGTCGCACCGACGGCCTGGATGCAGCTGCTCGACGTCGGCGACCTCCAGCTGCGCGCCGGAGAGCAGACGATGCCGATCGCGGTGAGCTTGGTGCCGAGCCTGTTCTCCGGCGTCCGCGGAGTCCGCTACGACGGCGAACGCGACCACAGCCGCGGCATGCTGGCGCATGGGAGGCTCGACGTCCTCGGCAGCGGCGGCGACGGGGTGCCGGCGTTTCGCGCCTCGATCGCGGTGCCACGGCCGCTGCGCGTCTCGCACGTCGCCGGCGAACCGGTGCGCAGCGGTCGGGTGCGGCCGCGCGGGCCGGTCGAAGACCTCGAGCTGCGCTGGGGCTCGACCGATGGCGGCGCCCGCCGGGTGGAATTGCAGCTGGGCGTCGAGGGCGAGGGCGAACTGCGTTGGCTCCGCTGCAGCCTCCGCGACGACGGCGACTTCACCGTCGCGGCGCCGCTGCTCTCGGCGCTGCGGGACGACTCCGGTCGACGGCCATGGCTGCTGATCCTCTCACGCAGCGTCGACGCCGAGGTCCCCGGCTTCGAGGGCACACCGCTGCGCTTGGAGTTGTTGGACGCGGTCCGGATCGATCCGCCCGCGCCGATCGTGGTGCCTGCACCGCACGATCATCGACGGACTCGGCGGCAGCGGCCGAACCGCTAGCGCCCAGCCCCCCAGAAGACAGACGTCTAGGTGCCCTTGCCGAACAGGCGCTCGAGCAGCGACGGCTTCTTCTGCAGCGGAACCTTGCGCACCTCACCCGACGACGTCGTCGCGGGCTCGACATTGGTGCTGCTGGCGCGACGCGTGGTCTTGCTCGCGCGGCGGCCCTTGCTGGTGCTGCGGGCGCTCGGCGCCAGCGAAGTCGAGGTCGACCGCCGCCGCTCGAAGAGCCGCAGCTCGCGCTGCGCTTCGACATGCTTGTCGTTGATGGCCAAGCATTTATCGAGGTGCTGCTTCACCTTCGGGACTTCGCCCTCGAGCTTGCACCAGATCGCCATGTAGTAGTGGGCCTGGGCCACCGCCGCGGCGTCGGTCCGGGCCTCGATGACCTCTTCGAGCAGCTGGCGGGCCTCTTCGGCGCGCTGCAGCTCGTCGTTGGCCGGGTTGTTGTAGAGCGCCCAGGCGAGCTCGCTGCGGCATTCGCTGTCGAAGGGCTCGCCGAAGAGCGCGTCGGCCTGGCGCAGGATGATCTCGGCGCTGGCCCAATCGCGGCGCTGCAGCAGCTGGCGGGCGCGATGCATCTGGATGCGGGCCAGCTCCGGGTTCGGCTCGAGCGGACCGGCGTCGGCCGGCTCTTCCGGCAGCGTTTGGATGTATTCGTAGCGGCGTTCGGGATCGGTCAGGATCAAACGGGCCCGGGTCAGGGCCTGGAAGGCACGGGTCGCGTCGGCCCGATGTTCACCACGCAGGGCCGGCAGATCGGGGTGCAGCACCCGAGCGAGGCTGACGAAAGCGGCCTGCACCTGCTCGTCGGTCGCGTTGCGCGGCACACCGAGCAATTCGAAGTGGTCGACGCCGTTCGAGATGCGCTCGAGCGTCGTCTTCAGGGCGACGAGTGAGGGGTTTTCGTGCGCAGCTGAGGACATTGGGGGCTCCGACGGGCGCTTGGATCTGGGGTGTGACGGGCGCGGTCGGTTCGCGTCGCAGAACGGGGTCGCGTCACGTCGTACGACATAGTAGGCCATGCACAGTGCTGCTGCAACGCGGATGCTGCACGCGCGTGCCGCTTTGCGCCGTTGACCGGGCCTTCCCGCTGCGCTACTTCCGGCGGCAGTCGCGGCGCGCTCAGCCAGACCGTCCCGACCGCACCGTAGGCCCGCAGGAGCCGACTTGACCTCGACCACCGCGCATTACCACCTCGCCATCGTCGGCACCGACCTCTCGGGTCTGGTGTTGGGCGCGCTCGCGGCGAAGCTGGGCTACCGGGTGGTGGTCATCGGGCAAGGCGGCCAGGGCGCGTTGGTCGAGCACCGCGGCCAGATGTTGTGCCGTGCGCCGCAGATGACCTACGGCCTCTCGAGCCCGCCGGTCCGGCGCGTCTTCGAGGGCCTGGGCTTGGGCCTGGAGCTGCGCAACCTGCCGCACCGCACCGAGCCCGGATTCCAAGTCGTGCTGCCGGGCGCGCGGATCGACGTGACGACGCAGCAGGATCGCTTCCGCAGCGAGCTCGAGCGCGAGTTTCCGGGCGAGCAGCGCCGGATCGAGGCCTTCTTCCAGCGCGTCGGCGAGATCGACAAGCAGGTCGAAGAGACGCTGGATCTCGGCATCCGGCTGCCGCCGTCGGGCATCAAGGAGCGCTTCCAGTTCCGTTCGTTGGTCAAGCGCTTCCCCTTCCTCGACGACGAGTGGGCGATCGAAGATCCGCTCGCCGCCTTCCCGCACGGCCACCCCTTCCGCGCCTTCATCCACGCGGCCTTCCGCTTCTGCTGCGATATGCTGCCGGCGCGGCCCTACCCGGCCACCTTCGTCCACGTCGTCAACGAGCTGCGCAAGGGCGTCTTCACCTTCGACGCCGGCCCCGACGCGCTGCGCGACCTCTTCCTGCAGATCATCAGCACCTCGGGCGACGTGCGGCCGAAGGCGCAGGTGGCGCAGATCGAGGTCCGCCGCGGCAAGGTCACCCACCTCGCGCTGCGCGATCGACGGAGCGTGATCGGCTGCGACGTCGTCGTCTGCAACACCGACCCGAAGCGCTTCTTCAGCCTGATCCCGACCGAGCAGCAGAAGGAGGAGGTGCACCACGCCGTCCACCTGCTGCAGCCGGTCTACTACACCTTCACCGGCGCGTTCGTGGTCAAGGCGCGGGCGATCCCCGAGGCGATGGCGCGCCACGTCTTCACCGTCGCGGACCTCTCGCGGCCGCTCGACGAGGACAACCTCGTCTACATCGCGCGGGATATCGAAGCGGGCACGCGGCGGCAGGACCGCGAGGTCCGCACGCTGACCGCCTCGATGCGGGTGCCGATCGGTGCCGCCGCTGCCGGACCGGCCGGAGCGCGACGGCTGCTCGACGTGCTGCAGGCGCGGGTGGAATCGGTGGTTCCCTTCATGAGCGAGCACCTGGTGGCGCGCTGGACACCCTGGCTCAAGCATACCTCGGCGATGGCGCAGGGCGGCGAAGAGCTCGACCCCCTCGAGCTGCGGCCCTGCTACGGCGAGGCCGTGCCGCATACGCTGGGCGTCTCGCCGGTGGCGACCACGACCGGCTACCGCAACGTGCTGATCGGCTCGGACGCGGCCTTCTGCGGCCTCGGCAGCGACGGGCCCTACGTCGCCGCGCTGCAGATGCTCTCGGAGCTGCGCGAGCTCGTCACCGTGAAGAGCGGCTTCTGATGAGGGCGACGCGACGCGCGCTGCTGCCGACCCTCGCGACCTTGGTCGGGCTGCTCGGGCTGCTCGGGCCGGCGAGCGCGTTTGCCTTCGCTGGCGCCGACGAGATCGGCGACCTCCCCGCCGGCGCGACGATCAGCGCCGACCACACGCTGCGCCTCGACCTCGACGCGGCGATCAAGCTCGCCCTGCGCCGCTCGCCCCTGCTGCCGGCCGCCGCTGCTGGCGTCGACGGCGTCCGCGCGAAATTGGCCGAGGCCAAAGCGGCGATGCTACCGAGCTTCGAAGCGACGGGCTTCTTCTCGGTGATGCCGACGAAGCGGGCCGGCACCAGCGGCGCGGATTGGATCAACGATTGGGATTGGTCCGAGCTGCGTCCGCTGGCGACCGTGCAGCTGACCTTCACCCAGGTGCTGACCACCTTCGGCAAGCTGACGGTGCTGGAGCAGATGGCCCACGTCGGCCTGCGCATCGCCGAGGCGCTGCGCGAGGTGGCGATCGGCGAGCTGCGCTACCAGCTCGCGCAGGCCTGGTGGGGCCTGGTGATGGCCGCCGACCTCGACGATCTGGCGCGTCAGGGCCGCAGCAAGATGGAGGCCGAGCGCGAGCGCCTCGAGACGATGCGGGACGACGGCGAGGAGGGCTACGACCCCGCCGATATGGTGCGGCTGCTCGAGCTCGAGGCCGAATTCGAGGAGAAGGTCCGCGCCGCCGAGCGGGCCCGCGACCTGGCGCAAGACGCGCTGCGCCTCTCGCTGGCGCTGCCGCCGCATTGGCAGATCGAGCCGGATCGCCGGGTGCTCGAGGCGATCGAATACACGCTGCTGCCGATCACGGCCTACGAGAGCCTGGCGGTCGCCAACCACCCGCGCGAGCTCTCCCGCCGCGGCGGCGTGCAGGTGAAGTGGGAGGCGTTGCGCTACGAGCGCTTCAAGCTGCTGCCGGATCTGGTGATCACCGGTCGCTTGGCGACGACCTACGCCCCGGGCTTGCAGCAGACCAACGACAGCCTGGCAGACAACCCGACCAACCCGACGCAGAGCGGCGCCGGCGTCGCCTTGCGCTGGCGGCTCGACGTCTTTCGGCAATTCGCCAAGATCGATCAGGCCGAAGCGGCGTACCGTTACAGCCGCGAGCAGGCCAAGATCGAGATGCAGAAGACCCGCGCCGCAATCCGCAACCTCTGGCGGGAAGTGCGTGATCGACAGGCCGTGCTGGCGTTGCAGGCCAAGGCGATGCGGGCGACGCGCGGCCAGCTGGCGCAGGCCGCCGACCTCGCCGACAAGGGGCTGGGCAGCCGCGCCGCGGCGCAGCGGGCGTTGGAGCGCTACGTCCGCCGGCACATCGCCTACGCCGAGCACGTCTACCGCTACAACGTCGGGATCGCCGAGCTCAGCCGCGCCGTCGGCACCGACGTGCGGGCGATGCAACCCGCGCCTGCCAAAGCGCCCTGAATCACCGCAGGCTCCGCCGCGTCTTGGGATCGGCGTGGATGCCGATGTTCCCGCGCCGAAGGAGTTCGACGATGCCGACCGCCCGATTCGCACCCCGCTGGTCCCTACTCTTCGCCCTGGCGGCGCTGCCCTCGGTCGCGACCAATGCCGCCGCTGCCGAGCCGACCGCCGCCGCGCCGGCCGCTGCCGAACCCGCTGCACCGGCCGAGTCGCCGCGCGCGGTGATCCAGCGCCTGACCCGCGAGCTCGAGACCCTGGTCGCGAAGGAGAAGGCGCTTCCGGCGCTGCACGCGGCGATCGCCAAGGTTGTCTCGGGCCAGATCGACTACGACGAGATGGGCCGCCGCGCGCTCGGCGAGACCTACACCGGGCAGAGCGACGCCGAGCGGGCGACGTTCCGCGAGCTGCTGGCGAAGATGGTCGAGCGCTCCTACGTCGACCGCTTCGAGCCGGGCCGCAAGGTCGACGTACGGATCGCCGAGAAGGTGCGCACCGGCAAGGGTGGCCGGGCCCAGGTCAAGACGGTGGTCAGGGTCGGCAAGACCCGCGCCGACGTCGCCTACTCGCTGCATCCCGTGCAGGGCAAGTGGATGATCTACGATATCGTGGTCGACGAGGCGAGCCAGCTCTCGGGCTACCGCACCTCGTTCCGTAAGATCGTGAAGAGCGAGGGCTGGAAGGGCCTCATCGCGCGGATGCGGAAGAGCGCCGCGGGCGACGCGAAGTAGCGCCAGCGGAACACGTGGGGCGCGGCGATTGTTGACGACACGCCGGTGACCGGCATCGTGACGACTCGCCCCGCGCCGTGCCGGGCCCGACGACCGGAGAGACCGTGCCCCGCCGCCCAGATGTCGACATCACCGCCGCGCTCCTGCTGTGCGGCGCGCTGCTGCTGGGCGTATTGCGAGCCGCTCCCGCTGCGGCCTGGGACGGCGCCAATCCCGGCGCGCTGCCCCCGGCGCTGCGGGCGACGGCCGGTGCCGGCGCCGCCACCTCGACCGGCGTCGGCTCGCTCTTCGCCAACCCGGCGGTGATGGGCTTGCAGCCCGGCCAATCGATCGAGCTCGGCTTCGCCCGCGGGCAGCGGCCCGGACGCACGACCTTCTCGCTCGGTTCGGTCGACGGCAACCGCGGCGGGATCGCTGGCGGAACCAGCTATGCCTACGAATTCGGCCAGCTCGCCTCGGGCCGGGAGCGCAGCGGCTACGATTGGCGGGCCGGCATCGCGACCGGCCTCCGCGGCGAGACGGCTGCGCTGCTGCTCGGCGGCACGATCCGTCGCATGTCGCTCGAGCTCGGCGCACACCAGGGCGAGGCCAAGCGCGAGATCGCAGGCTGGACGGGTGACGCTGGCTTGCTCCTGGCCCTGGGCCAGTACGTCCGCCTCGGCGCGATGTGGCAGAATATTCGCAGCATCGACGAGAGCGAGACGCCGTCGCGGTTGGTCGGAGGGCTGGGCATCGCGGCCGGCCCGGTGCTGATCGCCGCCGACGGCCGCTTCCGCACCGAGGATTGGTCGAAGTCCTGGGCCGTGGGCGCACAGTTCGGCATCGCCAACGTCGCCATCCTGCGCGCCGGCTGGCAGATGGACGAGCGCGGCCTCTTCCGTCACCTGATCACCGGCGGCGCCGGCATCCGCGTCGACACCTACGGCTTCGACGTCAGCTTCGAGATGGATCCGCAGACGCCGGCGCGCTGGCGCCTTGGCCTCGCGGTGGTCCTCGGCCTACCCTACGTCGCCGGGAATTGACCCGCGGCGGAGGCGACGATGGCCGAGCGCGAAGGAATGTCGGCGCTGGCGTTGGCGCGTGCCCTGCAGCAGGCGGGCCGTCGCAGTGAGGCGCGTGCCCTGCTCGACACGACGCTGGCGCAGCCGGCGCTCGCCGCACCGATCACCGTGGAGCTGGCCGCCGACGTCGCCTGGCTGCACGTCGAGCGCGGTGGGATGGCGCTCGACCGCGGCGAGCTGGAAGCCGCCGACGCCGACGCCAGCCGCGCGCTGACGCTCTTCACCCAGGCACAGCATCGACCCGGCGCCGGCTTCGCGGCGCTGCTCGCGGGCGACGTCGCAGCCGCAGCGGGCGGGATGCCTGCCGCGCACCGCTGGTGGCAATCGGCGCTGGCGTTGGCAGACGCGGGCGGACACGGTCCCCTCGCGGCGCGTGCGCTCTGCTCGATGCTGACGACCGGCGCCGCCGAGGCCGCAGACCTGCCGCGCGACGCCATCGCCGAGGCCGCCCGGCGGAGGCTGGAGGCGCCGCTGCCCGATGCGCTGAGCCCGGACGATCCGGGTCGCCACGACGCCGACGCGCAACGGCGCGCCGGTGAGGCGACCCTCGCGCTCTGCGCCTGCTACGACGCGATCGGCCGCGGTGAGCTGAAGGAGGCGCGGCTGTTGCTGCCCGAGGCGCACGCCGCAGCGCAGGCGCTGGCCGAGCCCGGCCTGCAGGTCGAGGTGCTGCGGCTCGACGCGTCACTCGCCCGGCGCGCCGGCGATCCCCGTGCGGCGGCGGCCAGCCTCGCACGCGCCGCTGCCACCTGCCGCACCGCCGGTCTGCTGCGGCTCGGCGCGGCGGTGCGGGCCGAGCGCATCCTGGCGCTCTGCGACGACGGCCGCGACGCCGAGGCCTACGAGCTCGCCGCGTCCGGGCCGCAGCCGGGGGAAGTGGGCGCCGACGCCGCGGGCCTGCCGGCGACCCACGCCGCCGGGCTCGAAGCCTTCTGCGTCCTCTCGCTGCGGGCCGGCAACCTCGCCGCCGCGCGCCGCGCGATCGACGAGGCGCTGACGACGCGCGCCGCCCTCGGTGATGTCGCCGCGCTTGCCCGCTGCAAGGCGCTGGCGCTGGAGGTCACCCAGGCCGAGGGCGACCTCGAGCGGGTGGTCGTCCTCGGCGACGCGCTCGCGGCCGACGCCTTCGCGCCGGCCGATGCCCGCCTGGCCGGAGCCCTCGCCGCCGACCGCGCCCGCGTCGACCGCGGTGCGGCGGATGCTGCGCCGAGCGTCGCCCGCGCCGCGTTGGAGCAGGTCGCGGCGGTGGTGGGCCACGCTCCGCTACCCAGTCAACTCGCCTGGTGGCTGCGACGGGCCCGCGCCCACGCGGCGGCGGGTGAGCAAGAGGCGGCGGCCGACGCGCTCGGCCACGCCGAGCGGATCGCGGCCCGCGCGCCCTTGCTGCGCAGCCGGGCCCGGGTCGCCGCGGCGGGCCTCGCCATCGACGTCGCGCTCGGCGAAGCAAAGGCCGCGTTGCAGCGCGCGCCCGCTGCGTTGGAGCTGGCCCGCCAGGCGAGCGACGCCTTGGCGCTGACCGACGCGACCTTGGCCACGGCCGAGGCGCTGGCCGCCGAGGGTCGGCTCGACGAGGCGGCGATCGCCTACGGTCACGCCCTCGGAGCCGGCGCTGCCGGCCAGGTGGGCAGCCGCCCGGCGCGCGCGTTGCTCGGTCAGGCCGCAGCCTTGGCGCGCGGCGGACGGTCGCGCGAAGCGGCGGCCTGCTACGAACGCGCAGCCGACGCCGCGCTTCGCTCTGGCGCAACCGCGCTACGGGCCCGCGCCTTGCGTGGCCTGGCGACCGTCGCCCCACGGCAGGCGGGCGCGGCGTTGCAGGCTGCGGCGGCCGCCGGTGGTGTCGAAGGTGCGCTGGCCCGGCTGGACCTGCTGCGCGCCGCGGGGCCGGGGACGGCTGGCGTGGCGGCGATCGACGCGGTGGTGGCGGACGGGCCGGCGCACGCAGCGGTGACGGTCGAGGCGGCGTTGCTGCGCGCGACGTGGCGGCTGCAGGCGTTGGTCGCCGACGCGCCGCGCGACGAGGCCGCGATCGCGGCCTGCGCGACGACGTTGGCTGCGGTCGAGGCAGAGGCGCGGCACATCGGTGGCCGCCTGCTCGGTGCGTATGCGCTGCTGCTCGGGCAGGCGATGGTGCTCGGCGGCGACGGCGCGCGCGGCGGCGAGTTGCTGGGTGAGGCGATGGTCCTCGCGGCCCGCGAAGGCGGCCAGGCCGCGGCGACGGCGCGCGCGGTGGCGGAGCGGCTGCTCGGCGCGGCTACGCCGGCGTCGCGTCCGCCGGATCGGTGACGAGCAAGATCTTGCCGAAATTCTCCCGCGCGTGGATCAGCGCGTGGGCCCGCGAGGCCTCGGCGAAGGGGATCTTGGCGTGGATATGCGGCCGCAGCACGCCCTGCTGCCAGAGCGCCATCAGCTCGCGGAGCCACCCGCCGACCCGCTCCCGCTCGTGCCACATATGGCCCATGTTGACGCCCATCACGCCCTTGTTCTCGTTCATCAGCGTGATCGGGTTGATCTTGCGCCACGGCACGGCCCACATGCTGCGCGCGACCGAGAGCAGCGAGCGGCTGTCGCCAGTGGCGTTGGCCGACATGCCGTAGCAGACCAGTCGACCGCCGGCGCGGAGCAGCGAGAGCCCCTTCTCCCAGCTCTCGCCGCCCACGGGGTCGAGGATCAGGTCGAGGCCGGGTTGGTCGCGCAGCACCGCGGCGAAGTCCTCGTTGCGGTAGTCGATGAGCTGATCGTAGCCGAGCTCCCGCAGCTGCTCGTGCTTGCCGGCCGAAGCGGTGCCGATCGCGGTCGCGCCGCGCCAGCGGAGCAGGTCGAGCGCCATCAGGCCGACGCCACCGCCGGCCGAGTGGACCAGGACGCGGTCGCCCGCACGGACCCGGCCCATCACCTCGAGCATGATCCAGGCGGTGAGGCCGGTGACCGGGATCCCTGCCGCCGTCAGCAGGTCCATGCCCTCGGGCACCTTGGCGATCTGCTCGCCCGGCACGACGACCTCGCTGCTGTAGGCGCCGAAGCGACACATGGCGACGACGGGATCGCCGATGGCCAAGCCGCCGGCGGCGTTCTCCGCGCCTTCGCCGAGGCCGATGACGCGGCCGCTGATCTCGTAGCCGACCACCGCGGGCAGCGGCGGTGCGTCGGGATACAGGCCCATCCGCGCCATCAAATCGGCGAAGTTCACGCCCGACGCGACGACCTCGACGTGGACCTCACCGGGGCCGGGGCTGGGCGACTCGGACTGCCGGACTTCGAGGACGTCGGGGTTGCCGATACGGGGGATCCAGATTTGCTGCACGGGTGGCTCCTGTCGCGTCGCGGTGCCATGTGCGGCGACGCGGCGCGTTGGCGGTGTGGCGGGCAACAAAGCACGACCGTCGCGACGCGCAAGGCGTTTCGGCTTGCGTCACACCGGGGTCGGCCGCATCCTCGCGACCCCCCAACGCGCCGACACGGCGCCCGAGGATGGATGGCCACCGCGATCCCGCCATATGCCGCGCGCCTGATCGAAGACGAGGTCGGGACGATCTGGCCGCGCGCCGGGCGAGAGCTGGTGCTCTGCTATCCGAATACCTACCGCGTCGCCGGCGCCAGCCTCGGGCTGCAGGTGATCTACCGCCTGCTCAACGCGCGGGCCGGCGTCTCCTGCCAGCGCGCGGTCCTGCCGGAAGACGCCTTCACCGCCAAGGTGCCGCAGCCGGTCCGCAGCCTCGAGCACGGGATGCCGCTCGGCGCCTTCGACACGGTGCTCTTCTCGATCGCCTACGAGCTCGACCTGCCGCACCTCGCGTGGATGCTCGAGCGTGGCGAGATCCCGGCACTTTCGGCCGAGCGCGGGGCACGACATCCGCTGATCATCGCCGGCGGTCCGCTGACCCAGAGCAACGTCCTGCCGCTCTACGATTTCGTCGACGTCGTGGTGATGGGCGAGGCCGAGGTCGCGATCGAGACGTTGCTCGACGTGCTGCAGTCGACCGAGGACAAGGACGAGCGGCTGCGCCTGCTGGCCGACGCGCCGGGCTTCTGGGTGCCGACGCTGCATGGTGACGCGGTCCCCGACGTGCTGGTGGCGCGCGGGCCGCATATCCCGGCGATTGGCCAATGGCGCAGCCCGCACGCCGAGTTCTCGAATATGGCGCTGCTCGAGGCGGCGCGTGGCTGCCCGCGCTACTGCAAATTCTGCGTGGTGCGCGCGCCGGCCTCGCCGATGCGCAGCCCGGAGCTCGAGCGGGTGCTCGCCGCGTTGGACCTGCCGCTCTACCAAGAGGCGCCGCGGATCGGCCTGGTCGGCGCGGCGGTCAGCGATTGGCCGCCGATCAAGGACGCGCTGCGGGCGATCGTCGAGCGCGGCAAGGGCGTCGGCATCTCCAGCCTGCGCGCCGACCGATTGGACGACGAATTCGTCGGCCTGCTCGCGGCCGGCGGCTACCGCACGCTGACGGTCGCCTCGGACGCGGCGAGCCAGCGCCTGCGCGGCAAGATGATGAAGGGCCTGCGGGCGCGACACTTCATCGCCGCGGCTCAGCTCGCCAAGGACCACGGCCTGCGCAGCCTGAAGCTCTACGTGATCCTCGGCCTGCCCGACGAGACCGACAAGGATATCGACGAGTTGATCGACCTCTGCCGGGCGCTGCGGGCGATCGTTCCGCTGGCGATCACCATCTCGCCCTTCGTGCCGAAGCTGCACACGCCGCTCGCCGACGCCCCCTTCGAGCCGCCGAGCTCGCAGCAGCGCAAGCTGGAGCGGGTGCGTCGCGCCCTGCAGCGCGACCGGGTCGAGGTCCGCTTCGACTCGCCGAAGTGGGCCTGGATCGAGTACCGCCTCTCGCAGGGCGGCCGCAGCACGGGGCTCGCCGTCTGGCAGGCGTTGCAGGCGGGCGGTGGATTCGCCGCCTGGAAGCGCGCCTTCGCCGGGCTGGACGACGCAGACGACGCCGAGGAGCGGGCCGCTGCGGTTGCCGCCCGCGGCCACGGGCTGTGGCCGGTCGAGGGGGCGCGGTGAGCGCTGCACGGTCGGCATGATGGACGGCGCCGCGCTCTTCACCGCCTTGGTCGTATTCGCGGCCTTGGTCGCGATGGCGACCGAGCGCGCCGAGCCGAGCACGGCCCTGGGCATGGCGCTCGCGGTGCTGTTGCTCGGCGGCGCGGTCGAGGCGAATGCGGCGCTGGCCGGGCTCGCCAACCCTGCCGTTGTGACCGTGGGCCTGCTCTTCATCGTCGGCGCGGCGGTGCGGCGCTCCGGCGCGTTGGCCCGCCTGACCTCCGCCGCCCTGGGTCGCCGCGCCTTGCCGGGGCTCTCGATCGCCCGGCTGATGCTGCCGGTGGCCCTGCTCTCGGCCTTCCTCAACAATACGCCAGTGGTCGCGATGCTGCTGCCGGAGGTGCGGGCTTGGGCGCGGCGCCACGGCATCGCCCCCTCGCGCCTGCTGCTGCCGCTCTCCTATGCGGCGATCTTGGGCGGCCTGTGCACGGTGATCGGCACCAGCACCAACCTCGTGGTCAACGGCATGTTGGTCCAGCGCGGGCTGCGGCCGGTGGGATTCTTCGAGATCGGCCAGCTCGGCTTGGCGCTGGTGGTCGGCGGCATCCTCTTGATCGCGGCGTTCTGTCGCACGCTGCTGGTCGATCGCCCCGATACCGACGCCTTCGCCGATCCGCGCGACTTCACCACCGAGGTCCTGGTCGAGGCCGGCGGTCCGCTGGACGGCGCGCGCTTGCGCGAGATTCGGCTCGACGCGGGTCGACCGCTGGTGCCGGTCGAGATCGACCGCGACGATCACGTCCTCTCCGCGCCCCGGCTCGACACCGTCCTGCGTGGCGGCGACCGCCTCGTCATCGCCGGCGCGATGGCGACGGTGCTGGCCGCGACCAAGGCGCCGGGGCTGCGCAAGGCCGATGATTCCGCGTTTTCCGAGGCGACGCTGGGTCAAGAGCGGCGGCTGCTGGAGGTCGTCGTCAGCGAGCGTTGCCCGCTGGTCGGCGCCCGGGTCGGCAACGGCAGCTTCCGTGCCACCTATGGCGCCGCCGTGCTCGCCTTGGCCCGCAACGGTGAGCGCGTCGCCGCGGCCCGCGAAGGCGGCTGGATCTTGCGCGCCGGCGATACGCTCTTGGTCGAGGCGGGCTCGGACTTCGCCTCGCGCCACCGCTTCCACCCGCACTTTCACGTCGTCCTCGGCGCCGAGGCCCGCGCACCGGCGCCACGTTGGCAGACCTTCGCGGCGATCGGCGCGCTGCTCGGGATGGTCGGGCTGGCCGCGACCGGGACGCTCGACATGCTCTCGGCCGCGGCGCTGGCGGTGATCGGCCTGCTCGCGGTGGGCTTGGTCGACCGGCAGGTGATCCGCGACTCGGTCGATCTGCGCGTGCTCTTCGCCATCGCAGCGGCCTTCGGCATCGGTGGGGCGATCGAGCAGACCGGCCTCGCTGCGACGCTCGCGCACGCGCTGACCGCCGTCGGCAATAGCCCATTCGGCGCGTTGGCCGCGGTCTACCTGGCGACGGCGGTGCTGACCGAGCTGATGACCAACAACGCTGCGGCGGTGATGATGCTGCCGATCGGCCTCGCCGCGGCGAGCGAACAGGGCGCCTCGCCGATGCCCTTTGCCATCGTGGTGATGGTCGCGGCCTCGGCCAGCTTCGCCACCCCGATGGGCTACCAGACCAACCTGATGGTCTACGGCCCCGGCGGCTACCACTTCACCGACTTCCTCCGCGCCGGCGTGCCGATGGGCCTGCTGGTGGCCGCGCTCACCCTCTGGCTGGTGCCGACGCTATGGCCGTTCTGAACCGTCGGCCGGCAGGCTGCGCCGTGCTCGCGGCGGCGCTGCTCCTGGTCGCGTGCCGGGAGCGCAAGGCGCCTCCGCCACCGGAGCTCTTCGCCGAGACGCCGCCCGCCGAGGCTCCGTCGCCGGCCGCCGCGCGCGATCCAGTGCCGGTCGTCGCGACCGCCGACGTCGCCGAGCCGACGCCATCCGAAGCGCCCGCGCCGGTGGCGGAGGCCGACGTCGCCCAGCCGGCAGAGACACAGCCAGCACAGCCGCAACCGGCCGACCGCGTGCTGATCGCCAGCATCCTCGTCGGCTGGCGCGGGTCGCTACCGGATCCACGGATCAGCCGCGACGAGGCCGCCGCCGAGGCCGAGAGCGCGCGCCTGCTCGCCCGTGCCGAGGCCGACGGGGCCGACTTCTTCACCCTGCTCTGGGAGCACAGCGACGACCCCGGCGACGGCGTCTACCGCATCGACGCCGAGCAGAGCGGCCGCTTCGCTGCGCCGCTGGTCAAGCAGGCCCTGCGGATGGCGGTGGGCGAGCGTGCCCGGGTCCGCACCCGCTTCGGCTGGCACGTCCTGCTGCGCCTGCCGGACGACGCGGCGACCCCGCCTCGGCCGGCGCGCGATCGCTGTGGGCCGTGTCCGCAACCCGGCGAGCAGGCGTCGACCTGTGTCCGGCGGCCGGAGGTGACCCCAGACGAGGTGGAAGTCGCGAGCATCCTCGTCGGCTGGCGTGGCGCGCCGGGTGGGCGGGGGCCGGCGCGGAGCCGCGACGAGGCCGAGACGCTGGCGCGCGAGCTCTGCCATGGCGCACGCCTCGATCCGAGCGCGTTCGCGGCGTTGCGCGACCGACACAGCGACGATCCGGGGACCGGACGCTACGTCGTGCGACCGGGCAGCGCGTTGGCGGAGAGCTTCCGCCGGATGGCGCTGGGGATGTCCGAGGGCAATATCGCGCTGGTCGAAACGCCCTTCGGTTGGCATATCCTGCGCCGGATCCGTTGACGCGACGGCAGACCGCGCCACACTCGGGGCCATGGACCATGGCACCGCGACACGCCCGGACGGCCCTCGGCTGACCTCGTCGGCCGAGGCGGAATATGCCGCGGCGGCGCGGGCGTTGAGCGAGGGCGATACCCATGCCGCCCGCGAACGCGGCACCGCTGCAGCGGAAACGGCCGAGCAAGCTTCGGAGCGCTCGCTCGCCGCGCAGGCGTGGGCGCTGGTCGGCCAGGCCTGCTGGCTGATCGGCGACGACGGCGGGGCGCTCGCAGCGCTGCTCGCCGCGCTGCGGCACTACGAAGCGCTCGACGACGCGCTCGGGGTCGCGACCTGCGAGCGGCAGGCGGGGATCGCCCACGTCCGCGCCGACGACGTCGAACGGGCGCTGGTGAGCTTTCGCCGCGCCCTCGCCAGCTACGAGAAGCTCGGCGACCTCGAGGGCATGGCGGCGACGCAGAACAATATCGGCGGGGCCTTGCACCGCGCCGGCGCGCTCGATGGCGCCCGCACCGCGCTGACGACGGCGCTGGAGCTCTGCGATGCGCTGGATCAGCCGACCCGCAAGGCGCTGATGCAGGTCTCGTTGGCCACCGTGCTGCTCGGGCTCGGTGAATTGGACGAGGCCGAGGCACGGCTGAACGAGGCGATCGCGGTGCAGCGGCAGGCCGACGACCGCCACGGCCTCGCGCACGCGCTCGAAGTGCAGGCGCGGCTGCTGCGCTGGCGGCAGGACCCGGCCGGAGCGATCGCGGCGGGCCAGGCGGCGGTGGCCTTGGCGGTCGAGACCGGCAACCGTCCGCTGCAATGCGACGCGCTCGAGGTCGTCGCCGAGGCCGCGGCATCGAGCGAGGCCTTCGAGTTGGCGTACCGCAGCAAGCGGCGCGCCGCGCAGCTCGCCTCGGAGCTGGAACGGGAGCGGCGCAAGCGCGAGGTCGACACCTTGCGTATGCGTTTTGCCGCCGACCGCGCCGAGGGTGACGCCGAGCTGGCCCGCGTGCAGGCGCGCGCCGCCGAATACGAGCGCGATCAGGCGCAGGCCGCGACCCGCGCCCGCGATACCTTCGTCGCCCACGTCAGCCACGAGATCCGCACCCCGATGAGCGGCGTGCTCGGGATGACGGAGCTGCTGCTGGGCGAGATCGCGGACGCCGAGCACCGGCGCCGGCTGGAGGTCATCCGTGGCTGCGGCCAGAACCTGCTGCACTTGATCAACGATCTGCTCGACCTCTCCAAGCTCGAGGCCGGGGGGATGCGGATCGAGGCGATCCCCTTCGCGCCGCGGGCGCTGCTCGAGAATGCCATCGAGCTGCTGATGCCGCTGGCCGCCGAGCGCAGTCTGCAGCTGATCCTCGATCTCGACGGACCGCTGCCCTCGTTGCTGGTTGGCGATCCACACCGCATCAGCCAGATGCTGCACAACCTGATCGGCAACGCGCTGAAATTCACCCCGGACGGCGAGGTCCGCGTCCGCTGCCGGGTCGAGGGCGGCGAGCTGCTGATCGAGGTCATCGATACCGGCGTCGGCATCCCGCCAGACGCACTGCAGGCCGTGTTCGAGCCCTTCGCGCAAGGCGAGGACGCCCGCTTGCGACCGACGGAAGGCACAGGTCTCGGCCTGGCCATCGTCCGCCGCCTCTGCACGGCGCTCGGTGGGCAGTGCGGTGCACAGAGCGAAAAGGGCGTGGGCTCGCGGTTCTGGATCCGTCTGCCCTTCCGCGAGGCGACGCCCCTGCCGGTGGCCGAGCCGGTGGCGCCGTCGACGGGGCGAGAGCGGAAGCGTCGACGCCTGCGCGCGAGCTGGTCGACCACGCTGATCGGCCGCAGCGTCCGGGTCCTGGTCGCCGAGGACGATCCGGTCAATCAGGAGTTGGCGCGGCTGCAGCTCAAGCAACACGGCGCCGACCCGCTGCTGGTCGATCGCGGCAACCTCGCGGTGCGGGCCTGCGCGAGCCAGGAATTCGATTTGGTCCTGATGGACCTGCGGATGCCGGAGATGGACGGCATCGCCGCTGCCCGCACGATCCGCGACATGCCCGACATCAACCAGCCGCTCATCGTCGCGCTGACCGCCAATGCGACGGCCGAAGAGCGGCAGGCCTGCCTCGACGCCGGCATGGACGGCTTCGTCGGCAAGCCGCTCGACGCCGCGACCCTGGCCGGTTGGCTGGCGCGCGCCGGCGCCTCGGCGACGAAGGAGCTCTCCGAGCGGTAGAGGCGCGACGCAGCGCGTCATGCCGGTTGACCCATCCCGCCCTCGCTAGGACAATCCCGCGCCCGCGGCCGTGCCGCCGCGACGGAGAGGCCATGAGTACGAGCGCAGAAGGCAACGCCCCCGCCTGGCAGGCCGAGATCGCGGCGCTGCAGGCCACCCTCGCCGCAGCCATCGCGGCCGCCGACGACGCCGCCGCGTTGCGCCAGATCGAGGTCGACGCCCTCGGCAAGAAGGGTTCGGTCACGGCGCTGATGAAGCGCGTCGGCGCGCTGCCGCCGGACGAGCGAAGGGCCTACGGCGCCGCTGCGGGCCAAGCGCGCGGCGCGGTGAGTGCCGCCCTCGCGGCGCGCTCGGACGCCCTGGCGCAGGCCCGGCTGCAGGCCGAGCTCGACGACCGCAGCTTCGACGAGACCCTGGTCGGCAGCAGCACCCGCCGCGGCGCGGTCCATCCGCTCTCGCTGGTGCGCCGCGACATCGAAGACGTCTTCTCCTCGATGGGCTTCCACGTCTTGGACTACCCCGAGGTCGACAGCGAATTCTCCAATTTCGAGGCGCTGAACATCCCGAGCTGGCACCCCGCCCGCGATATGCAGGACACCTTCTGGCTCGACGCCGGCCACCTGCTGCGGACCCATACCTCGGCGGGTCAGGTGCGGACGATGCACCGCCTCGGTGGCGAGCCCTTCCGCGCCATCTTCCCGGGGCGGGTCTTCCGCTACGAGTCCACCGACGCCAGCCACGAGCATACCTTCCATCAGGTCGAGGGCTTGATGATCGACCGCGCGCCGGCGGCCGGCGGGCCCGGCGTCTCGGTCGGCCACCTGCTCGACGCGATGCGGACGCTGCTCTCGGCGATCTTCGGCGAGGCGGTGCAGGTGCGTTTGCGCCCCGGCTATTTCCCCTTCGTCGAGCCCGGCTTCGAGCTCGATATCGCGTGTCGCAACTGCGGCGGCGCGGGCTGCTCGGTCTGCAAGCAGAGCGGCTGGCTGGAGCTGCTGCCGTGCGGCCTGGTCCACCCCAACGTGCTGCGGATGGGCGGGCTCGACCCGGATCAGTGGCAGGGCTGGGCGTTCGGCCTGGGCCTGTCGCGGCTGGTGATGATGCGCTACGGCATCGGCGATATCCGCCTGATGCTCAGCGGTGACGCCCGGTTCTGCGAGCCCTTCGTGGCTGGTTGCTGAGGAGGGTCGCGGATGTTCGTCTCGCAAAATTGGATCCGGGAGCTGATCGGAGACGCGAGCGTCGATTTCGCCGCGCTCGAAGGCCGCTTCGTGCTCGCCGTCGCCGAGATCGAGGGCGTGGTCCGCTTCGGCCATGGCCTCACGGATGTCGTGATCGGTGAGGTCGTCGGCGTCGAACCGCACCCGAACGCGGACAAGCTGCGGCTCGCCGACGTCGACCTCGGGCCGTCGCGGCCGGCGGTGCGCGTGGTCTGCGGCGCGCCGGATCTCCGGCTCGGGATGCGGGTGCCCTTCGTCCCGCCGGGCGTGGCGCTGCCCTCGGGGATCGAGGTCCGCCACGGCGAGGTCCGTGGCATCCCTTCGCCGGGAATGCTCGCCTCCGAAGCCGACCTCGGGCTCTCGGAGGACCACGACGGGTTGCTCGAGCTGCACGGCGTGACGGCGCCCAACGGCACCGCGCTGCCCGATGCGATTCCGGGCCTGGAAGACGTCCTCTACGAGATCGACAACAAGAGCCTGACCCACCGCCCCGACCTCTGGGGCCACCTCGGCATCGCCCGCGAGATCGCGGCCTTGCTCGACCGCCCGCTGCTGCTGCCGCCGACCGACGCCGTCTTCGGCGGCCCGGCGCCCTTGGCCGGCGGCGTCGCGATCGACCCGGGCGCGGCGGACGTCTGCCCGCGCTACCTCGCGGCGCGCTTCTCCGGTGTGCAGGTCGCGCCCTCGCCGGTGGCGGCGCGGCTGCGGCTGCGCGCGCTGGGCGTGCGGCCGATCAGCAACGTGGTCGACGCCACCAACCTGGTCATGCTCGAGACCGGCAACCCGCTGCACGCCTTCGACGCGCGCTTCGTCCGCGGCGAGCAGATCGTGGTGCGGCGGGCCGCCGACGGCGAGACGATCCGCACGCTCGACGACGCCGTGCGCACGCTGCAGGCAGACGATTTGGTCATCGCCGACGGCGAGGGCCCGGTCGCGCTGGCCGGGATCATGGGCGGCGGCGACTCGGAGATCCGCGACGATACGACCACGGTGGTGCTCGAATCGGCCAACTTCGATGGTGCGCAGATCCGCAAGACGTCGGCGCGCCTCGGCCTGCGCTCGGAGAGCTCGGCCCGCTTCGAGAAGAGCCTCGACCCGGACCTGCCGGCCTTCGCCGCGGCCCGCTTCGCCGCGACGCTGGCCGCGCTCTGCCCCGGCGCCGCGCCCTGTTCGACGCTGGTCGACGTCGGCCGCCACGCCGAGGCCCCCGCGCCGCTGCCGCAGATCGACGTCGGCCGCGACTACCTCCGCCAGCGCCTGGGCCTCTCGGACGCGCTGCTGCCGGATGCCGCGCTCGACGCCACCCTGCTCCGCCTGGGCTTCCGCCTGCAGGAGGGCGCAAAGGGCCGCCTGGTCGTGACGGTGCCGCGCTTCCGCGCCGGCCGCGACGTCGGCATCGCCGACGATCTGGTCGAGGAGCTCGGCCGCCACTACGGCTACGACCGCATCCCCTCGGCCACCGTGCTCGCCGAGGCCAAGCCGACGCCGCTGCCGCCGGCCCGCAGCCTGGAACGCCGCCTGCGCGCCGTCTGCGCCATCGGTGCGGCGCTGACCGAGGTCGAGCTCTATTCCTTCGAGCACGAGCCGACCCGCGAGCGCCTGGGGCTGCAATCCCGCGACGGCGGGGGCGGCGAGCTGCCGCGGCTGCGGCTGCGCAACACCCTCTCCTCCGAGCACGTCGCGCTGCGCCGCGGGCTGTGCGAGGGGCTGCTCGGCGCGGTCGAGCGCAACCTCGGCCACGGCACCGCCAGCGTCGGCCCGCAGAAGGGCCTGCGGGTCGGGCTCTTCGAGTTCGGCCACGGCTACCTGCCCGAGCGGACGCCGCCGCAAGGCGCCGATTTCGGCCTGCCGCCGGTGCTGGTGCGGGGCGATGCCGCGGCACGGGACGCCTACCTCGCCGGGCTCGGCGCGCTCGCCGAAGACGCCGCCCAGGCCGCGGCGAACAAGCGCGCGCTGCCGCTCGAGGCGAACCGCCTCGGCGTGGCGATCGGCGAGCGCCTCGGTGGTGGCGCCGACGGTGGCGCGGCCGAGGCCCCTCCCGCGGCGCTGACCGCTTCGCTCTGGGCCGAGGCGACCGCCGCGGTCGTCGCGGTCTTCGCTGCGCTCGGCCTGCCCGCGCCCTTGCTGCGACGGCAGGACCGCGACGCCGCGCTCTACGCCGGCACCGCGGCGAGCCCGGGCTGCCCGGACGACGCGCCGGGCTGGCTACACCCCGCGCGCCACGCCTGGGTCTACCTGCAGGCGGCCGATGGTTCGGGTGCTGTGCGGCGGGTCGGCGTCTGCTCGATGCTGCATCCGCAGGCCCGCGCGGCGCTCGAGGTGCCGGCCGAGGTCGCGCTGGTCGAGCTCGACACCGACGCGCTGCTGCTCGCGGCGCAGGGTGTGCGGCAGAAGGCCGGCCGCCCTGCTCGCTTCCCGGCAACCGAGTTTCACATCACGGTACCTGTGCTCTCAGAAGTCGCCGCTGATGAAGTCCGCCAAAAAGTGGAGAGCGTGCTCGTGTCCAGGCGGGAACCTGCCAACGTCGAGTCAGTGGGAATTCGCAGCACATACTGGCTCCCCGATTTGACGCATTCGCACCCATATAGGGTAACGATAGAAGTGAGATTGCGAAGTTCAGACGGAACCCTAACGAGGCAGGAGAGCCACAAGCCGATCTTGTCGCTGAAATCCCAGCTCACCGAGTGGATGAAGGGTAACCAACACGTCGTCGATGCAGACCTGCTCGCGGAGCACATCGCTGCGCTGATGCACGTGCTCTAGCGGAGAAAGGTCCTGACATGAGCAACTCATCGGCCTACGCCCCCCGCGTGCTCTTCCTCTCGGGGCCGATCGAGCCGCCGTGGACGCGCTCCGACAAGAACCTGGTCCGCGACTTGGCGCTGCACCTGACCCGCTACCGCGCCCGCGTGCTGACCCACGAAGGCGTGATCGGGGCGCTGCCGCCGGAGATCGAGACCGAGCCGGCGTGGGGTCCGAAGGTCGGTGGCCACACGCCGCTGGGCCGGCGACTCGGCCTCTTCGGCCGCTTGCTCGGCTCCTCGGACGTGCAGCTGGTCCACCTCTTCTGGCCGGCCGACCCGCTGGTGGCGCAGATCGTCCGCGCCGGGGCGAAGGCGCGGGGCCTGCCGGTGATCCACACCCTGGTCCGGGCGCCGCGCAATACGCTCGGCGCGCGGCGGATGATCGCCGGCGAGCCGGTGGTCGCGCTCTCGCGCGAGACGCAGCGCCGGGTGCAGGGCGAAGGGATCCTCGACGTCGAGCATATCCCGCACGGCGTCGCGGTCTTGCCGCCGCGGAACGTGGTCGAAGACATGGTCCGGGCCCGCCACGGCATCCCGCAGGGTCCGCCGCTGGTGCTCTACTGCGGCGATTATCGGCACCGCTACGCGGCGCGGACGGTGGCGGCGGTGCTGCCGCGGGTGCTGCGCGAGATCGACTGCCATTTCGTCATGGCTTGCCGCCTGCTCGACGACGACGACCGCGAGGAAGAGGCCAAGATCCGCGAGGCCGTCAGCGCCGACGGCTTCGCGCACCACGTCAGCTTCCTCAACGAGGTGGACGACCTGCGCGAGCTGATGGCCGTCTCGACGGTGCAGATCTTCCCGGCCGATAGCGTCAACGAGCGAATGGACATGCCGCGCGTGCTGCTCGAAGGCATGGCCGAGGGGCTGGCCACCGTGGTCGCCAACAAGGCGCCCTTCGAGGAGCTGGTCGAGCCCGGCGCGGCGATCGGCGTGCCCTCGATGCAGCCGGTCGGCATCGCCGCCGCGGTGGTCGAGCTGCTGCGCGACGACCGCCGCCGCAAGCGCCTGGGCAAGATCGGCCGCAAGTTGGTGCAAGATCGCTTCTCGATCGAGGCGGTGACTGCGCGCTACGAAGCGCTCTACGACCGCGTGCTGGCCGAGGCCGCCGATCCGCTGCGCGAGATCCCCGGCGCCGGCAAGCCGCGCGGAGCCCGGATCTTCGCCTTCCGCCGCAAGAGCGAGGCGTCGTGAACCTGCCGCTGGCGGACGTGCCGCCGCCGCCGACGGGGCTGCTCGAGACGCTCGCCGCATCGCCGGACGGGTCCGCCTTGCGCTGGGCCCTGCTCGCCGCGGTCCTGCTGCTGGTCCTGGCGCTGATGACCTGGGCGCACGTCCGCTTCTGGCGTCGGCGCCTGCACGTCCCGCTCGACTACGACGACGTCCAACGCCTCGACACCCCAGACGGCAGCGCGATCGAGCTGCGCCGGTTGCGGCCACGCGGCGAGGCCACGAGCGAGGCCGGCGAGCCCGCGCGGCCGGTGCTGATCATCCACGGCCTGGCGATCAACGAGCGCAATTGCGACGCCCACCCCGACCGCAGCTTCGCCCGCCACCTCGCCGCGGCGGGACGCGACGTCTGGTTGGTGACGCTGCGCTCGGGCCGCAACGACCACGCCCCCGGTGAGCGGAGCAGGGTCCGCTTCGCTGCGATGGCGCGCCACGACGTGCCGCTGGCGGTGCAGGCGGTCCGCGCGCAGACCGGGGCGGCGAAGATCGACCTCTGCGGCTTCTCGATGGGCGGGATGCTGCTCTACGCCACGCTCGGCCGGGTCGTGCCCGTCGACGCTGTCGGCAAGGTCGTGATCTTCGGCTCGCCGGCGCGGCTGGGCGTACCGGTCTGGCCGCTCTCGAAGGTCAAGGGCCTGCCCGACGCGCTGGCGCCGATGATGCCCTACCGCTTCCTCTCGGCCCTGTACGCGCCGTTCGTCGATTGGTTCAGCACGCCCTTTCACCGCATCGTCTACAACCCGGACGGCGTCGCCCGCGGCCTCACCGGCAGCGTGATGGTCGACGCGATGCGCGACGTGCCGCGCCCGCTGCACCGCGAGTTCGCCGCCTGGGCGATGGGTGACGGCGAGCTGCGGGTCGACGGCGCCCGCGCGATCGACGGCCTGCGCGGGCTGACGCTGCCGGTCCGCTTCTTCGCTGGTGCCGCCGACGGGTTGGCGCCGCCCCGCTCGCTGCGGCCGGCCTTCGAAGCCTGGGGCGCCGACGCCGCGGGGGCCGAGGGTGGCCAGCCGGACAAGGCGTTCGTCGTGCTCGGCCGCGCGACCGGCTGCGGCCACGACTACGGCCACGGCGATATGATGTACGCCGAGCGGGCGCCCGCCGAGGTCTTCGAGCCGGCGCGGCGCTTCCTCGACGGCGAGGCCGGCTGATGCGGGTGCTGGTCGACGTCACCACCTGGACCGCAGGCCGAAGCGGCATCGGGATGTATACCGAGCGCCTGCTGCGGGCCTACGCCGAGACCTTCCCCGGCGACGAGCTGCTGCTGGCGAGCAACCAGCCGACCGAGGCAGACGTCCGCGGTGCGCAGATCGGGCCACAGATGCCGCTGCGCGCGCTGTGGATGCAGACGGCGCTCGCCGCGCAGGCGCGCAGCTCGGGCGCGGACGTGCTCTTCTGCCCGAACTACCTCGGCCCGCTGCTGCCCGGCCCGCCGATGGTGGCGACCTTCCACGATATGGCCGTCTACCTGACGCCGGAGACCTTCAGCTTCCGCAAGCGCGAGCTGCAGCGTCGGTTGCTGCCCCACGTCGCGGCGCGGGCGGCGGCGATCCTGACCCCGTCCGAGGCCAGCCGACGCGACGTGGTGCGCCTGCTCGACGTCGATCCGCGCCGGGTCGTGACCACGCCGCTGGCCGCCGACCCGATGTTCTTCGGCGCCAAGGACCCGGCCGCGATCGCCGCGATGCGGGCCCGCTTCGACCTGCCCGAGCGCTTCCTGCTCGCGGTCGGCACGCTGGAGCCACGGAAGAACCTGGTCCGGCTGGTCCGCGCCTTCGAGAAGATCTGGCCGCAGCACCGCGACGTCGCCTTGGTGCTGGTCGGCGGCAAGGGCTGGCGCGACGCGGCGATCCGCGAGGCGCTCGGCAGCAGCCCGGCGCGGCAGGCGATCTTGACCACCGGCTACGTCGAGGCGGCCGATCTGCGCCTGCTCTACCAAGGCGCGCAGGCGCTCTGCTACCCCTCGCTCTACGAGGGCTTCGGCCTGCCCGTCATCGAGGCGATGGCCTGCGGCACCGCGACCCTGGTCAGCCGCGGCAGCTCGCTCGACGAGGTGGCGGGCGACGCGGCGCTGGCGGTCCCGGCGCAAGACGACGACGCCATCGCCGAGGCCATGGCGCGCCTGCTGGACGACGACACGCTGCGCCGAGATCTGGCACAACAGGGCGCCGCACGCGCGGCGACCTTCTCCTGGCAGCGGACCGCGCGCGACACGCATGCGGTCTTCGAACGGGTGGCTGCGGGCGCAATGCCCGACGGGAGCGAAGGATGAGCACGGAACTGCAGGAGCTGCGCGACCTCTGCGAGCTGATCGCCGACCCCGACGACCATGAGCCGCTGCAGCCGGCACCGGCGGCGCTGGTCGAGAAGCTCGGCGCGCTGCAGCGGCAACGCGCGCTGCGCGAGCGCTCCGGCGCGCTGGTCGAGGAGCCCTTCGACGCGCTGCTGGTCCGCGCCCGCGGTGATCGCGCATTCCCGGTCCGCGACGGCGTCGCCGACCTGCTGCCCGGCTCGGCGATCTTGCTGCAGCCCGGCGAGGCCGACGCGTGAGTCGGCGCGGGGACCGACGCCGGGCCCGGCGTACCTCCCTCGTCCAAGCGTGGCTCTCGGCCCTCGCCCTGCTGGCAAGCATCGGCTGCAGCGACGACGGAAAGAGCGGAAGGACCGACGACAAGGACACGGCTGGCGACCTGCTCGACGCCACGGCCACCGACATCAACACGACGGACGCTGACGCGACGGAGAGCGACAGCGGCGACGCCACCTGCCGCTACCTGAGCGAGGCCGGCCGTCGGCCCTGCCCGGGCGCAGCGGGCGAGGTCTTCGAAACCGGCCTCATTGGCACCATCATCCGCGTCGATGGGCCGGCGAAGCGAATCACGGTGCGCGTGGGCAAGGACGGCCCGCCGCACGCCGAGCTCGACGTCGGACGCTGGCAGGTCGGCGTGGTGCCGAGCTGGGACGAAAAACACAACTACGATCCTTCGCTGCTGCCGGAGGACGGCCCCACCGGGCTCGCCTGGGCCAGCGTGACGAAGATGACGGCTGTGCCGCCGCACGAGGCCGGCGCAGGGCCGGGGGCCGGCGAACCGGATGGCGACAACGGCAACGTCACCTACGCCGCGTGGCGCTTGGACACGGTCTTCGCCGCCGATGCGGGCGAGAAGGCCGGCACGCCCGGGCCCGCGCTCTACTTGATCACCGGAACCTACGACTGGGGCCCCTTGCGCCTGCGCCCGGCCGACCACGCCGCGGCCAAGGCCTGGGCCGCCGATCAGCCGGCGCCCGACGGCGGTGGCCGGATCATGTACCTCCGCATCTCTGCCGAGGCACCGCAGGACGAGGGCTACTACGGCCTCGGCGAGTTCTTCGACACCCCACAGCACCGCGGCAAGCGGCGAACGATGCAGATCGCCGGCAATTTCAACCTCGACGGCTCGAGCAACGAGGCCCACGTCCGCGTCCCGATGCTGGTCGGCACCCACGGCTGGGGCCTGCTGGTCGACAGCCTGCGGCCGATCGACTTCGACGTCGCCGCGACCGATCCGAAGCGCACGACGGTCACCATCGGCTGGCACGAGGCGACGCTGCGCCTGCTCGCCGGCTATCGGCCGCTCGACGTGGTCGGCAGCTATTGGGCGGCGAAGGGCAAGCCGCAGATGCCGGCGCCGTGGGCGGTCGGCGGCCTGATCTGGCGCAACGAGAACAAAGATCAGGCCGAGGTCCTCGACGATCTCGCGCAGATCCGGGCACACGACCTCGCGCTCTCGGGCTATTGGATCGACCGGCCCTACGACGTCGCGGTCAACGACTTCGGTTTCGACCCCGCGCGCTACCCCGATCCGCCGGCGATGCTGAAGGCGCTGCACGACGGCGGCCTGCGCCTCGGCCTGTGGTCGACGCCCTATCTCGACCCGGGCTACAGCGGCAAGACCGAAGCGAAGAACCACAAAGAGGCGAAGGAGAAGGGCTATTTCGTCACCGGCCCAGGCGCCGGCTCGAAGATCCTGAAGTGGGGTCCGCCGATCGACTTCACCAACAAGGACGCCGACGCCTTCTTCCGCAAGCTGATCGGGCAATACCAGGCGCTCGGCATCGAGGGCTACAAGCTCGACTACGGCGAAGACATCGTGCTCGGCCTGCTCAGCGCCCGCATCCCGTGGTTCTTCCACGACGGCAGCGACGAGCGGACGATGCACCGCGGCTTCCAGCTCGGCTACCACGCCGCCTACGCCAGCCGCCTGCCGGCGATCGGCGCCGAGCAGCCGGGCATGGCGGGCCTGCAGGGCGGCGGCTTCATCCTCGCCCGCGCCTCGGCGCTCGGCGATCAGGTCCACACCTCGATGATCTGGCCCGGCGACCTCTGCGCCTCCTGGCACCAGCACGCCGAATGCGACCCGGGCGGCAAATGCCACGCCGGAGGGCTGCCGGCCTCGGTGAGCGCGGCGATCTCGCTGCCGACGGCGGGCCTGCCCCTCTTCGGTGCAGACACCGGCGGTTATCGCCACGGCCGCGCGCCGAAGGAGCTCTTCCTGCGCTGGTTGCAGCATACGGCGCTGACCGGCGTGCTGCAGATCGGCGGCGGCACCGAGCACCACCCGTGGCTGTCCGAGCCCGTGAAGAACGACGCCGCACCGGGCAGCCCCTTCGACGCCGAGACGCTCGACGTGGCGCGGATGCTGATCCGCCTGCACGCCCGCCTGTTCCCGCTGATCTGGACCGATCTCATGGCGATCCAGACGGCCTACAGCGGCGTCGGCCCGGTCCGCCCGCTCGGCCTGATGCTGCCCGAGCTCGCCGGCAGCGCCCTGCTCCGCGCCCACGAGGCGACCGAGCATTTCTTCGGCGACCACCTCCTGGTCGCGCCCGTGGTGACCCCAGGCACCGAGCGCGACGTCTTCTTCCCGCCCGGCCGCTGGGTCGACTATTTCGACGGCACCATCCACGAAGCCCCAGCGACGGGCAAAGTCGAGACCCTGAAGGTCCCGCTGACCAAGCTCCCCCTCTACGTCCGCGCCGGCGCCATCGTTCCGCTGCTGCGACCGACCATCGACACCATCGCGCCGGCCAAAGACCCCGCCGTCGAGAGCTTCGCCAACAACCCCGGCCTGCTCTGGGCCCGAGTCGACTTCGGTGGCCAGCCCGCCCGCAAGGCCGATGATCCCGCCGGCGTCACGGCCCTCTGGGACGGAACCAGCCTGCGTGCGAGTGATGCCGGTGCCGGCAAGACGAGCCTGCGGGCGACCGGCGGCAAGGTCTTCACCGCCGGTGTGGTGTGGCGGTTGCGCGGGCTCGCGGTGGCACCAAAGAGCGTCGACGGCGCCGTCGAGGCGCTCGATCCTGCTGAGAGTGTGACCGCTACGGAGGCGAAGGTTGCTTCGTGCAAGGATTCTTGTTGGGCCGTGGCTCCCGGCGGGGACGTTTTTGTTCGGGCTGCTTTTGCTGATCAGGAGTTGGTGGTTTTGCCTTAGCTCGGTGGGTTTTTTTGGGTTTTTCGGGGTCCGTGGGGTTTTGTTTTCATTTCAGGCTTGATTTCGCCTTTCTGGCGTGGGGATCAAGGAGGGGTGGGCCCCTCCTTGCACCGGGGCCGGTCCAAATCCGTCTGTTGATCAATTCGGCCACCACCGGCCGCGAGTACCGCGCACTCGGATTCGTCGGAAGTCGCGTTGCTGGCAACATTCGGGTTGGGTTCGCCTTTCCAGGCGTGGGGATCAAGGAGGGGGGCAGCCCCCTCCTTGCACCTCCCCCGTGTCCGAGGGGGGGCCGCTTGCGCTCCCCCCTCGGGCTCCCCCCGTGCTTTGGCGTTGTGGTTGGGCCGAGACGGATTGCGCCGCCTTGGCGCTTCGCCTTCGCTTCGCTTCGGCTTCGGCCTCTACGGCGGGGGTTGGTGAGGTTGGGGAATTGGCGTGCTTGGTGGGCCGGTGAGATCGACGCATAGACCGCGACCATTGCAGCGGCAGAGGCTGCAGCGGCAGAGACTGCAGCGGCAGCGGCAGCGGCGGACGCATTGACACCAGCTGGGGAAGAAGCGGCGGCAGCTACAATGCCAGCCTCACGCCACCCCGCCGTCAAAGCCGAAGCCGAAGCGCAGCGAAGGCGAAGTGCTATGGCGGACCAAGCGCCATCGAAGGGCCACCCACTCCAAAGCGGGGGATGCTCGAAGGGGGTGCGCAAGCCCCCCCTTCGAACGGGGGAGGTGCAAGGAGGGGCCCACCCCTCCTTGATCCCCACGCCTGGCAAGGCAAAAGCCAAAGAACTCAAACAACAAGCCAAGAAACCAGCAAAAATCCAAGAACTAGCCACCGCCGGGACAGCGAGGATCCGAATCCTGAAAACTCTGAATAATATCAGCAGAAAAAGGCAACTTGGCACAGCCATGATCCTGCTCACAAACCAGATCCCACTTCGGATCAGCAGCATTGTGGCAACCAAAACAGTTGCCACCAAAACCGTTCTTCACCTCGGTGGTGCCACGAGCCGCAATCTCGGTACCATCCTTGGAAACCTTGAGAAAGAAGAACTCCCAATCCTTGGTCGCAGGCGAGAAGCCCGCCTCGCGCTTGACCATCGCCTCGGTCGGGATCAGCTGGATCACGGTCCCGGCAGGGTAGGTGCCTCCGTCGGCGGAGTTCGCCACCGCCAGCGACTCGGCGACATCACCCACCAGGCGCTTGATCCGGAAGCGGCGGACCTGTTGCCAATCCTTCAGGCAATCGAAGGTCGCCGCGGTGACGTTGATCACGCCGGCGGTGCCGTCGGCGTCAGAAGCTGCGGTGTCGGAAGCAGCGGCATCGGAAGCTGCGGTGTCGGACGCTGCGGCGTCGGATGCCGCGTCACCGCCGCTGGCGACGGTGGTCGTGCCGGAGTCGGTGCAGGCGGCCAGCAGCAAGGCCACGACGGCGGCGGCTGCGAGACGGGAACCTCGGCGAATCATCGTGCGCATCGCGACCTCCGTGCGGGCGTCTGCTGACCTAATACCCCAAGCGGATCCAACTGGCGAAGCCCTCGGCGCCGCCGTGGATCGCCGCCGCGCCCAGGCGCAGCGTGCCGAGCGGCAGGTAGCCGGTGTCGACCCCGAGGCGCAGCTCCACGCCGGCGGAACCGGCGACGCCGGAAGTGGTCGTCACCGCGCGCAGCCGCGCCTCGTCGCCGGCGAGGACGCCGGCAGCGTCGACGAAGACCACGGCCCAGAGTCGACCGAGCCAAAGCGGCAGCGTATCGAAGCCCCGGCCGAGATCGAGCAAGGGCCAGTGCAGCTCGGCCGAGCCCCAGCCCAGGCTGCGGCCGGCGAGCTTGCGGCCATCGCGCTGGGCGTCGAGCAAGCCGCGGACGGCGCCGAAATCACCGCCACCGGGCCCAGCGAGCAGCGCCGAGACGTCGGTCGGCCCGATGCCGACGACGCGGTACGGCCGCTGCCCTCGCGGCACGATCAGGCCATGGCCGAGCCTGCCGCGCAGCGCCAGGACGCGGTGCTTGCCGAGCCGGAACGATTGCCGCCCGGAGAGGTCGACGCGCAGGGCGCGGTCGTCGTCGCCGAGCTCGGGCAGCGCCGCGGTCAACGCCAGCGAGAGGGCGCGGACCCGCTCGGCGACGACGGAGTTCGGATAGCGCTCCGAGCGACCGTAGGCGAGGCCGATCGCGACGTCGCCGAGGCCTGCGAGGTCGAGGTGCAGGGGCTCCGGGCCGAACGGCTCGTCGCGCAGGGTACGGGCCTGCCAGGAGGCGGCGCGC